>NZ_JBEZMM010000023.1:0-122228 GCF_040652715.1 Streptomyces sp. NPDC048196 | reverse complement strand
CCGGTGTTTGGGACGTAAAGCGACAGCAGTCCCAAACACCGGCCCCGCAGGCCCGTCACCGCACCCAACACCCACCCAGCCCGCCGCAGGCGCAACGGCGAACAACACCCGCGGCGCAGCAGACAGCAACGTGCGGCGGCGCCGCAAAGCGCAACGACGAGACGCCCCGCGACGGAACAGACGGCTACGTGCGCGGCGCCGCAAAGCGCAACGACGAGACGCCCCGCGACGGAACAGACGGCTACGTGCGCGGCGCCGCAAAGCGCAACGGCGAGCAAGCCCCGCGGCGGGACGGCCAAGTACGTGGGCCGAGGCCAAGCACAGCACCCCGCGGCGCAGCAGACGGCTGCGTGCGCGGCGCCGCAAAGCGCAACGGCGAGCAACAACCACGGCGGGACGGCCAGGTACGTGGGCATCAAACCCGACCATGCGCCCGTCGGGCCCGGCGGGAGAGGGAGTCGATGACCACGGCGAGCAGCAGTACTCCGCCGGTGATCATGAACTGGACGGCGGTCTGGATGCCCATCAGGGCCACCCCGGAGGCGATCGACTGGATGACCAGGACACCGAGCAGTGCGGACCAGGTCCGGCCGCGGCCGCCGAAGAGGCTGGTGCCGCCGATGACCGCGGCGGCGATCGCGTCCATCAGCAGGTTGCCGGAGCCCGCGGTCTGGGTGGCCGAGGTGACCCGGGAGGCCAGGAACAGACCGCCGATCGCGGCCATCGTCCCCGAGACCATGAACACCGAGATCCGCACCAGGTCCACGTTGATGCCGGTGCGGCGGGCGGCCTCCACGCTGCCGCCGAGCGCGAAGATCATGCGCCCGTACCGCGTCCGGCGCAGCACCTGGTCGAGACCGACCAGGAATCCCAGGAAGATCAGCAGGGCCAGCGGCAGGCCCTGGAACTGGTTGAGCACGAAGGCAGCGGCCAGCGAGACGGCCGCCAGCACCCCGGTGCGCAGCACGATCTCGCCGAGCGGCCTGGCCGGCACCCCGGCGGCCCGGCGGCGCCGGACGTCCTGGTAGGAGGCGAGGAAGTAGCCGGCCGTCCCGAGCGCCGCCAGGCCGTACGCGGCCACCACCGGGGTGAAGTAATAGCCGGTCAGCTGGGCGAGCAGGCCCTGGTCGTCGAGGTTGATGGTGCCGGCGGAGCCCAGGATGTAGAGCATCAGCCCGTTCCAGCCCAGCAGTCCGGCGAGGGTGACCACGAACGCGGGCACCCCGACCTTCGCGAAGAAGAAGCCCTGCACGGCCCCGATCACGGTCCCGGCGAGGACGGCCAGGACCAGCGCGAGTCCTTCCGGGACGCCCTGGTTGACGTTGAGCACCGCGAAACCGGCCGCGGCCAGACCGCTCACCGAGCCGACCGACAGATCGATCTCGCCGAGCAGCAGCACGAACACCACTCCGGTGGAGATCAGGCCGATGCCGGCGATGTCCACGCTCAGGTTGGACAGGTTGCGCGGCGAGAGGAAGTTCTCGTTGAGGCTCTCGAAGATGATCCACACCACCAGCAGCCCGAGCACGACCGGGACCGAGCCGAGTTCCCCGCTGTGGAACCGGCGCCGGAGGGCCGCGAGCGGGTTCCGCCCGGCCCGCTCCGGTGCCGGCCGGGCGCGGCGTACCGCCTCCGCGCCGTCCCGTTGCCGGGTCATCGCTCCGCCTCCCAGTGCGCCGCGCGGCGGGTGACCGCGTTGTCGGTGGCCCCGGTGATGGAGGAGATGATCTGCTCGTGGGACGTGGTGGTCACGTCGAAGAAGCCGTTGTTGCGGCCCAGCCGGAGCACCGCGATCCAGTCCGCGACCGCCTTGACGTCGCCCATGTTGTGGCTGATCAGCAGCACCCCGAGGCCGCGTTCCCGCAACTGCTCGACGAGGTCGAGGACCTGCGCGGTCTGCTCGATGCCCAGTGACGCGGTCGGCTCGTCCAGCAGTACCAGCCGCGGTTCGCCCAGCATCGAGCGGGAGATGGCGACGGTCTGCCGCTGGCCGCCGGACAGCGAGGCCACCGGCAGCCGGACGCTGGGCAGCCGGATGGCGAGGGTGTCGAGCAGGCCGAGCGTGACCCGCTCCATCTCCACCTCGTCGAGCAGCCCGGCCCGGCGGATCTCCCGGCCGAGGAAGAGGTTGCCGACCACGTCGAGGTTGTCGCACAGCGCGAGGTCCTGGTAGACGGTGGCGATGCCCAGGTCCTGGGCCTCGTGCGGCCGGGTGATCTGCACCGGCCGGCCCTGCCACTCGACGGCGCCCTCGTCCGCCGGATCGACCCCGGCGATCACCTTGATCAGGGTGGACTTGCCGGCCCCGTTGTCCCCGACGAGCGCCACGACCTGACCGGCGCGGACCTCCAGGTCGACGTCCGCGAGGGCCTGCACGGCGCCGAACCGCTTGAAGATGCCGCGCAGCGCCAGCAGCGGAGGTGCTGACATGGGTACCTGCCTTAGCTGGTGAGCCCCGCCTTCCGGCAGGCGGAGGCGTACTTGGGGGTGCAGATCTGGTCGATGGTGTACATACCGTCCTTGACCACGGTGTCCTTGATGTTCGCCGCCGTCACCTCGATGGGCGTGAGCAGTACGGCCGGTATGTCGTGCAGGGTGGGGCTGTTGATCCGGTCGGGGGCCAGGCGGCCGAGCCGCTCACCGCGCCCCGCCGCGACCGCCATCGCGGCTGCGGCGTCGGCCTCGGGCTTGAAGGGCTTGAGGACGGTCATGATCTGTTCGCCCTGGACGATGCGCTGAACGGCCGGCAGTTCGGCGTCCTGGCCGGTGATCGGCGGCAGCGGAGAGATCTTGGCGGCCTTCAGCGCGGAGATGATGCCGGCGGCGAGGCTGTCGTTGGCGGAGTAGACCCCGTTGATGTGGTCGGCGCCGAGCGCCGCGATCGCGGCGGTCATGTTGCCGTTGGCGGCCTCCGGACGCCAGTCGGCGGTGTCGTACGACTTCCCGATCCGCACCTTGCCCCGGAGGACGGACAGCGCACCGCCTTTGAACCACGCGGAGTTGGGGTCGGTCGCCGCGCCGTTCATCATCACGATCTGCGCGCGCCGCGCGTTCGGGCCGAGCGCCCGCAGCAGCGCCTCGGCCTGCAGCCGGCCGACCTTCGCGCCGTCGAACGACACGTACGCCGAGATCGGGCCCTCGGCCAGCCGGTCGTAGGCGACGACCGGGATGCCGGCCCGGTGCGCGTCCTCGACCGAGGAGCGCAGCGACCGGGAGTCGGTGGCGTCGAGGATCAGCACGTCGACCCGCTTGGTGATCATCGCGTCCATCTGCTGCTGCTGGGTGGCGACGTCGTGCTGGGCGCTGACGGTCTCCACCGCGCACCCGGGGCACAGCTGGTGGATCCGCTGCTCGATCAGCGGCTTGTCGAAGCGGTAGAAGCGCGAGGTGCTGTCCGGCAGGAGCACGCCGATCCGCAGGGCGCCGGGGGAGGAGGCGGTCCGGTGCCCGCCGCCGGCCTCGCCGCAGGCCGCCGGTCCGGCCAGCAGTCCCAGCGCGGCCAGCGCCACGACGGCCCTGCGCAGGCGCCCGGTCACCACGCCGGGCCCCCTTCACCGGCCTGGGCGGCCTCGATCCGCTCGTCCGGCTGCAGGCTGATCTCGCTCCACACCTGCTTGCCGCCGCTCAGCGGCACCGAGCCCCAGGACGCCGACATCGCCTCGACGAGGAGCAGCCCGCGGCCGCCGGTCGCCTCCCAGTCCACGCTGGCCGGCTTGACCGGGGCCCGTGGCGAGGCGTCGTTGACCGCGATCCGCAGCCGGTCGGCGGCCAGCGTCAGATCCAGCCGCACCTCGCCCTGGGTGTGCGCGATGGCGTTGGTGACCAGCTCGGACACCACCAGCAGCGCCACGTCCATCTCCTCGGTCACGCCCCACGAGCGCAGCGTGCGGCCGGTGAAACGACGGGCGTGCATCACCGCGTCGGGCAGCCGCCACACCGCCCAGTGGGCCCGGGTCGGGCGGACCCGCATGCCGTCGTAGCGCAGGACCAGCACCGCCACGTCGTCGTCCCGCCGCTTGGCGCTGCCCAGCAGCTCGTCGGCGACCCGCCCGGCGTCGGCCGGATCGGCCGCCGCGAGCACCTCGCAGACCCGCCGCATCCCGTCCTCCAGGGGGAGGCTGGCCGATTCGGCCAGGCCGTCGGTGAGCAGCACCAGCAGCGTGCCGGGCGTCAGCCCGACCTCGGTCAGCGGGAACTCGCCCTCGGCGGCGACCCCCAGCGGTGGCCCGCCCTCGACGGTCAGCTCCTCGGTCCGGCCGTCCGGGTGCCGCAGCACCGGCGGCAGGTGCCCGGCCCGCACGAACCAGGCGATGCCCTCCTCCATGTCGAGGTCCACATAGGCGCAGGTGGCGAAGAGATCGGTCTCCATGCCGAGCAGCAGCCGGTTGGCGTGCGCGATCACCACGTCCGGCGGGTGGCCCTCCACCGCGTACGCCCGGATCGCGGTGCGCATCTGGCCCATGATCGTGGCGGCGCCCGCGCTGTGTCCCTCGACGTCCCCGATCACCAGCGCCACATGGCCGTCGGAGAGCGGGATGACGTCGTACCAGTCGCCGCCCACCTCCAGGCCCATGGTGGCCGGCAGGTAGCGGACCGCGGTGACCCCGCCGGCCAGCGTCGGCAGGGTGCGGGGCAGCAGGCTGCGCTGGAGCATGGTGGCGAGCTCATGGCCCGCGTCCAAGGCGTGCGCGCGGACCAGGGCCTGGCCGACCAACCCCGCGGTCGCGGTCAGCAGCGACCTTTCCTCGGGCCCGAACCGGTGCTCGGTGTCCCAGCCGAGCAGGCACACGCCGACCACCCGGCCCTCGGCCGGCAGCGGCAGGACGGCCAGCCCGCCCGGGCCGATGTCCGCGAGCCCCGGTTCCAGCTCCGCGCCCGGGGGCCACAGCGCCACATGGCCGCCCCGCAGGACGCCCTCCACCGTGGGCAGCGCGTGACACGAGGCGTCGGGCCATTCGCTGCGCCATTCGCGCTGCCAGCTCGCGGGCCAGGACTCCGGCTCGGGGGGATCGAGGACGGTGACCACGAGCCGGTCGGCCTCCAGCTCGGCGACCCCGATCCGGCTGGCGGCCAGCGGCGGCCGCAGCACGTCGACCACCGCCCGGCTGACCTCCCGGATGGTGGTCGCACCGGCCAGCGCGGTCGACAGCCGCTGCACGACGGAGACCTCGTCGGCGCTGGGGCGCAGGTACGAGGCGTCGGCGACCACGCCCAGCATCCGTTCCGGCACCCCGTCGGCGTCGTACCGCACCCGGCAGCGCAGACTCAGCCAGCGCAGTTCGCCGTTGGGCCGGCGGATCCGGAAGGACAGCTGCTGCCCGGAGACGGGCAGCCCGCCCGGTTCGACGATCGACATCAGCGCCGGTACGTCGTCCGGCGCGGTCCGCTCCAGCAGCGTCTCGACCCGCCGGTCGAACTCCTGCTGCGGGATCCCGAACAGCTCCAGCACCAGGGCGTCCGCGTCGATCCGGCCGGTGCGCAGCACCAGTGTGAAGGCGCCGCCGCGCAGGGTGCCCAGGCCGGGGCCGAGCAGCGACTGCCGCTCGGTGCGCGCCATGACCCGGGCGGCCACCGCCTCCAGCCCGGCGGCCACCTGGTCGGCGTGCAGCTCCAACAGGTGCCTCCGGTCCTCGTCGAAGGCGTGCGTCGCCTGGTCGACGACGACGAGGCAGCCCAGCCGCCGGGTGTCGTCGCCCAGCGGCAGCGCCCCGAGCGAGACCTCGCCGGGCTCGTCGAGTTCGGCGGCGCCCACCCACTGCGGCCGTCCGGTGCGGTAGGCCGCGGCGACCGGGGAGTTGCCGGCCACCTCGTAGCTGGCGGGCAGTCCGAAGCGGACGCCGGAGCCACCGACCATCTCGGCCAGGTGGAGTTCGCCGTCCCCTTCGGCCGGGACATAGACGGCGGTCAGCTCGGCCCCGGACGACCCGAGGACCCGCGTGGTCACTGCCTGCACCGCCTCCGTACGCGGAGGGAAGCCGTTGTCGTACGCCACGGTTGCCGTATCCGCCCTCGGGGCCAGGGCTCCACCCCGCCGCCATTTCATCGGATATGCCGTAATTTACCGCTTTGCTTCCATGGTGCGGCATCCGGCGAGGCCGGAGCCAGTCGGCGTCCGCGCTTGTGCACCCCGGCACGGTGCGTGACCGAGGGCCGGGCCCCCGCCCGGTCAGGCGGGCACCAGCACCGCCGCGCCCCGCACCCGGCCGGCGGCCAGGTCGGTCAGCGCCTGCGGGGCCCGGGCGAGCGCATACGGACTGGCGGTGACCTGGATGCCGATCCGTTCCGCGGTCCGCAGGAACTCCTCGCCGTCCTGGCGGGTGTTGGAGGTCACGCTGCGCAGATCGCGCTCGTGGAAGAGGTGGCGTTGATAGTCGAGCACCGGGATGTCGGTGAGGTGGATCCCGGCGATGGCGAGCGTGCCCGACCGGTCCAGCGCCTCCAGTGCCACCGGCACCAGGTCGCCCACCGGCGCGAAGAGGACCGCCGCGTCCAGCGGCTCGGGCGGCCGGTCGTACGCGTCGCGGGCCGAGGTCGCCCCCAGGTCGAGGGCGAGTTGACGGGCCGCCGCCGTCCGGGTCAGCACATGGACCCGGGCCCCCTCGGCCAGCGCGACCTGTGCGGCCAGATGCGCCGAGGCCCCGAACCCGTAGATGCCGAGCCGGCCGCCCGGCGGCAGTGCGCTGCGGCGCAGTGCCCGGTAGCCGATGATCCCGGCACACAGCAGCGGCGCCAGCTGCACGGCGCTCTGGTCCTCCGGGAGCGGATAGGCGTAGTCCGCGGGGACCAGGGCGGCCTCGGCGAACCCGCCGTCGGCGTCCCAGCCGGTGTACCGGGAGGCCGGACAGAGGTTCTCGCGGCCGGCCCGGCAGTAACGGCAGCCCCCGCAGGTGCCGCGCAGCCAGGCTCCGCCGGCCCGGTCACCGACCTGGAACCGGCCGACCGCCGCCCCCGTGGCGACGACCCGGCCGACGATCTCGTGCCCCGGTACGGTCGACGGGCGGCGCGGCGGCAGATCCCCTTCGGCCAGATGGAGATCCGTACGGCAGACCCCGCACGCCTCGACCCGCAGCAGCAGATCGCCGGGACCCGGCGCGGGAACGGGGCGCCGCACCGCCACCAGCGGCCCCGAGGCCACCGGACCGGGCCGCCCGACGGCCCAGGCGGACGCCAGATCAGGGCCGGAGACCGGCGCCGGGGCTCCGGCCGTGTGTGCGGCCATGCGTCCAGCATCGCGCCGGGCAGGGAGGCGGACAAACGGGAGCGGAGCGCGCCGTGCGGCGCCGGCGGGCGGCCCCCGGGCACGCCCGGACCCGGCCGACGTACCTCGACGCCCCGGCCTCGTGGTCCGCCTCGCCCCGCCTCGTCACGAGGGAGAGGCGCTGCGTCCGCCGGCCGGGTCGGTCCGATCCTTCTGGCGGAGGCGAAGGGCGCGCAGCAGCGCGGTCAGCGGCCGACGGCGCTCGCGGACGGCCGGGGTGCTGCCCGGCGCGTCCGCGGTGTCCGCCGCATCCGGGGCACCCGGCGCCGGATCGGCCGGGCCGCCCGCCGGCGGCCGGTCGGGCGGCGGCGAGCTGTCCGGGGGAGGGGTCTTCGGCCGGGGGACGGTGCGCGAGGCCTCGGCGCGGATGAGCGCGCCCAGGGCCCCGAAGATGTCGCGGGGCATACCGGTTCTCCTGCGGTGCCGGTCCTGTGAGCGGATGACGGCAGGCCGCGCCCCGGTGGCCCGTCGACGGGCGGGGCAGTCGGGCGCGGCCGGGCCCGGTCAGCAGCGCAGAACGGTCACGCCCCCGGCAGGCGCGGCGGCGGCGGAGGTGCGGACGGCACCGGACACCGGGACGCCGCTCGCGGTACGGGCGGCCGCCGCCGGTGACGCCCCGAGCGCCTTGCCGGTCGCCCCGGTCGGGACGTGGTGGCGCAGATGGCAGACCGACCCCACGCACCGATGGCGGACGCCGCTGCCCGGATGCCGGTGGTCGCCGTCGGCGGAGGCCAGTACCGGTGCCCGCACGGTGCACGGCCGCTCGGCCGGTGCGGACGCGACGGGGGCCGCGGCACGGGTGGCGCAGGCTCCGGCAGCGGCACCGGCCGGCGGTGCCTCCGGGGAGTCCGGGGCGAACGCCGCGTGCAACAAGGCCAGCAGAGCGATCAGGAGCAGCACGCGCCGGCCCCGTGTCGCCGCGGAGCGGCCGGTGCTGACGGTGTCCCGCATACGGATCTCCCCACGCTCTTCAGGAAGGGATCCCCGGTACGACATCGGGGCACTCCGGAGAGACCGGAAAGAGCCCCGCATTCCACCCGTTCCGGCTACCGCCCGTACGTATGCCCCTCAATCGGACACGTCGCCGCGGGTTTCGGCGGCCCGGACGAGGAGGTGGACGCGGGGCGCCCTAGCTGTCCGCCGTGGCCCGCTCGAAGTGGTGCGTGAAGCGCTCCAGGGGCTCGCCGTCCAGGCTCCACGGCCAGGGCGTGGCGATGCCCTTGGTGGCCCGCAGGGCGATCGCCGCCTCGGCCATCCGGGCGGACTTGATCAGCGCGTAGGCCAGTACGTTCAGGTCCGCCATGGCCTGGGCGTGGTGCAGGTAGCCGGGTGCCGGCCAGTACCGGGCCGCCTGGTCGAGGGCCCGGGCGGCGTCCGGGCGGCGCCAGATCTCGCCCGCGCCCAGGGCGGACAGCCCACCGGTGGCCACCGCCCGCTGATGGGCGCGGACCAGCGCGGTCAGTTCCAGGCCGGCGGCGGGGGCGTCCGGCGGCATGCTGTTGCGGACACCGTCGAGCAGGTCCAGCACCAGGGCGCTGGAACCGCACTCATCTGGCGAGAGGTAGCCCAGGGCCTGGAGGTGCGCCTCGCGGTTCCAGGGGTCGCGGGCCTTGATCTCGCGCCAGATCGCCGACAGTTCCTGCGAGGGGCGGCGCTCCAGCCGCAGCACGGCCAGCTGCAGGGTCCACGGCGTGGGATCGGCCGGCGCCAGATCGGCCGCGATCCGGCAGGTCTCCCGGGTCTCGGCCAGATCGACGGCGGAACCCGGCTCGCGGGCCCGGAGGAGATCGGACCAGGCGTGCAGCAGCAGGGCGCCCGGGTCGCGCGGGCTGTGCCGCCGCCAGATGCCGGGCAGCCCCCGGCCGGCCGACGCGGCCAGCACCGCCAGCCGGTGCGCCCTGCGGTCCCAGTCCTCGCCCACTTCGTCGAGCAGCTGCCCCATCGTGGCCATCACGGCGGTGTCCAGCGAGCCGCGGGACCAGGCGGTCTCGACGCGCTTCCGGGTCCGGCCCAGGGTGACGTCGTCGAGTTCCGGGGCCATCCGGGGAACGTTGTCCTTGCGGCGTCTGAAGACGGGCATCGTCGTGGGCTGGCCTTCCGAGGGGGAATCGTGGGCGGCGGGGGGCGGTGGTGAGGGGATGGTACGGGGCGGTGGCGTGCCGTGCACACCACCGCCCCTACGGTTCGCGTTCTGCTAGCGGGACAGGCCCGCCGTCTTGTCGGAGCTGCCGCCGATCCGGTCGCGGACCAGGGAGATCCCGACGACCACGACGGCCAGCAGCACCGACAGCAGCACCTGGATGCGGCCGCCGCCGTCGCTGTCGTCGGTCAGCATGTAGGCCAGCACGAACGTGATCATCGCGATCGTGGCCCAGGTCAGGTACGGGAACAGCCACATCCGTACGACCAGCTTGTCCGGGTTCTCGCGCAGGATGATGCCGCGCATCCGCAGCTGCGAGAAGCAGATCACCAGCCACACGAAGAGCGCGACCGCGCCCGAGGAGTTCAGCAGGAACTGGAAGACGGTGGTCGGCCACAAGTAGTTGAAGCCGACCGCGATGAAGCCGAAGAGGACCGATGCCAGGATCGCGGTCTGCGGGACGCCGCGCGCGCTGGTCCGGGCGAAGGCCTTCGGCGCGTCGCCGCGCTGGCCGAGCGAGAACGCCATCCGGGAGGCGGTGTAGAGGCCGGAGTTCAGGCAGGACAGCACGGCGGTCAGCACGATGACGTTCATGATCTGGCCGGCGTGCGGGATGCCTATGGAGTCGAGGGCCGCGACGTAGGAGCCCTTCTTGGTGATCGAGGGGTCGTTCCACGGCAGGAGGGAGACGACGACCAGGATCGAGCCGAGGTAGAAGATGCCCACCCGCCAGATGACGCTCTTGGTGGCCTTCGTGACCGCGCGCTCGGGGTCCTCGGACTCACCGGCGGCGAGCGTGACGATCTCGGAGCCCATGAAGGAGAAGACGACCATCAGGACACCGGTGAGGATCGCGCTGGGCCCGTGGGGCAGGAATCCGCCGTGCGAGGTCAGGTTGCCGAAGCCGGTCGCGGCGTGGCCGGTGCCGGGCAGCACACCGAAGATCGCCAGGCCGCCCAGGACGATGAAGGCGGCGATGGCGACGACCTTGATGCCCGCGAACCAGAACTCGAACTCGCCGAAGGAGGCGACCGAGGCGAGGTTGCTGGCGGTCAGGACGACCATCACGATCAGCGCCCAGGCCCACTGGGGGACGGCCGGGACCCAGCTCGTGAGGATGGCGGCGCCGGCGGTCGCCTCCACGGCGAGCACGACGACCCAGAAGAACCAGTACAGCCAGCCGATGGAGAAGCCCGCCCAGCGGCCGAGCGCCCGGTCCGCGTACGCGGAGAAGGAGCCGGAGGTCGGGTTGGCCGCCGCCATCTCGCCGAGCATCCGCATGACGAACACGACCAGCGCGCCGACCAGGGCGTAGGAGAGCAGGATGCCGGGGCCGGCCGCGGCGATGCCCGACCCGGAGCCGACGAACAGGCCGGCGCCGATGACCCCGCCCACGGCGATCATGGACAGGTGGCGGTTCTTGAGGCCGGAGCGCAGTCCTGACTGCTGCGACGCCGCCCCGCCTTCCGGGGGTGCGGGCGGAGCGGTCAGATGGCTCTGGGGAGGTGTGGTCATTGCGACATCCGTTGAGGGTTTGGAGGGGTCATGCACGGGGTGACTGCTGGGATCGCCTCGGTCTGGACGCACGACAGGGCCGGGTGCTGGCAGGTGGCGATCATGGCCCTGTCGAATGTCGAAAGCGGCGGCACGGGGCCGCGGATTCCGGATGCTCGCGCGGGTGGGGAGCGCTGATCGCGCCGCCGCAGCGTGCCCGGCCTCCTCGTGAGAGGTGAGCGGCATCACGTCCGAATGGATTTGCGTCAGCGTATGTGGCGATGCACGGCGGCGTATTTGTGAGGGACGACAAAGTCACCCCTGATGGCTGTGCGACCGGCCAATGCGGAATTCGTTGCCGACCGCCTACGAGGGCTCCTTCCGGTGCGGGGTGCGCCCGCCCTCGGCGCTTTCCCGGCGGTCCAGCTCGGCGAGCAGGCGGTGCAGGAACGCCCGGGTTTCGGTGACCGCGGACGCCGGGAGCGCGGGGGCCAGGGCGCGGTGGACGGCGGTGGCGCGCTCGGTGACGCGGGCCAGCGCCCGCCGCCCGTCGGGTGTGAGCACCAGCAGCGGGGAACCACGGTGATCCGGGTTGGGTTCGAAGGTGAGGTGGCCCAGGTCCGCGAGGTCGTTGGCCACCCGCTGCACGTTCTGCCGGCTGACCCCGAGCCGCCGGGCCGCCTGCGGCACCGTCACCGGTGCGTCCGACACCACGCTCAGCACCTGCCACCTGGCCTGGGTGAGTCCTTCCGCCTGTGCGGTGCGCTCGCCCAGGCGGCGCAGCGCCCCGGCGGCCTCGAAGACATCGGCCACCAGCAGAGCCATTTCGTCCGGCACTCGGTCCTCCTTCCGGCGCCCCTCGTCGGACCGCCTCCGCGCTCTTGACAAGATGCTGTCAGAGCAGCAACGTGATGTCTATATGCAATGGCTATGCACACAGCACGGCACCGGAAAGGGCCCGCCATGAACACCAGCCGCTCGGTCACCAAGACCGTCACCATCGACCGCCCGCCGGACGAGGTGTTCGCCTTCCTCGCCGACCCGGCCAACTGGCCGCAGTGGGCCGTGGTGAACGTCCGGTCCGTCGAACCCACCGAGGACCCGCAATGGTGGCGGATGGCCACCCCGCAGGGGCCCGCCAGGCTCCGGATCCGCCCGCACGCCGCCCTGGGCGTCCTGGACCACGACTACCTCGATGACACCGCCTCCTGGCAGGTGCCCGCCCGCGTCGTGCCCAACGGCACCGGCGCCGACTTCATGATCACGTTCTTCCGCCCGCCGACCCTCTCCGACGAGGACTTCCTCCACCAGACCGCGCTGGTCGACACCGAACTGGCAACGCTCAAGGACGTACTGGAACACCCGCGGCCGTGACCGGGCCGGGCGGATGCGGATGTCCCGGCTCGCGACGATCACCGCCGGGCCGGGCCGTCACCCCGCCTCCGCCTCGGACGGCAGGTCCTGCTCGGCCCAGATGATCTTGCCGGTCGGTGTGTAGCGGGTGCCCCAGCGCCGGGTCATCTGGGCGATGATGAACAGCCCGCGGCCGCCCTCGTCGGTCGTCCGCGCATGGCGCAGATGCGGCGCGGTGCTGCCGCCGTCGGAGACCTCGCAGATCAGCCCGTCCTGCCGGATCAGCCGCAGGGTGATCGGGCCGGTGCCGTGCCGGATCGCGTTGGTGACCAGCTCGCTGACGACCAGCTCCGTGGTGAACTGCAGCTCGTCCATGCCCCATTCGGCCAGCTGCCGGCCGGCCAGCGCTCGGGCGTTGCCGACCACGGCCGGATCGGCGGGCAGGTCCCAGGAGGCCACCTGGTGCGCACCCAGCGCACGGGTACGGGCCAGCAGCAGCGCCGCGTCGTCCGACGGCGGCCCGGTCAGCAGCGCCTTGACCACCCGCCCGCCGATGTCCGTGAGCGTCGCCCCGGGCGACGTCAGCGCGCCGCTCAGCCGGGCCAGCCCGACCCCGATGTCCGGATCGCAGGTCTCGATCAGCCCGTTGGTGTAGAGCGCGAGCAGACTGCCCTCGGGCAGCTCACGCTCGACCGCCTCGAACGGCAGCGAGCCCAGCCCCAGCGGTGGACCGGCGGGCAGGTCGACCAGCTCGACCGTGCCGTCCGGCCCGGCCACCGCGGGCGGGAGGTGGCCGGCCCGCGCCAGGCAGCACCGCCGGCTGACCGGGTCGTAGACCACGTACAGACAGGTCGCGCCCATGAAGGTGGCCGCCACCGTGGCGTTCTCGGTGTCCGGTGCCGGCTCGGTGCCGTAGGTCTTCACCAGGCCGATGACCAGGTCGTCCAGCCGGGCCAGCAGCTCATCGGGCGGCAGGTCGAGGTTGGCCAGGGTGTGCACCGCCGTCCGGAGCCGGCCCATGGTGGCCGCGGCGTTGATGCCGTGGCCGACCACGTCCCCGACGACCAGCGCCACCCGGGCGCCGGACAGCGGGATCACGTCGAACCAGTCGCCGCCCACCCCGCTCGGCGCGTCCGCGGGGAAGTACCACGACGCGACCTCCAGGGCGGAGCCGCCGGTCAGTTCGTGCGGCAGCAGGTTCTGCTGCATCACCCGCGCCGCGGTCCGCTCCCGCGTGTAGCGGCGCGCGTTGTCGACGCACACCGCGGCCCGCGCCACCAACTCCTCGGCCAGCCGCACATCGTCCGCGGTGAACGGCCCCAGCCGGCGCGAGCGGAAGAACGTCGCCGCGCCCAGCGTCACCCCGCGGGCCTGCACCGGCGCCACCATCACCGACCGGAACCCGTACGCCCGGATCACCGCGCCGCGGGCCGGGTCCTCGGTGACCCAGGCACTGGACGCCTGGTCCAGCGCCGCCTCCACCAGGGACTCGCCGGCCAGCAGACAGCGGGTGATGGGCGAGGCGGGGGAGCGCCGTACGGCCTCGCCGACCGCCAGTCCCGCTTCCGGGCAGCCCTCGTTGACCGACTGCTGGCCGCAGCGCCGCATCAGCAGACTGCTGTCGACCGGCCCGGGCACCGGCTCGTCGCCCCGGAGGACCGAGTCCAGCAGATCGACGGCCACGAAGTCGGCGAGCGCCGGCACCGCGACATCGGCCAGCTCCTGGGCGGTGCGGGTGACGTCCAGCGTGCTGCCGATCCGGGCGCTGGCGTCGTTCAGCAGGGCCAGCCGCTCCTGCGCCCGCCAGCGCTCGGTGACGTCGATGACCATGTACCAGATGCCGATCCGCCGGCCCTGCGGATCCGCCAGCCCGAAGAAGGACGCCGAGTAGGCCCGCTCCTGGCTGGGGTCGGCGTAGGTGGGGCTGCGGAATTCGTAGTCCATGACCGGGGTGCCGGTGCGCAGGACCCGCAGCATCCGCTCGTGGAAGGCTTCGGCCTCCAGCGGCGGCAGGACCTGGTCCACCGTCCGCCCCAGCCGGCGTTCGAGGGGGATCAGCCGCTCCAGGACGTCGTTGACCCACACGTAGCGCAGCTCGGTGTCCAGCACGGCCATACCGACCGGGGCGTGCGCCAGGAACGGTTCGAGCATCAGCTGATTGACCCCGCCGCCCGGCGTCCGCCACTCCTCCAGGGCGAACACCGACCACCGCTCCCCGCCGGCGCCGTCGAGCACCGGGGTGACCTGGACGGCCAGCTGGAGATCGCGGCCGTCGCGGTGGCGCGCGGCCACCGAACCGCCCCAGCCCTCGCCGGTCCGGCACCACGCGGCGACCGCGGCCGCCCGCTCCTTGTCGCCGGGCAGCGCCAGCAGTTCCGCCGCGGGGTGGTGGAGGATCTCCTCGGCGCGGTAGCCGAGCAGTCGCTGTGCGGCCACGGTCCAGGAGACGATCAGCCCCTGTGCGTCGAGTTCGGCCGTGGCCGCCTTCGCGAGGTCACCCGCCCGGCCGGAACCGCCCGGCCGTGCCTTGTCGGAGCTCATGATCGCCAGTCCGTCGGCTCAAGGGAGCATCTCGGCCAGTCTAGGAGTTTTACCGACCGACAGCCGCTGCACCCGGTGACGGATCAGGGGGCCGGCGGCAGCCGCAGTTGCAGCATGGCCAGCAGGCGCTGGTCGGGGCGGCCGAGGTCGAGGCCGGTCAGCTCCTCGGCCCGCCGGATCCGGTAGCGGAGGGTGTTGGGATGCACGTGCAGCTGGGCGGCGGCGGCCCGGACGTCGCCGAAGGCGTTCAGATAGGCGAGCACGGTCTCGGCCAGCTGCCCCTGGTTGCGGCTGTCGTGCGCGACCAGCGCGGTCAGCCGCGGATCACGCATCTCCGGGTGGCTGGAGAGCAGCGTCAGCACCTCGCTGACCAGCACCTCCGCCTGGATGTCCGGCAGCGCGGCGACCGTGGTGGCGACGCCCACGCTCACCATGGCGTCCAGGATGCGGTCCGCCTCCCGCCGCGATTCGGGGACCTCGCCGAGCGCCGGCACGATGCAGCCCACCGAGCCGCGCAACGACAGCCCCAGGTGGCGGCGGACCGCGTCGGTGATCTCCTGCCCCCAGCAGCGCAGCGTGCCGAGGTCGATGCTGCGCGGCAGCTGCGGCAGCAGCACGTAGGTCCGGGAGTCGGCCTGGGTGACCAGGGCGCTGCGGTGCCGGGCGGCGGTGTGCACCGAGACCAGGTTGCCGACCTCGGCGCGGGCCAGCTCCGGCGGCGGGGCCTCGGTCCCGTAGGAGAAGCCCAGGACGACCGCCGGGCGGGCGGCGTCGAGGCCCATGTGGGAGGCGAGCGGCTGCGGCCCGGTGGTGCCCTCCAGCAGCCCGGCCGCCAGGGTGCGGGTCAGCGTGAGGCCCGCCGAGAGCTCCCGGCGGCGGCGCACGAGATGCTGTGCGGCGACCCGGGCGGCGCCCAGCAGCGCCTGGTCGCAGTGGTCGGTCAGCGGCGTCGAGCCCTCCTGCACCCAGATGGTGCCCAGCTGCCGCTCCCCGGACCGGATCGCCACCGCGAGCCGGGCCCGGATGCCCAGCTCCGGATGGCTGTCGATGCGGATCACCTCGTCGGAGGCGCGCAGCCGCTGGAAGACCCCCCACTTCCGGAGCCGGGCCAGGTATGCCTCGGGGCCGTGCCAGCCCAGGATGGACAGCCGCCGCAGATCGTCGACCTCGTCGGAGTCGGTGGAGCGGGAGTACGCCAGCACCCGGTTCGCGGTGTCCTCGATGCTGACGATGCCGCCGGTGAGGACGGCGGTGGTCTGGGCGAGCGAGAACAGGTCGCCCTCCTCGTCGCCCGCTCCGGGCAGCCCCGGCGGCGCGCTCTCCAGGGCCGCCCGGGCCAGCGCGTCCACCTGCTCCCAGCGCGCCTCACTGCGCACGGACAGCAGCGCGATCCCGGCCTCGACGGCGGTCTCACTGAGCGCCGCGGCCTGGCCGGGGGCGTCGAGCTTGACCGCGACCGCGGCCGCCCCGTCGCGCCCGCCGGCCCGCAGCGCGGGGAACGCGGCGCGGCCGCGGGCGCCTATGGCGAGGATCAGCTCGCCGGGGCGGGCCATCGGCGGATCCTCGGGGTCGAGCAGGGCGACGCTGCGGATCTCGACATCCAGCCCGGCGGGCGCCGCCTGCAGCTCGACCAGCGGCTCGCCCAGCGACATCAGCAGCTGGCGCAGGCTGATGCCGGTACGGGGCGGCGATGCCGCCGCGGCTGTGTCCATGATCGGCGCCTCTGCTGGGTCGGCTCGGCCCGGGCCGGACGGCGCAGGCCCTCTTGTGGCGCATACGATCCCGGCCGCCAAGCAGCCGGTCGGCCAAAGTCGGGGCTGCTACGGCACGTATGAGCCACGCCAACAGTACTGCTGCTCCTGGCCGGGAGCTCCGCGGTCGCGGGGCGGCCGGCGGAAGGCCCAGCGCATCCGCGGTTCCACCGCGAACCGGAAGACCCGCCGTACGGGCGGGGTGCACAGCAGCGTCACCACCACGGCGGCGATCAGCGTCACCACGACGTGGCCCCACGGCGTGCCGACCCAGGCCGCGTCGTACCAGTGCCACCAGCGCGAGCCCTTGGCCAGGAAGCCGTGCAGCAGATAGCCGTAGAGGGTGCCGGCGCCCAGGGCGGTGCACCACATCCGGCGGCCCGGCACCCAGGCGAGGAAGCAGGCGGTCAGCACCAGCGAGCAGCCGAACATGGCCGGCTGCATCAGCATGCCGCCCCACCACGGCGCCCCCAGCTTCTGGGCGCTGTCGGTGTGGTAGAACCACGCGTCGTTCATCCGCGGCACGGCCCAGTACGCGAACGCGGTCGCGCCCAGCACCACGGGCACCGCCGCGATCCGCACCGCTCGGCGGCGCAGCAGGCGGAAGTGCTCGGGGGAAAGGCACAGGCCCAGCACGAAGAACGGCAGGAACTGCAGCACCCGTTGGAGATCGAGATCACTGCCGATCTCCGGGGAGGCCGAGGCGAGCGCGGCGATCGTCAGGGCGACCGGCACCGGCAGGCGGATGATCCGCCACAGCGGGGCGGTGAGCCGCCAGATGAACAGCGCCGGCAGGAACCAGGTGAGGAACCACGGATCCAGCAGGCCGACCGAGAGGTCCGGCTGGTCACCGGCCGCGTACCGGAACAGGGCGTAAGCCGTGCGGAACAGGACATAGGGGACGGCGATGCCGGTGACCAGTCGCTGCAGCTGCTCGGGGCGGAAAGTGAAACTCCGGGAAAAATAGCCGGAGATGACGATGAACGCCGGCATGTGGAAGGCGTACAGGACGAGGTAGAGCGCGGCCGAGGTCCGGCTTCCGGCGTAGAACGGCTCCCAGGCGTGGCCGATCGCCACCCATACGATGGCCAGGTATTTGGCATTGTCGAAGTAGGCGTCGCGCCGGGTGCCGCCGGCTTTGTCCGCGGCCTGGGGCGTGCCCCGGGGTGCGGCCGGGGCGGGGGCGCGCGCCGAGGCGGTGGTGGAGCGGCGGCGGAGCGGGGCCGCGGTCATGGATCGTTCCTCCCCTCGTTCGTCTACAGTGTTGTAGACCGTCCCGCACTGTAGGGGCCCGGGCAGGCGCCGCGCATCCCGGTCCGCTCAGCCGGCCCGCAGGGGCCTGCCCGTCGGCCCGACGGCGAAACCCCCAGTAAAGTCACTCATCGCGCCAGGCGTGTCGTCCGGGTCGGCCAGGCCGATCCACCAGACCCGCCCCACGCGCCGAGGCGTGCCTGCGCCCACCGTCCACCCGTCCCGAGAAATGGATCCCATGAGCGCGATCAGCATCGGCCAAGCCGTCGTCCTCGGAGCCGTGGAGGGGGTGACGGAATTCCTCCCCGTCTCCTCCACCGGCCACCTCAAGATCACCGAGGGGCTGATGGGCATCCCCGTCGACGACAAGGCCGTCGTCGGCTTCTCCGCCGTCATTCAGGTCGGCGCGATCGCCGCCGCGCTCGTCTACTTCGGCAAGGACATCGTGCGCATCGTGGGTGCGTGGTTCCGCGGGCTGGCCAACAAGGAGGAGCGCTACCACCACGACTACAAGTTCGCCTGGTGGGTGATCTTCGCCACCCTCCCGATCGTCGTCGTCGGCCTGGCCGCCAAGCCCCTGATCGAGGGCCCGCTCGCCTCCCTGTGGGTGGTGGCCGGCTCACTGATCGTCGGCAGTGGTGTCATGTGGGCCGCCGACCAGATGGGCCGCCACAAGCGCGGGGAGGACGACACCTCCCTCAAGGACGCCATGTGGGTCGGCTGCTCGCAGATCCTCGCGCTGCTCTTCCCCGGCTTCTCCCGCTCGGGCGCGACCATGTCCACCGCGCTCATCCTCGACCTGGAGCGGGTCGCCGCCACCCGGCTGTCCTTCTTCCTCGGCATCCCGGCCCTCACCGGCGCGGGCATCTACGAGCTCAAGGACGCCATCGGCTCCGGCGCCGCGATCGCCCCGCTGGCCGTCGGCACCGTCGTCTCCTTCGTCGTCGCCTACGCCTCGATCGCCTGGCTGCTGAAGTTCGTCGCCAAGCACTCCTTCAACTCCTTCGTCGTCTACCGCATCCTCATCGGTGCCCTCCTCTTCGGCCTGCTGGGCATGGGCGTCCTCAACTGACCCCGCCGCGGCCGCCGCGCCGGACCGGGATCCGGTCCCGCTGGTGATATGGGTGCAACACCAGCAAACCCGTCCATAGCGGGCGCAGCGCCCTGGAGGTGGCCGTAATGAACCGGGACGGCTCGGACGACGCGGGCCGGGACGCCGAGGACACCCGCCTACGGGCCCGGCTACGGGCCATGGAGGAAGCCGCCGAGTGCATCGGCACCACCCTCGACGCCCGGACGACCTGCACCGAGCTGTCCCGTTTCCTGTGCCGGCACATCGGCGACGCCGCCGCGGTGGAACTCCTCCCCGAGGACGCCACCGCGGCCCGCCGGCCCGCCGAGGCCCCCGCGCTCCGCCGGGTGGCCTCGGCCGGCCTGGTCAAGGTGCTCGAAGCCCGTTTCCCCGGCGACGACTCGGGAGGCCCTGGAGGCCCTGGAGGCCCTGAAAGCCCCGCAAGCGCCACAAGCCCCGCAAGTTCGGAAAGCGCGGAAAGCGTGGAAAGCGCGGAAGGCTCGGAAGGCCCGAGGGACGGCTCCCCCCTCCTGCGGGCCCTGGCCGAGGACCGGCCCGTCACCGCCCGGGCCGTCCTCTCCGGTGGGATGTCCGCCCAGGCCCTCGCGGTGCCGCTGTCCGCCCAGGGCCGCCGCCACGGCGTACTGCTCGTCCTCCGCGCCGGCGGCAGCTTCAGCGCGGACGAGACCGCCACCGTCCTGCACGCGGCACGCCTGGCGGCCGCCCATCTCACCCACGCCCGCCGGCACTCCTCGGTGCAGCGCACCGCGATGGACCTCCAACGGGCGCTGCTGGCCGAGCCGGGCCGCCCGCACCCCAACCTCGAACTCGCCACCCGCTACCTCCCCTCCGGCAGCAGCGCGCTGGTCGGCGGCGACTGGTTCGAAACCGTCCGGCTGCACTACGGGCGCACCCTGCTCGTGATGGGCGACGTCATGGGCCACGGACTCGACGCCGCGGTCGACATGAACGCCTATCGCTCCAGCCTCCGCTACGTCGCCTCGACCGACCTGCCGCCCCACCGCGTCCTGCGCCAGCTCGACACCGCGGTGGCCGAGGACGAGTCCCGCCGCCCGGCGACCTGCCTGCTCGCCCGGGTGGACCCGGCCCGCAGCATCGCCGCGTTGGCCAGCGCCGGCCACCTCTCCCCGGTGGTCTTCGGCGGCGACGGCACCGCCGACCTCCTCCAGGTCCCCGTCGGCCCGCCCCTGGGCACCGGCACCGGCGGCTACGAACAGATCACCCGCACTCTCACCCCCGACGACACCCTGCTGATGTTCACCGACGGCCTGGTCGAACGCCGCGGCGAGGACATCGACACCTCGCTCTCCCGGCTCTCCCGCCTCCGCCTCCCCGCCGGAGCCGACGTCGAGCAGGTCCTCGACGAGGTCCTCGACCACCTCGACGGCCTGCACGCCGAGGACGACGTCGCCGTCCTCGCCGCCCGGATCCGCCGCCACGCGGAAGCCCCGGGCCGGGAGAAGCCTGCTGGGTCCGGATACTGACGAAGCGTCAGGGAGATTGTTTCGACGATTTCAGGACGGTTCCTCGGGATTTGCCAGACGGTTTGTCAGGACGGTTCTCCAGGAGTTGCCCGGCCGGTTCCCCGGGATTTGCCCGGACGTTTTGTCAGGAACGGTTTGCCCGCCTGGTTCCCCAGGAGCCGATCCGGCCGCCGGGCATGCGATAGCGGCTCAGTGTGAGACCCCGGCGACGGACCGCACCGCGGCATGGAGGAAGATGCCCAGGTGGCAAACCACATGGACCCGGGGGAAGTTGTGAGACCGAAGACCAGCAGCGGGAGCAGAAGTAGGAGCGAGACCCACAGCAAGAGCAAGAGCAATAGCAATAGCAATAGCAGGGGCGGGAGCAGGAGCACGGGGATAGCGCTCTCGGCGGCCGTACTGCCCTTCCTCGCCCTGGCGGTGCTTCTCGGGCGCACGGACACCGGCAGCGCCTCCGGGGTGCGCAACGAGGGCCCGGCCTATCCGGGGCCGCACCCCACCATGATCGGTTACCTGCACGAGGAAGAGGGCAAGGACGACTGGATGGTGCTGGTCCCCGCCCCGGACAAGCGGTGACCACGTTGTCCCGGCCCGCGCCGAACTGAGCTCGGTGAGCGCGGTGACCACGCCGTCTCAGCCCGCGCCGAACGGAGCCCGGCGAATACGTCCTCCCGGCCCGCGCCCAACGTAGCGCGATGAGCAGGGACGTCCCGGTCCGCGCCGAACTGAGCGCGGTGAGCGCGGTGACCACGCCGTCCCGGTCCGCGCCGAACGGCGTGCTACGACCAGGCCGTCACGTATCGCCCCGAACTGAGCCCGGCGCGCTGCCCGTTGGTGAGTGAACAGCCCGTCCCGGGGGACGGCGCGGGTCGCCTCCGATCGCCCGATGGTCACCCCCCCGGCCCCCCCGGACGTGACCGGCCGGTCCCATGGCGCCGGGCGACCGGCGGTCCGACCCGGTGGGGTCCCGGCCTGGCGCCCACCGGCGCCCTCGACGGCCTCGCGCACCGGGCGGCCCGGCTCGACTCCCTACCCGCCCGCCACACCACCTAGCGAAAGCAGTCCTTCCCAGGGGGTGTCCCCAGGTCAGCGGTCGGATCGGTACGATCTTCAGCCGTTGCCGCCGCGCGCCGCGCCGGCACCGTCCGACGTCTCACGGGGGATCGCACATGTTCGGAATCGTCAGGCCCTGCAGCCATCGCCTGTCCCAAGGGCTCAAGGCCGAATGGATGGCCCACCTCTGCGGTCTGTGCCTCGCGCTGCGCGGCGACCACGGGCAGTTCGCCCGGGTCGTCACCAACTACGACGGACTGATCGTCTCCGTCCTGACGGACGCCCAGGCCGGACGCACGGAGGCCGGCCGGCGCACCGCCGGCCCCTGTCCGCTCCGCGGCATGCGCACCGCCTCCGTGGCGCAGGGCGAGGGCGCACGGCTCGCCGCCTCGGTGTCCCTCGTGCTCGCCTCGGCGAAGATCCGCGACCACGTCGCCGACCGGAACGGTCTGCTGCGCCGCCGCCCGGTGGCCGCTGCCGCGCGCCGGGTCGCCGCCGGCTGGGACCGGGCCGGAGCCCGCACCGGCGCCACCCTCGGCTTCGACACCTCCGTCCTCGTCGACGCGGTCGACCGCCAACCGGCCATCGAGCAACTGGCCGGACCCGGCACGCCGTTGACGGTCATCACCGAACCGACCGAGACGGCGACCGCCGCCGCCTTCGCCCACACCGCCGTACTCGCCGGCCGGCCCGGAAACGCCGCGCCACTGGCCGAGGCCGGCCGGCTCTTCGGGCGGCTGGCGCACCTCCTCGACGCCGTGGAGGACCGGGCCACGGACGCCGCCGAGGGCGCCTGGAACCCGCTCACCGCGACCGGCGCGAGCACCGCCGACGCCCGCCGGCTCTGCGACGATGCCCTGCACGGCATCCGGCTCGCCCTGCGCGACGTGGAGTTCACCGACTCCGCCTTGGTGCATGTGCTGCTGGTGCACGAACTACGGCGATCGGTGGACCGCGCCTTCGGCACCGCGGCCTGCTCCCACCAGGGGCATGCCTCCCACCCCCATCAGGGCGGACCCGGCCAGCAGACTCCGTACGGTCAGCCGACTCCATACGGGCAGCCGACTCCATACGGCCAGCCGCCGCAGTACGGTCAGCCGCCGGCCGGGGGACCGTACGCCCAGGGGCCGTACCTGAACGCCCCGCAGAATCCCTACGGGCAGAATCCTCACGGCCACAATCCTTACGCGGGGGGATCGGTGCCGCCCGGTGGTCACGGCGGCGGCCACGGCGGAGGGCACGGTGGCGGCGGCAACGGCGGGAACGGTGGCAACGGCGGCGGCCTGCCGCACTTCCCGCACCAGCCGAAGAAGCCCCGGGGTTTCTTCGCGGGCTGCGCGGTGGCCATCGGGCTGTGCTGCACCTGCAAGGTGTGCTGCGCGGAGGAGTACGAGGGCGCCTGGTCGCGCAAGAAGCGCGAGGGATGCTGCCAGGACTGCGATTGCTGCGACAGCTGCGACCCCTGCAGCGGATGCGACTGCTGTGACTGCTGCAGCTGCTGCGACTGCGGCTGACGTGCCGGCGACGGGAGAGCCGACAGCCCAAGTGCCCCGTCACGAGGCTCACTTGCACGGCCGACGTGCAGGACTGGCGAGCATGACTGACTGCCTGACGGCATGAGCGACCGACGAGCATGAGCGACCGACGAGCATGAGCGATCGAAGAGCATGAGTGACCGACGGCATGAGTGACCGACGTGCACGTCTGAAGGCCATGCATGACTGCAGGCTGTGCATGGCTGATGGCCGTGAATGACTGACCGCCGTATCTGACCGACGTGGCCGACTGGCGAAGTCAGCGACGAGCTCAGCGAGGCGGCTCAGCGACGAGCCCAGCGACGCGACTCAGCGACGAGCTCAGCGACGCGGCTCAGTGCTGAAGCTCAGCGACGCGGCCCAGCGACGAGCCCAGCGACGCGACTCAGCGACGAGCCCAGCGACGCGACTCAGCGACGAGCTCAGCGACGCGGCTCAGTGCTGAAGCTCAGCGACGGCTCAGCGACGCGGCCCAGCGACGAGCTCAGCGACGCGACTCAGGCGAAGCCCAGCAACGCGGCTCAGCGACGAGCTCACGAAGCTTAGCGACGAGCTCAATGACGAAGCTCAGCGACGAGGCTCAATGACGAGCGGGGCGGTCACGGCGCGATGCCGTGACCGCCCCGCCGTGCGGCTCGGGTCAGGCGCCCGGCGGCACCCGTGACGGGCGGCCGGAGCCGCGGGTGACGGAATAGCCGGCGATGCCCCCGAGGGCCGCGAGCAGCCCGCCGGCCGCGGTCCACAGCCAGCGGTCCGACCACCAGCCGGAGGACCAGCCGCCGTCCGGCTCCGCCATGGCCGCCGGCCGCGGCGACGGCGACGACGTTGCCCCGTCGGACTGCGGCGTGGCCGTACCGGCGCCCGGCACCAGGGGAGCGGCGAGCGTGCCGTCCACGGCCTGGGCGCCGCCCTGGTCGGCCGTGCCCGCCTCGACCTTGGCATGGACCGGCAGTCCCAGGTCCTCTTGCGGAAGGTCGATGACCGTCAGGCGCACGTAATAGCTGCCGGGCAGCGGATCGTTGGCCCACGGCTCCGCCCAGGCGCGCACCGTCCGCAACGTGCAGGTCAGCTCGACGGAACCGGCACCCTGGGCCGCGGCCTTGGTCGGAGCGCCGTATTTGCACGGCTGCCGCCGGCGCAGTCCGTCGTAGACGTCCAGTTGCCAGGTGGCCGCACCGTGCCGGGCGGCGGCCGGCAGCGTCACCGTCGCGGTGACCGTGGCGCGCTGTCCCGCGTCGACCGGCAGCACCCAGTAGAGGTAGTCACCGGTGGACGCATCGGCCGTCGCGGGCTGCCCCGGCTTGATGGCGGTCGCCGTACGGAACGAGGTCCCGGCCTCGGTCGGCGCCGCCTCCGTGCTCGCGCTCGGACTCGGCGTCGCGGTGTCGGCGACGGCGGGCCCCGCCGCACCGAGAGCCACACCGAGGAGACCCACCCCGGCCAGCGCGGCGGTCATCAGCATTCTGCGTACGGTGCGCATCAGTTGGTCCTCCAGACGGAGACGCGCCAACGGGAGATCCAGCCCCAGACCAGACCGGCCACCAGTCCGGTGAGGGCCAGGGTGACCAGCAGCCACCAGCCGTGGCCGAGCCCGAGGAACGCCGCGTCGGAGGCGTCGCTCGGACCGTCCACCACGTCGATGGCCAGCTCGACCGGCATACCGGGCTCGGTCTTGACCGAAGGCGGCGCCGAGAAGGAGTTGCTGACCTGGAGGCAGACCGTCTTCGCCGGCGGTTCGTCCGCGCCGTCCGGGGCATCGGCCGGCGGCTCGGGATAGCGCAGACCGGACGAGATCACATCCGTCCGCCCGTCCCCCGCCTCCGCGCCGCGCACCAGCTCCCGCCCGTGCTCGGTCGAGGCCCGCAGGAGCACGCCGTAGTCGTTGTTGACGGCACGGTCGGCGGCGACACTCACCGAGGCCCGCAGCTCCTGGCCGGGCCGGACGTCGACCTGGTACCAGCGGTGCTCGGCGAACTTCTCGCGGTCGCTGTAGAGCCCCGGCTTCAGCTTCGGCGCGCCGGCGCAGCTCTGCGCGCCCTGGGTGGCCACCGGCGTGACGACCGGATCGGCCGTCCGCTCCACCAACTGGTGCACGCGGTCGCGCAGTTGCTTGGTGTGCTGCACCGAGGTGTACGTCCCGCCGGTCGCCTCCGCGATACAGCTCAGCTGCTTACGGGTCTTGGCGTCCGGCAGCAGACCGAGCGTGTCGACGGTGAGGTGGATGCCCTGCGCGGCGATGTCCCGGGCCACCTGGCACGGGTCGAGCGGGGCGCAGGTGTCCTCGCCGTCGGTGATCAGCACGATCCGCCGGGACCCGTCGCCGCCCTTGAGGTCGTGCGCCGCACCCAGCAGGGCGGGGCCGATGGGCGTCCAGCCGGTCGGGCTGAGCGTCGCCACCGCGGTCTTCGCCTCGGTGCGGTCGAGCGGCCCCACGGGGTAGAGCTGACGGGTGTCCTTGCAGCCGGTCTTGCGGTCCTCGCCGCGGTAGTCGGCGCCGAGCGTCCGTATGCCGAGCTGGACGCCGTCCGGTACGGCGTCCAGCACCTCGTTGAACGCCTGCTTCGCGGCGGACATCCGGCTCTGACCGTCGATGTCGCGGGCCCGCATCGAGCCGCTGACATCGAGGGTCAGCTCCACCTTGGGAGCGGTCTTCGCATCCGGTTCCCCGGCGCTGGCGGGTGTGGGAAGGAGGGCGACGGCCATCGCGGCCAACAGCCCGCACACCCCGGCCGCCAGCCGTTTTCTTGTGATCATCGCTGGATCGTATGGAGAAATCCGCCCCACACCAAAACGACCGCGGGGGCCGACTGCAGGGGGAGTTGGCGCCCGGAGGAACGGGATGGCCACCCGCCGCCGGAAGCCGCTCGGGGCCCGGCCGAGGCCCCACCCACTGGGAGCCCGCTGCCCGTTCGGCGCGGCGCATCGACCCGTTGCACCATGCCGATCCTCACGCCATGCCGACCCTTGAGCCATTCCGACCTTGCGCCTTGCGGACCCCTCGCGCCGAGCCGATCCCTCGTGCCATGCCGATCATTGCTCGTGCGAGCCCCTCAGGCCGAGCCGACCCTTGCGCCGTGCCGACCCTCGCGCCGTGCGGACCCCTTGCGCCTTGCGGACCCCTCAGGCCATGCCGACCCTCGCGCCATGTCGACCCCTTGCGCCGTGCGGACCCCTCAGGTCATGCCGCCCCTTGCGCCGTGCGGACCCCTCAGGTCATGCCCACCCTCGCGCCGTGCGGACCCCTCGCGCCATGCGGACCCTTCAAGTCATGCCGCCCCTCGCGCCCTGCCGATCCCTCGCGCCAAGCCGATCCCTTGCGGCTCTGCCGGCCCCTCACGCCATGCTGAATTCACCCAGCGCGTCAGCCCTCGCTTCGTGCGCCGATTCAGTCCAGCGCTTCGGCCATCCGCCCGACCGCCTCGGTGAGTACCTCGGGGGAGGTCGCCAGATTGAGCCGCACATGGCCGGCCCCGCCGGTGCCGAAGTCCGGGCCGGCGCTGAGGGCGACCCTGCCGCGCTCCAGGAAGAACGCGGCGGGATTATCGCCGAGGCCGAGCGGACGGCAGTCGAGCCAGGCGAGGAAGGTGCCCGCGGCCGGACGGTACCGGACCGCCGGCAGCCGCTCGGCCAGCAACCGGGTGAGCAGTTGGCGGTTTTCGTCGAGCCCGGCGCGCAGCGCGTCGAGCCAGCCGCCGCCGTCCCGCAGCGCAGCCGTGTGCGCGAGGATGCCGACGTGGCTCGGGCCGTGGCTGACCTCCTCCGGCATCCGCGCCAGATCCCGTGCGGCCTCGGAGCCGGCGACGGCCAGCGCTGCCTTGAGCCCCGCGAGGTTCCACGCCTTGGACGCCGACATGAGCGAGAAGCCGCCCTCCGCGCCCGGCACGCTCAGGTACGGGACGAAGGCGGCGTCCAGCGCCACCACCGGTGCGTGGATCTCATCCGCGACGACCCGCACGCCGTACTCGTCCGCCAGCGCTGCCACCGCCGCCAGCTCCTCCGCGCTGTGCACCGTGCCGGTGGGATTGTGCGGGCTGCACAGCAGGTACGCGCCACTGCCACGACCCGCAACGGCATCCCGGAACGCCGCTTCCAGCGCATCGAAGTCGATCCGCTCACCGGCACCCAGCGGGGCCTCCACGACCCGCCGGTCCATATGCGTGAGGAACTGGTAGAACGGCGGATACACCGGGCAGTTGACGACCACCGGGTCGCCCGGCCGGGTGACCAGCTTCAGCACCTCGACGATGCCCAGCATCACATCGGGCACGATCGCCGTGCGCTCCACGGCGAGGTCGTGCCAGCCCCACCGCTCGCGGGCGAACCCGGCCAGCGCCCGGGCGTACGCCGTCCCGGCCGGATAGCCGGTGTCGCCGAGCGCGACCGCGTCCGCGATCGCCCGGGCCACCGGTGCGGCCAGCGGTACGTCCATCTCGGCCACCCACAACGGCAGCACATCGGCGGGATACGTACGCCACTTCATGCTCGTCCGCCGCCGCAGCGTGTCGAGGGAGAGCGCACGCAACGGGTTCGCGTCGGCGGGGACGTCGGACGGCCTGGTCTCCATGAGGCAACGATAGGCGCGTCGGCGCGTTCAGGAGGCGGTGAGGACCAGCGCGGCCTGGTCGTCGTCGGTGGCATCGCCGGCGAAGGCCGTCACCGCCGCGGTGACGGACTCCAGCAGCGCGGCGGCGGTGGGAGCCGGACCGCACACCGCTACCAGCGCATCGGCCAGGCGCTGTTCCTCGAAGAACTCGCCGTCGGTGTCACGGGCCTCGGTGATGCCGTCGGTGACCAGCACCAGGCTGTCGCCCGGGGACAAGGTTATTCGGTACGGGGAATCGTCGACGCCGGGCGCGATACCCAGCAACTGCCCCGGCTGGGCGAGTTGTTCCACCGTGCCGTCGGCTCGGCGTATGAGGGGCGGCACATGACCGGCGCGCATCATGTCCAGGACGAGCCGTCCACCCTCGCGCCGCAGTTCGCCGTATATCAGCGATACGAAGGTGTCCTCGCTGGTGCCCTCGATGAGTGCGTCGTTGATGGCCGCGACGACGGCCGCCGGGTCGTGCAGAAGGCGCGCGGCGGCCCGCGCCGTGTGGCGGACCATGCCGGTCGTGGTGGCCGCCGCCGCACCGCGCCCGCAGACATCGCCGATCATCAGCGCCCAGCGGTCGTCGGGCAGCGGGAAGACGTCGTAGAAGTCACCACCGACATCGAGCCCTTCGCCGGCGGGGTGGTACGACGCCGCCAGCTCGGCGCCCGGCACGGTGGGTAGTTCGGGTGGCAGCAGACCGGCCTGCAGCTCACGGGCCAACCGGACCCGGTTGGTGAACTGGTGGGCGTTGTCGGCACTCGATGCGGCCCGCCGCGCCAGCTCCTCGGCCAGCGCGATCACATGCCCGTCCAGCTCCCGGACGGTTGCCAGCAGGGTCAGCACCCCGAACGTACGGCCACGGGTCGCCAACGGGACACATACATAGCCGGTGACGGTCGACAGCCCGGGAGGTGTGCCGGGGCGGAAGCTGCCGTCGAGGCCGGAGCTACTGTCGGGCCGGGCCCGGCTGGCGGTGCCGTCGGGGCCGGTGCGGTTGCCGGGGCCGCCGAGGCTGGTGTGGTTGCCGGCACTGGTACGCCCGCCGCAACCGGAACCGCCGTCGTGCCCATGACCGCCGTCGTGGCCATGACTGGCTTCGTGGCCGTGACTGCCGTCGGGGCCGGCGACACGACTCTCGGAACCGACGACACGGCTCTCGGGGCCGGTGGCACGGATTCGGCCCGTCTCGGTGGCGCCGGAGGCCAGCACCCGGGCGACCGCGTCGTCGATCTCGTCGCTCAGCCCGGGGGCGGACAGCAGGCTCTCGCCGGCCAGGCCGTCCGAGGCCACCGCGATCCGATGGGTGTGGCCGTCCTCCATGACGTGCACGGTGCACAGCGGTGCCAGCGAGGGCACGGTCAGCAGGGCCAGACACTGCAGGCAGTCGAAATAGTGCGGCTCACGTGTGATGGCGGTGCTGGCGTCCAGCACGAACGCCAGGTCCTCCCGGGCCTCCTTCTCCCGCTCCTGGGCGGCCTGGCCGGCCTCCAGCGCGCGGCGACGCTCGATCGCCAGGGCCGCGATCCGGGCGAACGCCCCACTCAGTGCCACGTCCTTGTCGTCCGGCGCCTTCGGGGTCCGGTGGTACATCGCAAAGGTGCCCAGCAGCTGCCCGTCCACCCCCATGATCGGCGTGGACCAGCAGGCCGCCACCCCGGCCCGTTGCGCCAGCTCCTGATAGCCGTCCCACCGCGGGTCGGTGGCGATGTCCGTGACGATCACCGGAGCACGCAGATACGCGGCGGTGCCGCAGGAACCCACGTCCGGGCCGATGGCGACCCCATCGATCGCCTCGTTGTAGAAGGCGGGCAGGCTGGGCCCGGCGCCGTGCCGCAGATGTGCCCCGTCGGGGTCGGCGAGCAGCACCGAGACGATCAGGTCGGGGGAGAACTCCTCGATCGCCCGGGCCATCCCGGTCAGGATCTCGCCGAGCGGTGCGTCGCGTGCGATCTGCTCCAGAAGCACCCGCTGCTCGGCGGCAAGGATCTGCGTGTGGTGATAGGCGGTGATGTCCACCGCGATCACGACCACGCCGTCGACCACGCCGTCCGCGTCCCGCCGCGGCTCGTAGGTGAAGTCGAAATACCCCTCCCGCTCCGCTCCCGGCGCGCCGAGCACCAGCCGAGCACCGCGGGCCCGGTAGGCGGTGCCGGTCCGGTACACCTCATCGAGCCGGTTCAGTACGCCCTGCGGGCCGAGCTCCGGCAGCAGCTCACCGATCGGTACCCCGGTCTGCCCCCGGTCGTCGCCGACCGCCTCCAGGAACGCCGGATTCGCCGCCTCGAGCCGGTGCAGCGGCCCGCTCAGCGCAGCGAAGATCACCGGAGCCTGGTCGAAGAGATCCTCGTACTCCGTGCTCCGCCTGTGCAAGGACCTGATCCGTTCGGTGACCGATCCGAGCCGATCCGTGGACATGGGAGGCTGCCCTCTCCTGCGTTCGCCGACCGCGCCGTCGCGCCCTCTCTTCACTGTGACATATCGGGCATATGCCCATCGGCTTCGATCGCCGATTCGGCTCCGCTGCCCGGCGTCGTCCGGTGGGTCCACCTGCTGGAATCCCCCGGCGGCACGCCGGGCGCCGCCACGTCGCGAGCCACCGGGTTCCGTACCCTGACCTGGCCGTCTGGCCGATGGCTGGACGCTTTCGCGGCACGACAGGAGCGCACGATGCCCCCCTCCGCCCCCGCGGGCCCTTCCACCTCGTCCGGACCGCGGCATCGCCTGCGGGCATGGCTGCTGGAGGGGCTGACCGATATGGCCAAGCGCCATCCCGGCCCGCACGCCGGCCCGCAGAACGCGCACCAGGGCCAGCGGTGGTGGCGGGTGATGTGCCTGACGGGTGTCGACTACTTCTCCACCCTCGGCTACCAGCCGGGTATCGCAGCCCTGGCTGCGGGGCTGCTGTCGCCCGTGGCCACGCTCGTCCTGGTACTGGTGACGCTGGCCGGGGCACTGCCGGTGTACCGCCGGGTGGCGAAGGAGAGCCCGCACGGCCAGGGGTCGATCGCGATGCTGGAGCGGCTGCTGTCCTTCTGGAAGGGCAAGCTGTTCGTCCTCACCCTGCTCGGCTTCGCCGCCACCGACTTCCTGATCACCATCACCCTCTCCGCGGCCGACGCGGCCACCCACCTGGTGGAGAACCCGCACCTCACCAGCGCGCTGCACGGTGAGCAGGTGCTCATCACGCTCATCCTGGTCGCCCTGCTCGGCGCGGTCTTCCTCAAGGGCTTCCTGGAGGCGATCGGCGTCGCGATCGTCCTGGTCGGGATCTACCTCGGGCTCAATGCGGTGGTCGTCGTGGTCGGCCTGTGGCACGTTCTGTCCGCGCCGCACGTCGTGACCGACTGGACCCAGGGACTCACCACCGAGCACGGCAACGGTCTGGCGATGGTCGGCGTGGCCCTGCTGGTCTTCCCGAAGCTGGCCCTGGGCCTGTCCGGCTTCGAGACCGGGGTGGCGGTGATGCCGCATATCGAAGGCGACGCCGGCGACACCGAGGAGCGCCCCACCGGGCGGATCCGCGGCGCGAAGAAGCTGCTCACCACCGCCGCCGTGATCATGAGCGTCTTCCTGATCATCACCAGCTTCGTCACCACCCTGCTGATCCCCGAGCCCGCCTTCAAACCCGGCGGCCCGGCCAACGGGCGCGCCCTGGCCTACCTCGCCCACCAGTACCTGGGCTCCGCCTTCGGCTCCGTCTACGACATCTCCACCATCGCCATCCTCTGGTTCGCCGGCGCCTCGGCCATGGCCGGACTGCTCAACCTCATGCCCCAGTACCTGCCGCGCTACGGCATGGCGCCCCACTGGGCACGGGCCGTGCGCCCGATGGTGCTGGTCTTCATCGCTGTCGCCTTCCTGGTGACCTGGATCTTCGACGCCAACGTGGACGCCCAGGGCGGCGCCTACGCCACGGGTGTGCTGGTGCTGATCAGCTCCGCCGCGATCGCGGTGACCATCGCCGCCCGGCGGAGCGGGGAGCGGGGCTGGACCGTCGGCTTCGCCGTGATCGCGGCGGTGTTCCTCTACACGACCGTGGCGAATGTGATCGAACGGCCCGACGGGGTGAAGATCGGCGCCTGTTTCATCGCCGGGATCATCCTGCTGTCGCTCCTCTCCCGGCTCGCCCGGGCCTTCGAGCTGCGGGTGACCAGCGTCGTGCTCGACGACATGTCCGAGCGGTTCATCCGCGATGTCGCCCACCGCGAGATCAGGTTCATCGCGAACGAGCCCGACCAGCGCGACGTGGCCGAATACCGCGACAAGCTCCAGCAGATCCGCACCGACAACGACCTCCCGGCCGACGACGACTTCATCTTTGTCGAGGTCACCGTGCGCGACCCGTCCGAATTCGAGAGCGAGCTGCGCGTGCACGGCGAGGTCCTCCACAACCGCTATCGCGTACTCGCCCTCGAAAGCTCCACCATTTCCAACGCACTGGCAGCGCTGCTGTTGCACGTGCGCGACGAGACGGGCAAGCGCCCGCACATCTACTTCGAGTGGACCGAAGGCAATCCCTTCGCCCAGTTCCTCCGTTTCTTCCTCTTCGGCCAGGGCGAAGTCGCCCCCGTCACCCGCGAGGTCCTCCGCGAGGCCGAACCCGACCGTTCCCATCGCCCCCGTGTCCATGTCGGCTGACCTCAGCGGGTGAACGGCTGGACGGACTGGGCATGGCGGAAGACGTTGCGCGGGTCCCAGTACTCCTTGACCTCTTGCAGACGTGTGTAGTTGCCGCCGTAGTACAGACGGTGTGAGGGTTCGCCGGAGGTGTTCCACTCGGGATCGTCGAGATCGGTGTCGGGGTAGTTGATGTAGCAGCCGTCGGTCACCGGTGCCGGCTGATCGTCCACCGGGGTGCCTTCGGGCGCCAGCACCGGAACGCCACCGGTGTCCGCGTAGACATCGCGGTAGAACTCGCGGATCCAACGAAGATGTGGCGCCGCGATCGAGGGGTCGGCATCGGCATCGTGCTGGTCGGCGACACCGTCCTTGTTGACGTCCCGCTTCCAGCTCCAGTACGTCTGGTACTGCAGCTTCAGCACCGAACTGCGCTGGTAGACCGCCGTGTCGGCGCTGTCGGGCAGGTTGATGGCGCCGCCGTAGGAATCGACCTGGAGCAGTGCCTGCGGATTGTCGTAGTCCGCACGGGTCAGATGGTGGAAGACGGCGTCGAGCTGGTGCTCGGTGAATCCCCGCGTCATATACGCCGACTTGTATTTGCCGCACTGGTTGTCACCGGAGCCGTTGAGCGTCTGGGTGGCCGTCAGCCAGGGCAGCCGGGTCGGCACGTGCAGTCCGCCCATGGGTGCGTGTTCGCCCATCCGCCGGTCCAGTGGCGTCGGGTCGACGTCCAGGTCCTGGGTGATCCAGTCCAGGAAGGCGTTGAGCCGCTGCACGCTGTCCGGCCTGGTGGCGTCGAGCTGGGTGATCAGGCCGATCTTGCCGTTGGCGCGGTGGTTCAGCTTCAGCAGGGTGAACATGTCGGTGTAGTCGCCGCGGAGCGATTCCGGGAGCCGCGGGGTGTTCTCGTACTCGAAGAACAGCCCGTAGTTGCGCACCAGGGACTTGAAGCGCTCCGGCTGGCACTTGAGCTTCTCCCAGGGCCAGGCGATGGCATGCAGCAGCACCTGCCCCGGGGGCTTGGGTAGCCCCTTGAACCAGTACCGCGTGACCACGCCGAAGTTGCCGCCGCCCCCGCCGGTGTGCGCCCACCACAGGTCCCGTAGCTCAGGCTCCGGGGAGTCGCGGCGCGCGACCACCACCTCGGCGTGCTGACCGTCGCGGACGACGACGACCTCGACGGCGTAGAGATAGTCCACCGTCAGCCCGTGTTGCCGGGACAGCAGCCCGTACCCGCCTCCCGAGACATGGCCGCCGGCGCCGACGGAGTAGCACGACCCGCCGGGCAGCGCCACACCGAACGGTGCGTAGAGGTGCGTGGCGACATGCCAGTTGGTGGCACCCGCCTCGACGCAGTACGCGCCCATCTCCTGGTCCAGATAGGCCCGGTCCATCTGCCCGAGGTCGAGGATGACGCCCACGTCCTCACCGCAGACGAAGTTCTCGTAGCAGTGGCCTCCCGAACGGACCGTGATGCGTCGGCTGAGGCTCTCGTCGGAGCGGTGATCCGCCAGGTATTTGTTGAGTGCGGCGACGGCCTCGCCGGTCGAGCCGATCACGGACACATAGTCAGGTGTCGCGATGAAGCGCTGGTTGAAGCCCCTTCGCAACGCCTCGTAGCGCGCGTCCCCCGGAACTACTTCGGTACCGCTCTCGGTGCCGGCGCTGATCTGATACGCAGCCATGGTGGCCTCCCTACGACGATGGATCGATGTCGGGAGATGACGGCTGCGAGCATCGACGCGACACCGCGTAGGAAACTCTGCGTAGCCATCACCCTTCGCTTGATTACTATCCGTGATCGCCGTGTGGCTGTGAATGCCCGGAAGGTGTGCGTCCGGCGGCGTCATGTTGACGCCCGGCTGCCGACGTCCGACCGACCCGCTTCGACCCGAGGCGACCGGAGCTACGCCCCGGCGTCGGCCCGGCCCTAGCCTGGAAGAGTGGACGGTGACCTGGTCACGGTGTTCCTGTGCGGGGATGTGATGCTCGGTCGCGGCGTCGACCAGATCCTCCCGTACCCGGGCGACCCCGCGCTGCGCGAGGGGTATCTCCACGACGCCCGCGCCTACGTCGAACTCGCCGAGGCGGCGAACGGCCCGATCCCCCGTCCGGTCGGCTTCGCCTGGCCGTGGGGAGAGGCACTACCCGTCCTCGACGAGGCCGCCCCCGCGGCCCGGGTGATCAATCTGGAAACCAGCGTCACGCGCAGCGACACCTTCGCGTCCGGCAAGGAAGTCCACTACCGGATGAACCCCGGCAATCTCCCGTGCTTGACCCTCGCACGCCCCGACGTCTGCGTTCTGGCCAACAACCACGTCCTGGACTTCGGCCGCAACGGCCTGGCGGAGACGCTCGACGTCCTGGCCGGGGCGGGACTGCGGACGGCGGGCGCCGGAGCGGACACCGACGCGGCGCGGCGTCCGGCGATCGTCCCCCTCGACGGCGACCATCGCCTCCTGGTCTTCTCGTTCGGCCTGCCGACCAGCGGCATCCCGTTCTCCTGGGCCGCGACCGAGGACCGGAGCGGAGTGGCGTTCCTGTCCGAACCCTCGGAAACCGCGGCAAACGGCCTGGCCGCACGGGTACGGCAGCTCAAGCGGCCGGGCGACATCGCGATCGCCTCGATCCACTGGGGCCCCAACTGGGGCTACGGCGTCTCCCGCAGCGAGGCCGCCTTCGCGCGGCTGCTCCTCGACGGAGGCGTCGACATCGTGCACGGACACTCCTCGCACCACCCGCGCAGCCTGGAGACCCATCACGGGAAGCTGGTGATCCACGGGTGCGGCGACTTCATCGACGACTACGAGGGCATCACGGGCTACGAGCAATACCGGGACGACCTGCGCCTGCTCTTCCTCGTCTCGTTGGAGCAGCCGACCGGCAGGCTCCACGAGGTGCGCATCGTCCCCCTCCAGGCCCACAGGATGCGCCTACGGCACCCGTCCGCCCGGGACTGCCACTGGCTGCAACGGCTCCTGGACCGCATCAGCACCGGCTTCCATCCCTGCACCACCACGGAGGGGGACGGCCACACGCTCACCGTCCGACCGCTGTGACGCAGGCCGGGCAGAGGTGCGAGCGCCTCAAATACGCAAGGTCAGTGGGGGATGGGTCCCGTTCAGATAGTGGTCGCCGATATCGCGCAGCCTGTGGGTGGGCGAGCCCTGGGCGGTCAGCACCCGAGCGTTGCGCCAGAACCGGTCGAACCCCGGGCCGTCCGCGGGGGAGTCGGCGCCGTCGGTGAGTTCCAGGACGCGAGTGGTGATCTCCAGCGTGGACTTGCTCGTGACCGCCTCGGCCGCGGCGACGAGCACGGCGATGTCCGCGCGCTGGTCGACATCGAGCTCCCGCCCCACGAGGAGCCCCCTCGCCAACGCCTCGGTGGCGGGCTCGACCACCGCCGCCGCGGTGTGCGCGGCAGCCACCAGCTCCCCGTAGGCAAGAAGGAGATACGGGTCGCTTCCGGGGCGCCGCTCGAAGGCACCGCTGTCCGGGTCGGAGGACGGCCAGTTGCGCGGTGCGGTGCGGCTGAAGTCCCGGGCCTCGGCCAGCGTTCCCTCGGCGATACCCAGACAGACGTGGATCAGGGCGAGCCGGAGCGCCAGCGGGGCGAGCGTGGCGAACGGGGAGACGTCGTGTTCGTCGTGCGGCACGGTTCCGAGGACGTGGTCCGGCCGCACCGGTACGCCGTCGAAATCGACACTGCCGGCTCCGGTGAGCCGCTGGCCGAGGCGGTCATGCGCCGGAACCGCCGAGACGCGGGGATCGGCCGGGTGCACCTGCGCGATCAGCGTCTCCCCGGTGCCCGTGCAGACCGCGCTCACCACCAGTTGGTCCGCCACCGTGACGCCCGCCGGGTACACCTGGCGACCGTGGAGGAGATATCCGCTTCCGGCCGGCGTGAGGGTGAGTTCGGGTCCGGTCTCGGTCTCCTGCTCCGGTTCCGTCCCCGGCAGATCGATGCCCCCGCCCCAGAGCCACTGCCCGGCTCCCGCTTGACGCTCGATCCGGTCGGCCTGCTCGGGGGAGCCCAAGAAGCGGGCGCTCCACGAGAGGGCGTAGTGCCTTCCGAGGAGCTCGCCGATGGAGCTGTCGGCCGCCGCGATCTCCCGGATGACCGCACATGCCGTGCGCCAGTCGGTACCCCACTGGGACGAACCCGGCGGCATGAGGAGGGCCGGCAGGCCGGCTTCGCGCAGCCGGGAGAGCTCGTCGAACGGAGGCTTGCCGGCGCGGTCCCGGGCGATCGCGTCTACGGCCAGATCCTCCGAGACCTCGCGGGTGACGCGTGGCCAGACGGTCTTGTCCGCCGAGTCGTTGACCTGGGGGGCGGCGGTGCATGCTGCGGACTTCTTCGGCATGGCGCCGGTCACCGTCCTGTCGGGTGGTCTGGCGGGTCGATTTCCCTAGTTTTCCCACTGGATTAGTAGGGAATGATGCGCCCGTACTCCCGTGGCGGCAAGGCCCGTTCAAGGCGTGGACAGCCGAATCTTGGTATCCGGACGGAATCGAAGCCCCAGTCCGAGCAGTTCCCGGCATGCAAACGGCGGCGAGGGCTACAGCCTCAGGGGTTCGTCCAGGACGCGGGGTCCTCGGCCAGCGCGGATACCCGGGTGGGCAGTTCCGCCGAGGCGACATCGGCGAGCGAAACCCCGTCGAGGATCTGCCGGACGTTGGCGCGGAGGGCGACCCAGAGCGGCAGCAGAGACTCCGCCGGGCCGGTGTAGGACAACTCCGGCGGACGGACACCGCGGACGGATACCAGGGGACCGTCGACGACGCGGATGACGTCGGCGATGCTGATGGACTCCGGAGCCTTGGCCAGGCGGTAGCCGCCGTTCCCGCCACGCTGGCTGAGGACGAGTCCGCCGCGGCGCATGTCGTTCAGAATGCCTTCGAGGAACTTGTGCGGAATGTCCTGGGCGTCCGCGATGGCCTCCGCCTTGAGCGGTCCTGCGTCCCGGGCGTGTGCGAGTTGCAGCGCCGCGCGCACCGCGTAATCCGCTCTGGCTGAAATCCGCATGCTCGCATTATTCCGCAGTGCGGCAGGGGCCTGGATGGGTGGCGCGGGCGTTTGCTCAGTGGTCGACCGTGACCTCGAAGTGTTGCGGGGCGGCCCCCTCCGCGGTCACGGTGAAGGACGCGGTGCCCGCCGCGTCACCCGCTACCAACAGCGGGGTCTGTGCGTACCCCTGGGAGTCGGTGTTGACCGTGACAGTGGTTTCTCCGCCTTCGAAAAGGACCTGCTGGGTCGTGGACAGCCAGACGAACGTCACCGTGGCATCGGTCACCGGCAGGCCGCTCCTGCGATCGACGAGTCGTGCCTTCAAGGGGTCCGAGAAGGTCTCGTGGGGGCCGGCGTGCTGTCCCGTGCCTCCGGCCGGCTCGATGGCCACCGTCAGGTCCGTGCCCGCTTCCGCATTCATTGCGCCTCCTCATTCCATGGCCCTGAACAGTCTGCTTGGGCGTCGGCCCGCCCGCTCCGCCGTCACTCGAACGAGTGTTTCCTGCCTCGAACGCGGCAGATTGCTTGCGCGCGCGGGCTTTTTCGATGCAGGCTTTACAGCGGATGCAATGAATCGATTAGGGGGAGAGGTACATGTACAACACCCTTGGATACAGGCACAGTTACCGGACCGTGGAACTGCGGGCGCAGTTCAGGCGAGCGGCTGTGACGCTGGTCAGCGGCCGAGGGCCTTACGGAGCTCGTCCTTGTTCATCGAGGAGCGGCCGTCGATGTTGCGCTTCTTGGCTTCCTCGTAGAGCTGGTCCTTGGTGGGGCCCTGGGCGCCGCGGTGAGAACGCTCGCCGCCGCGCTGCGGCGCGGACTTCTTGTCCCGGGTGGAGACCTTGCTGGCGGTCTTCGACTCCCCGGACCGGGCACGTTCCTTGTTCACGGTCCGAGCGGCGATCTCCTTCGCGCGCTTCGTCGACTCGCCTCGCTGCTCGGCACCCTCCTTGATGTGCTCGTACTGACGCTCACGCTTCTTGCTCGAACCTGCAGGCATGACGGCTCCTTGACCGGTTGATGTGTCGTTCGTCGGCCGCGTGTCGGGGCGGTCGACGGTCACGCCTTCAGTTCACTCCGTTCGGCGGCAGCGCGCGAGGCAGAACGGCCGATCGGGCGGGTGGGTCTCCGGTGGGGAACCCGCCGGTGGCGAGCTCGCGCGCTGCCCCGCCCACCGGACCCGCACGCCGCACCAGGCGCCGGCCGGGCGATGACACTGGGCGATGACGGAGAGGGCCGCGGCTCGCGGCTCGCAGGGGAAGGGGTGCCGGGCCGGTGCGTGTTGGTGTAGTGGGGTCAGTCGGTGGAGAGCGCCTCGAGGAGGTCGCCGACCTGCGGGTCGGGGAGGGCGCGGGCGACATCGGCCAGAGCCACCATGCCGACGAGGCGATGACCGTCGATGACCGGCAGGCGACGGACCTTGTGACGGGCCATCGTTGCGAAGATCTCGTCGGCTCCGTCGTCGGCGCCGATGGTGACCGCTTCGCCCTGGGCGAGTTCGCCGGCCTTGGTCTGCTGCGGGTCCAAGTTCTTGCCCAGCACCTTGACGACGACGTCCCGGTCGGTGAGGACGCCCTTGAGCCTGTCGTCCATGCCGCAGATCGGCAGCGCTCCGACGCCGAGGGAGGTCAGCTTGCGAGCCGCTTCGAGGATGTTGTCGTTCGCGCCGATGCATTCCGCACCGGGCGACATGATGTCGCGTGCCACAGGCATGACTGTTCGTCCTTCCTGGAGGTGGGATCTTGATGTGAGGAGGTGAGCTTCCGTGCGGGTTACCGGCCTCGACCGGTGACGTAGTCGCGTACCCGGTCCACCAGCCCCAGGCCGGGAGCAAGCAGCTTGTTGGCCGGGGGCGTGCTCGGGGCCATGGGGTGGGCGCGGGTCGGGGCGGTCTTCTTCGCCTCGCGGACCTTGCGGCCGAGGCTTTCCAGGACATAGGGATGGACGCCGTCGCGCAGCTGAGGGAAGAGCTGGTTCTCCTCGTCCTCCACGTGTGCGGTGACCTCGGTGCGCAGTTCGCGTACGAGGCGGTCGAAATCGGTGTCGTCCGGCTCGTGTCGTTCGAGCTCCTTCAGCAGCTGCTCGACGCGGAGGTGGTCGGCGATCTCCTTGTCCGCCAGCATCCCACCGTTCTCCAGGTGGTCGCGTACGGCCGGGTAGAGGTGTTCCTCTTCGGCGACCGAGTGGCGCACCAGCTCGATGGTCAGGGCGTCCAGGAGCCGTTTGCGGGCGCTGCTGCCGGGTGCCGCGTTGTCGAACTGCTCGAAGAGGTCGTCGACCTCCCGGTGGTCCGCGGTCAGCTCCGCGATGACGTCCTCGCCGTGCTCCATGATCTGTCCTGTCCCTCCGGTGACCCGGGCGCTGCCGGCCCGTTGCCGGGCGCACCCAGAGCAACGGGTTCCCGAGTCGTCCGGCGCATAACGTCAAGTCCGGGGAATTGCGTCGGATGCCGGGGTGCCGGGGTGCCGGGGTGCCGGGGTGCCGCGATGCCGGAGTGCCGGGATGCCGGGATGCCGGGATGCCGGGATGCCGGAGTGCCGGGATGCCGGGATGGTGGCCGTGGTGGGGCGGGGCGTGTGGCGGGCGGCGGGGGTGGGGACGGGCGCGGGGCGGGGGAGGGGGAGCCGGGGAGGTGGTGTGCCTCGGGTGGCGGGCGTGGAGTTGGTTGGGGGTGTCGGGGCATCGCCGTTCCGGTGGCCGGCTCGTGGCGGGCTCGTGGGGCCCGTGGCGGAATCCCGGCGTGCGCAGGTGACCGGTGGCCGTGCTACCGGGTACGGCTGGCTGCCACCTGCCACCTGCCACCTGCCACCTGCCACCTGCCACCTGCCATCTGCCATCTGCCACCCGCCACCCGCCACCCGCCATCCGCCACCTGCCATCCGCCACCTGCCACTGGGTGCGGCCTGCTACTGCCGCCTGGAGTCAGGTGCAGCTGCTGAGAGGTTGGGTGCCGTCACCTGGGGGCCGGGTGCTGCCGCTCCGAGGTTGGGTGCCGTCGCCTGAGGGCGGGTGCTGACGCTCCGAGGTTGGGTTGCCGCTTGCAGGGCGGGACGTGCGGGACGTGCGCGTGCAGGAAAGCGGTGAGGGAACGGGTCCGGGTCCGGGTCGGGTCGGGGCGGACGGGGTGTCGGCGACGGTTCCGGAGGGATGGGATCCGGGGGCCCGGGCTGCGGGGCGAGTGGCCAGGGCCTCTGGTGGCGGCGCGATGGCCCGGGTCAGCGGGCCATGATCACCGCGTAGGCGATGAAGAACGCCGCGCAGAGGACGACGACGATGCCGAGGATGATGGCCGGGCCCTTGGCCCATCCGCGGGTGGGGAGGTCGCGGGGGCCGGTTTCCGAGCCCGTGCTGTCCTCGCCCGGTGGGGTTTCGCCCGGCGGCACGCCGCCTCCGGGGCCGAGGCCCGGGGTTTCGCGAGGATCCGGATCAGGGTGGTGAGTGCTCATACAGGAAGTTTGCCCGAAAAAGACCAGTTTCACCGGTGGGATGGAGGGCGGTGGAGTGGAGTGGAGTGGAGTGGTGATGGGGCGGTGAGGTGGTGGGTGGGGTAGTCGGGGCAGGCGGAAGAGCGGTGGGGGTGGGTGGGGAGGGATGGGGAAGGGGAAAGGGAGGGGCGCGGGGATGCGGTTTGTGTGGCGTCTGGCGCGTTTGTGATCAGTGTTGGGGGTGCCGCGATGGCCGATGGGCTGAAATGCGCATCCCGCAATTCCTCCGCCACCGTGGGGTGGCGGAGGAATTGCGGGTCCCTGGCCCGCGTGCGGCATTCCGCTTGCGGGCGTGTGGCGCTACCAGTAGTGCCGTCGGCCGGCTACTGCGTGACCCATTGCTCCGAGGACCCAGAGGATCGCCCCGATAACGGCGAGGATGATTCCGATGGTCCATAGGATGCCGATGCCGGTCACGAACCCAATGACCAGCAAGATAATTCCGAGAACGATCACGATGTGCTCCGATCTCGCATATGTTCCCCTCTTAACTGTGGTCCCGGTGTGACGCACGGGCAACTTCTGCCGTCGACCTGTGCGAAGCCCATGGAGAGGCATGGCGTGATCACTTAGGTGAGTGCGTGGGCAATTCTGGGACGAGCCGGCGGTCAGGGGTCGGCCGCGGGGAAGGGAAGGCGAGGGCTGGCGACCGCTGGCTGCAAATTCCCTGTGGCGGCCGCGGGTCGGCCGTGATACGCCGCATTCGGTTTTTACTATCCAGTGGTGGCGATGGGTGCGGTCGTGTCGGTGCCGGTGTCGGTGTCGCTCTCCGGGGGCGGGTCGGGGGACGGGCCCGGGGGCGGAGTCGGGATCAGGGGAGTCGGTGAGGACTGCCCGATGCGCCGAGGGGTGGATGGGCCGTGAGAAGGGGGCCCTGTTCCTTCATCGCTGCGGCGGTATGGCGTCGTAGGTATTCCGTGGTCGTGGCGGTCGGTTATGCGGTTGCCGCTCTGGGCGTGGTGTACGGACTGTGGGTGGTCCTGGTCGGTCTGGGAGTCCTGGGCGGCGGGGCCTTCGGATTCACTTTTCAGTACCAGGACGGTGAGGACTGACCTGTCGGCAGGAGGGCTGACCTGTCGGCAGGTCGACGACTTGCCGTGGCAGTGAGACGAGGGGAGCTGGGAGGGGGAGGAGCGGGGTGAGGGGGCGTCAATTTGGAGGGTGGGGATGGATGGGCCTCGTGAGCCTGAAGGCTATGGTGCCTCGGGGGTGTCGTTGTGGGGCGTCGTGCGGTGATGGCGATGGTGGCGGGGGCGGTGGTTGGTCCAGTTCGCTGCGGCGTCGATTTGCAGCAGGTTGAGTCCGGTTTCGGCGACCAGCCGTTCCCGGGAAAGACCCTCCGGGTGCCGGCGCAGCGCTCGGGCGATCTTCCCGGCCCACAGCTCGGCATTCACGAAGGGACGTGCGTGGTAATGCTGTTGCAGTTCGCCGAGGTGCGCCGTGGAACAGGCCGTCACTGACCGGTTTCCGTCCAGTGCCGGATCGTGGACATGGATTGCCGAGGAATCCGGAACGATGGCATGGACCCCGGTCCCGTCCACCACGCTCGCGCCACACAGTCCACACAGTCCGGGAAGCGGTTCCGCTTCCTCCGGCTCAATTGCCTCACCCACAGCGTTGTTCTACCTCGCGGTGACCGCTGAGGCCGGTTCGGCACGCCGCACCACCCGTACCTTCCGCCGCGTTCGCAACCTTCGGTCGGGCGTCAACAGACCGACGACAATGAGGTGATGGCGGGTTTCGGGACATGCCTCGGGAGTCGTCGGGTAGAGGCGGGTCGAGGGGGGACTGCAGACGGGGACCGAGTCAACAGCTAGGAGCCCGAGCATGACCAGCACCGGCACCATGACAGCAGCGACTGCGGTTGCGACCCCGGCCACCACTACGTCCAAGGGGAGCGCTGCCCTGGCTCCGTCGGTGTCTCTGCCGCCGATCGATGAGCCGCAGCGCCTTGCGCCGAGTGAAGCCAGGGAATTGTCGAGGGTGTTCTTCGAGCGACTCGCCGTCCTTGAGGAGGGCACCCCCGAATACCAGTACGTGCGCAACACGCTGATCGAGATGAATCTGTCCCTCGTGCGCTACGTCGCCCGGCGCTTCCGCAGCCGGGGGGAGAGTGCCGAGGACGTTCTGCAGGTGGGCACCATAGGTCTCATCAAGGCGATAGACCGCTACGACGTTTGCCGGGACGTGGAGTTCACCACGTTGGCAGTGCCGTACATCCGTGGGGAGATCAGGCGTTTCTTCCGTGACGCCACCTGGTCCGTCCATGTGCCGCGCCGACTGCAGGAACTCCGTATCGACCTCGCGCGCGCCTTCGAGGACCTGGAGGCCGCCAACAACCATGATCCGTCGGCGGCGGAGCTCGCCGCGCATCTGAAGCTGCCGGAGGAGGAGGTGCGGGAGGGGCTCATCGCCTGCAACGGTTATGACACCGACTCCATCGACCGGCCGATCCAGACCGCGGGGAAGCAGCAGACCGGGCTTGTCGCGGACCTCATGGGCTGCACCGACCCCGCGCTCGACCTCGCCGAGAACATCCAGGCACTCAAGCCGCATCTCGCGCAGCTCGACGAGCGGGAACGCACATTGCTCCGGCTCCGGTTCGGGGCGGAGATGACCCAGGCCGAGATCGGCAAGGAGCTCAACCTCTCCCAGATGCACATTTCCCGATTGCTGAACCGCGCCTGCACCAAGTTGCGGAAGGGACTGCTCGCCGAGGCGTGAGTGAGTGCCGCCGTGGCACCCCGAGCGATGAGGGTGGACCTGACGCCAGGAGTGAGGGGAGGCGATCGGGGAGGCAATCGGAGCGAGAAACGATCGGAACGACGATCGAAACGGCGATCGAAACGACGATCGAAACGAAGGGCCAAGGAAGGACCGGGGCGGCACGGCGCCCCGGTCCTATCGCGTGCGCGTCGCGTCGCGGGTCTTGTGGCGCGTGTGCGTCGCGTATCGCGTCGTGATCGCAGTCGCAGTCGCAGTCGCGGTCGCGTTCGGCGTTGAGTTCTTGCTCGCGCTGCGTCGTGTTGTGGGCCGTTTCGTGTCTCCGGGACCTGTGCTCAGGCGCGCACGCGGATGACGTTGGTGACGTTACGGGTGGTCGGGGCGCTGCTCTTCGGGCACACCGCCGCCGCGGCCGCCGCCCTTGCTTCCCTTGTCGGTGCCGTGTGTCTTCCTGCTGCCGCCGGGGCCCACCGGACGATCGGTGTCGGCCTTCGTCTCGGCGGCGTCCTGGACGGTCGCCCCCTTGTCGCTACGGCGTACTTCGGGTTGCTGGGGGTTCTTCGACATGGCGTCCCTCTCCGCTCCGGTCGGTTCCGCTGGGGTCGGTCGTTCCGTCAGTCGTTCCGCTGGTCTCGCTCCCCTTTGGGGCCGCGGCCCCGCTCGGTCCGCGGTCCCTGGCTGCGCCACTTCGGGTCGCTCTCCAGGGTTTCCTTCGCATCCTCCGTGGCGTGCTTGTCCGGAATGCCGCGGTCCTCGGCCTCGCTACGAAGCCTCGCGCGCCGCTTGTCGAATTTCTTGCTGCCAGGCTCGGGCATGGTCGCCTCCGCCTTTCCTCTGTTTTGGGGAGGTCTCTGGGAGGGCTCTCTCTCGGCCCGTGCCCGAAGTCATCAGGGCAAAACCTTACAAAAGGTGCGATTGGTCGGCTGGTGGGTACCGCTCGCTCTCGTCCGGTGGCTCGCTCCCGTCCGGCCCCGTCCGGTCCTGTCCGCTCGACCCCGTCCGATTTGTTCGAGCCCCCGCCATACGGGCAGTGGGCCACCTGCCGTCACCGGGAGTCACCATGAGGGAAGCCGGTATGAGACGTCGGGGTGAGTCGCACCACGAGGGGAAGCCGGCATGAAGGCGTTGGCACCGGGGGAGTCGGCACGGGGCACCTGAGGGTCCGCAGCTGCGATTCGTGTCTCGTCGTGGACGGGCACCGCCGCGGTCGATGTTCACCGCGGACGGGATCGAGAGGGATCGGGAGCGGCTACTTGGGCAGGACCGCCGAACTCTGGGACGGCGCGCCGCCGCTGCACGGCAATGCTCGGAGGGGTGGGGACGCGCCGGCCGAGGAGTACCTCATCCAGGCCGCGGGTGGCGTCCGTCGGGGCCTGTCTGGGGGCGTAACGGACAAGCTGAACGCCTTCGTTGGCGCTCATCGCGTTGGTGTGTTGCCAGGAGTCGCGCGTGGGGCGGGCACGGCGTAGACAGGACAGGAGGGCGGCGGGGTGGGCAGTGGCGCCCCGGCCGGCCGCGGGCGAGGGAGAGCGAGTGTGAGGAGGAGGCACCCATGACGGTGAAGGTCATCGAGGGGTCCGGGACCACGGTTTGCCCGCCGCACTGCTACGCCCTCTACGAGGGCGGTCATTTCAATGAGGGGGAGGACGACGCCCGGCGGGTGCTGGTCGCCGACGAGCCCGTGCCGGATCTCGCGGAGCACGGGTTCGCCGCCGTGGTGCAGTCGCTGGTGAACTTCAGCCGGTTCGCCGTGGAGCTGTACGAGGAGCCCGGCCACCAGGGCGAGCATCTGACCTTCGGGCCGACCCTCTCGCCGAAGGACCTCGGCGGATTCCGGACCGAGGCGGGGAAGAGCTGGGACCGCCGGGCCCGCTCCGTCAATACCGCTACCGTCCGGCCGGAGGGCCGGCAGCCCGGGACTGTCCCGAGCGGATCTGCGGAATGAGCGTGGTCACCAGAACGTCGCGATGAGCGGTGCGCGCGGGGTCCAGCGGACGGATCGGGGACACGCCGTGCAGGGTGCTGCGGTCGTCCGACACCAGCAGCGCGGCGGGCTCGTCAAGGGTGAGGGACAGCAGCTCGCGGCCGTCCGGGGCGTACACGGTGCTGCGGCCTCCGGTGGCGTTGCTGCGGTGGACCAGCAGGGAGGACACCAGCGTGACGCCGTCCTGGTGCTTGCCCTCAGGCGTGGGGTTCCCCGCGCCGTCCGCCGCGGCGACGACCCGGAACGGATGGACCTTGGCGTTCCAGGTGGTGACCGTGGCATCCAGGGCGCCTGCGAGGCGGCCCAGGAGTGCCAGTACGGCGCGCAGGACGGGGTCGGCCGTGAAGGCGTCGGTGAGGGGCTCGAAGTGGCGGTCGACACCGCCGTAGAGCGGATTGGTGCGGTCGGGCTGGACGAAGGGGAGGTGCGGGAGGTGGGACAGTTCGCCGGTGGCGGGGGTGAGCGCGAACTGGCCGTACCGGCGTAGCCGGCAGGTGCCCTGTTCGGCGGCGTAACGGTCCGGGGAGAGCTCCTCCCAGTGGGCGGCGAAGTGTGCCCAGGCCGCCCCGTCGGCGGCCAGCAGGGACCTTGTGACGGCCGCGGGAAGGAGATGGGCCCCGGCCGTTGCCAGGGAGGCGCGGGCGGTGGCCACCGGGGTGGTGAGGGCGGTCTCGTCCATGTGCGGACACCTCCTGGCTGCTGACTGCTGGCTGTGACTGCTGAGAGCTGACTGTTGGCTGTTGGCTGCTGACTCTCAAGGGTTCGGATTCTCGGGGCTTCGGATTGTCAAGGGTGCGGAAGCTTGAGCGTCCGGATTCTCGGAGGTTCGGAATCTCGGGGGTCTGACTAGCGGCCGCCGGTGACGGCAAGTGGGGCGCGCAGTGCGGTGCGGTCGTGGCGCCAGGCGTCGAGGAGGTGGGCGGCGAGTCGGTCCTCAAGGTGGACGGTGGCGCCGATGCCCAAGGCCACATCGGGTTCGAGAGCCGGTTCGTCGGTCAGCAGGCCCTCGACGACCTCGCGGCGTACCACCTGCTCGTGCACCGCGTCGGCCTCGACGTGTTCGTCGTAGAACCGCTCCGCCGCCGGGCCGGCACCGGTGCGGCGCATGGCGTCCGCGAGGCGCCGCGCGGAGGGGGAGGAGGTCACCTCCACGGTGGCGAAGTGACCGACCAGCGCCCCGCGCAGCGACCGGTGCAGACCGAACAGGGACATCAGGTTGACCGTGGCCAGCGCTTCAGCGGGCGCCAGGTCGAGGTAGTGCCCGTAGGCGGTCTCCAGGCCGAGGTCCGTCATGAGGTCGGCGAACAGCTGGGCGTGGATGTCCTCGGCGCGGCCGGCGCCGAACTCGTCGAATTCGACGGCGACCATCCCGGCCTTGGCGCGGCCGCGCAACCGGGGGATGACCCAGGCGTGCGGGTCGGCCTCCTTGAGGTGGTACAGCGAGCGCAGGGCGGCGTACTCCCGCAGCTGCCACAGCCGGCCCTCGCGCCGCAGATGGTGGCTCACGCTGGTGCCGTCGTCGGCGACCGGTTCGACCAGCAGGCCGTCCAGCGCCTCCGCCGCGCCGACGGAGGACGGGACGTCCGCCCGCAGCGCCCGGAGAAACACCTTTTCCAGCGCGCTCCGAACCGCCAGCAGCGCGGGATCCCATTCGCGGTCGTCGTCCACGCCGTCGAAGCCCTGGTAGTGGAGTTCGTAGAGCACATACAGGGCGAGCTGGAGGTCGGCTCCGTAGGGGTCGGCGTGCTGGGCTTCCGTCTCCGTGGTGGTGAGCAGGGGGTCGGTTCCTGGCGTCCGCAGGGAGGAGCATGTGCGTGGTGAGTGGGGGGCGGATGCGGAAGGCGAGGAGAGGGCCGAGAGGACTGCGGCCGAGAGCTTGCCCTGGGGGCGGGGCAGCTGTGGCCGGCCGGCCGGGCCGGGAAGCGGAAGCGGTGTTGTGGATGGCGTGCCGGATGAGGTGGTCAGGGGGGCTGCCGGCCTCATGGCGCGTCTCCTTCCCGTTCGGGGAGGGGGCCTGACTCGGGGAGGGTGCCTGACGCGGGGGTGGGGCCCGGCTCGGTGATGGGGCCCGGCTCGGGAGTAGGGCCCGGCTCCTGGGTGGGGTCCGGCTCCGGAGTGGGGCGTGCGCGGCGGCGGTGACTGGTGTCGCACCAGGGGTAGCTGTGGCTGCGCCGGCAGGTGCAGAGGGCGACGACGAAGCGGTCGGAGACGGCGACGGAACCGTCGTCGCAGACCACCTCCACCGGGCCTTCCACCAGCATCGGGCCGTCCCGGGTGAGGGTGATGCGGCGCGGTCGGCGCTCAGGGACGTTCGGCACGGATGATCACCAGTTCCTCTGTGTGCGGCGAGCTGTCCCCCGTCATGTCGAGCAGACCGTTGCTGCGCAACCACGGAAGCCGGGAACGCAGGACCGGGCCGAACGGGATGTGCGCACGGTCGCTGACCTCGGCCCGCAGCCCGGACCGGGACAGCCGCGACAGGGTGTCCCCGGTGCCGCACAACCCGGAATGGACCATCAGCAGCACCCCGCCGGGGCGCAGCGCCGCCGGTGCGAGGTCGCAGATCCGGTCGATGTGCAGCCGCCCGTCGCGTCCGGCGTCCCAGGCCCGCGCCGCGCCCCGGGGTGGGCGGCGGCCGGGGGCGGGTACGTACGGCGGATTGCTCACGAGCAGGTCGAAGGTGCGGCCGCGGACGGCGGTGGCCAGATCGCCGCGGCGGACCCTGAGGCGCAGGCCGGCGAGCCGGGCGTTGAGCCAGGTGGTCAGCACTGCCCGCCAGGCGATGTCCACGGCCGTGACCCGGGCCCCGCGGCGGGCGGCACCCAGCGCGAGGGCCCCGCTGCCCGTGCCCAGGTCCAGCAGTTCGGTACCCGGGCCTATGCCTTCCCGGTACAGGGCGTGCAGGAGGAGTCGGGTGTCGTCCTGTGGCGCGTAGACGCCGGGGAGGGTCATCAAGGGACGCGGCCGGACGAGCGCGGCGGTATCGGGGGTCATCTTCCGCACCTCCTTCACGCGGTTGCACGGTTCTGGTACGGCCATCGCACGGTTCTGGTACGGCCTTGCACGGCCCGCGGCCATCCATGGCTCCCGCGGCTTCGGTTTCCAGCGTTGCGGTAATCCGGTGAGGCGACCACTGGGGAGCGGCAGCGGGCCGCCCCCGGATGCGGGCTGAGGTGCGGACGGCCCGGATGGCCCTCAGCCTGGAGACAGGGGCGGGCGAGCGCGGCTCGCCGGGACGCCTGATACGAGGAGTGGAAGTGGCCAAGCACCGGAAGTCCTCGCACCCGAAGATGGGCGAGGGCCACAGCATGCACAAAGGCACCGAGCAGCACGGTTGGTCACCGGACATCGACCAGTCCGAGCAGCACGCCGACGAGAGTGCGCACCGCTCGTTCCACCCCGAGCGTTACGCGCCGAAGCGGGACCGCAGCAAGGAGACCGAGGACACCGGGACGGAGAAGGTGTCCCCGGCGAGCGAGGTCAAGAGCGAGTCCGAGCCGGGCGAGCGCCGGGCCGCCCGGACCGACGAGAAGGGGATGCACCGCAAGGAGCCCAAGGGCCCCGCGCGGCGGCCCAGCGGTGGCCGGGACGCCGAGGCGCACACCGGCGTGGACCCGCAGAATCCCTGAAGTCGGGCAGCCAGGCAGCCGGGCAGCCGCGGGGGCGAGAGCCCCCAGCCCCCAGACGACTTCGGGAAGCCGTGGGCCTGATCAGTGGTGCCTGGATCAGCGGTCCTGGATCGGCGGTGCCTGGATCAGTGGTGCCCGTGTGCGGTGTCCGAGGCTCCTCCGAAGAGCCGGGCCACGGCCCTGAAGGGAAGCGTCACGACGGTGGCGATGGCGCCACCGATGGCGCGGAGAACATCGGCGATCGCGGTGAGCACGAGGGGCCTCCTTCTCTTCACACTCTTCGATTGCTTTCTTCTCACGGGCGAGTGCCCGCAGGGAGACCGCCGAAACGGTCCCGGTGCTCGTACAGCCCGAAATGCCTCGCACTGCGCGAAAAGACCGGCTGCCGCATGGTGGAAATCGGGCCCGTCGGGAACCCGGATTCTGTACGCGGCCGCGGATCCGCTACGCGGCCCACTCGTCCGCGGCTCACTCGTCCGTGCGCGCACCAGGAGGTCTCGAAATGGCAGACGGAAAGGCAGCCCCGGAGGACCGGGAACGCCCCGAGGGCCCCGCGAACGCCGAGAACCCGGTCACCAAATATCCGCAGCCGGAATTCCCGGACCAGGAGCAGGAGCACCCCGGGTGGACCGGGCCGATGGACCCGCCCCCCGACCACGGCGAGGAATCGTATCGGGGAAGCGGACTCCTGGAAGGGCGCAAGGCGCTGCTGACTGGCGGGGATTCCGGTATCGGGCGGGCCGTCGCGCTGGCATTCGCCCGTGAGGGCGCGGACGTGCTGTTCACCTTTCTCCCCGAGGAGGAGAAGGAGGCCGAGGAGACCGCCCGGCTCGTCACGGACGCGGGCCGTACGGCCGTGCCGCTGGCCTGCGACGTCCGGGAGGAGGAGCAGTGCCGGCTGCTCGTCGAACGCGCGGTGAAGGAGTTCGGCCGGATCGACATCCTGGTGAACAACGCGGCCTATCAGATGTCGCAGCCGGACGGAATCCAGGCCATCACCACGGAGCAGTTCGACCGGGTGATGCGGACCAACCTGTACGCCATGTTCTGGCTGTGCAAGATGGCGCTGCCGCACATTCCCGAGGGCGGGTGCATCATCAATTCGACATCGGTGCAGGCCTACAAGCCCAGTCCGCATCTGCTCGACTACGCGACGACGAAGGGGGCCATCGTCACGTTCACCCAGGGTCTGGCGCAGATGCTCGCGTCCGACGGTATCCGGGTCAATGCGGTGGCCCCCGGCCCGGTCTGGACCCCGCTGATTCCGGCGACGCTTCCGGACACCACGACATTCGGTAAACAGGCCCCGCTGGGCCGCCCGGCACAGCCCGCGGAAATGGCCCCCGCCTATGTCTTCCTCGCCTCCCCGCAGGCGAGTTACATCACCGCCGAGATCGTCAATGCCACCGGCGGGACACCCCTGCCCTGACGTTTCTGTTCCGACGTTTCTGTCCTGATGTTCCTGAACCGGCGTTCCTGAACCGGCGTTCCTGGCCCGGCCTTTCGGCCCGTTCGTGGAGTGTGATGAGGGAGTGGGGTGACGTGCGATGACCGGTCAGCGGCAGTCGCTCGCGGGGCGCGTCGTGGTGGTGACGGGGGCCGCCCGCGGGCTGGGGGAGTGCATGACCCGGGCGCTCGTCCGCCGCGGCGCGACGGTGGCTCTGGTCGGGCTGGAGGAGGACGGACTGGAGCGGCTCGCCGAGGCGTTCCCGGGGCGGACGCACTACTGGTTCGCGGATGTCACCGACGAGGCCGCGCTGGCCGCCGTCGCCGACGGGGTGCAGCGCGGCCTCGGTCCCCCCTCCGTGGTGGTCGCCAACGCCGGTGTGGCGGCCGGCGGCCCGTTCCTGGAATCCGACCCCGCCGTCTGGCGCCGGGTCATCGAGGTCAATCTCATCGGCAGCTCGCTCACCCTGCGGGCCTTTCTGCCCGGACTGCTCGCCACCCGCGGCTACTTCCTGCAGATGGGCTCCCTGGCGAGCATCACCGCGGCGCCCATGATGTCGGCGTACTGCGCCTCCAAGGCCGGCGTCGAGGCGTTCGCCCACGCGATTCGGGCCGAAGTGGCGCACCGCGGCGTCGAGGTCGGTGTCGCCTATTTGAGCTGGGCGGAGACCGACATGATCGACGCCGCGGTGCTGCGGGAGCTGCGGCTGCGGTTGCCGTGGCCCGCCGGCCGGATCTATTCGCCCCAGGCGGTCGCCGACCGGATCGTCCACGGGATGGAGCGGCGGGCCACGGCCGTCTACGCCCAGCCCTGGCTGCGCGCCGCGCAGCTCGCCCGGGCCGGGCTCCCGGCCGCCGTCACCCGCCTGTTCCGCGGCCAGGTGCCGGAGATGGCGGCCCGCGGCGATGTCACGGCCACCGGTCTGATCGGGGCCGGCGGGCGGGCGGACGACCTGGCGCGGGCGGCCGCGGACCGCCGGCTACCAGCGGTACCAGCGGGCGCGGCCGCCACCGGCGCCGGTCGACCGCATCAGGAAGCCGAGCAGCCAGAAGGCCAGCACGACGACGGCGGCGATCCACAGCGCCTTGAGCGCGAAGCCGGCGCCGAACAGCAGCAGCGCGAGCAGCAGGACGAGTAGCAGGGGTGCCATGGGTTTCCTCCTCTGGGTGAACGAAGACTTCGTGACCGAAACTTCGTGGGAATGTCTGTGGGGAACTTTCGTGGGAGCTTCCGTGGGAACGTCTGTGGGGACTTCTGGGGAAACGGATCTGTGACGACTCAGGGTTGTGACGGCTCAGGGCTGTGACGACTCAGGGCTGTGAGGATTCAGCGCGAGTTCTGCGGAAGCAGGGAGCCGAGGGGGCCGAGGTCGAGGTTGAGGTCGTCCATCGTTAAGCCGTAGCGCTCACACAGTTCCGACATCCGGTCGTGGAGGATCATCAGCGTCATACCGACCCGCTCCTCCTGATCCTCCGTCAGGTCGCCCTGGTCCGCCCGGTGGAGTGCGGTGCGCTCCATGAGTTGCCGCAGCAGCTCGACGATCGTCAGCACGAGCTTGATCAGATCGCGTTCGACCGTCTCCGGGTCGCTCTCCAACCGCTGGGCGAGGGTCTTGGGCGCCGTCGGCCCGGTGGAGTCCTGCCTCATAAAGGGATGCCTCCTGAGAAAAGGGTGCCTCCTGACACGGGGATGCGTCCTGTTGCACGATCGAGTGGATGACGGCGCGCAGGCTGATCCGGACCAGGTCCACATCGGCGATGGACAGCACCAGGTCGCCGGTGAGGACCGCGCCGCCGTTGAGGAGCCGGTCGAGGAGGTCGATCAGGGCGATCTGCGGGCCGGCGATTCCGGCCGGTTCGCCGAGCCCGGACGAGCCGCCGGCCGGCACCGCGACATCACGGCCCGTCATGGACTGCCACCCGCCCTGTCATGTGCTGCCGCCCGCCCCGGGCTGCCGCCCGTCATGCCGCGCCGCTTTCCGCCGGCCGGGTCGCGAAGGAGTACGGCGCCCACGGGCCGGTGATCTCGACCCGTACGCCGGCGTCGCTCCCGGTCAGACCGGCCAGCGCCTGGTGGAACTCCCGGACGCGGGTGCGGGGGACGAGATACGCCTCGTTGGCGATGTTCTCGCCGGGCCCGGCGGCCAGCTCGCCCTGCTGGGGGCGGTGGGCGACCACGCCCCGGGTCAGCGGGGCCACCGTGTCCCGGACCGCGCCGGCCACCGCCCCGGCCGCGCGGTACGCGTCGTCCCGCAGGCGCCGCTGGTCCTGGCGCCGGCGCAGATAGGCGCGGCCCGACCCGGCCGACGGCGCGGCGGGGGCGGCTTCGACCCGGGCGCGCACCGGGTCCGCGTAGACCTTCACCCCGAGCTCGGCATGGCCGTCGAGCCAGGTAAGCAACTCGCCGAATTCCGGGGCCCGTTCGGACAGCATCGCGCTCACTCGACTGTCGTCGAGGTAGACCGTCGCCAGCCGCATCGGCAACACCGTCGTACGGGCGTGGGCCGCTTCGACGACCTCGTGGTGCGCGCGGGCCAGCGCCTCCAGCTCCGTCAGGTCCGCCATCCGCTCGGTGAGCCCGTCCGTGTCGAAGTCGTCGGCCGGGACGGAGGACACCAGGGCGGTGAGGCCGTCCTCGGCGACGGTCCGCAGGGGCGCCCCGCGCAGCCCGGTCAGCCCGGCGGCCACCGCGTCGAGGTCGCCGCCGTCCCGCCCGACCGCGTAGACATAGCTGTGCCACGGGCCGTTCACCGGTTCTCCTCCCTTCGCTGTTGCTGTTCCCGCCCGGCTTCTCGTCCTGCTTCGCGTCCTGCTTCTCCTTCGACCGCCGCCCGCTCGTGGCCGATGGGCAGCGGCCCGGTTTCGGCCGGGCGGGCCCGGGAGGAGAGCGAGGGATCGTGCTCCCACCAGTCGATGCCCATCTCCTTGGCCTTGTCGACGGAGGCGACGAGCAACCGGAGCTTGATGGTCAGCAGCTCGATGTCGAGCAGATTGATCTGGATGTCGCCGGCGATGACCACGCCCTTGTCGAGGACGCGTTCCAGGATGTCGGCGAGATTGGTGGAGGAGCCGGGCCCGGCCCCCGCCCGGCCGTAGGGGGACGGCGCGGGGGATGCCCTCATGGGCGAGGCGGGTCCTCCCGGCCCGGTCAGCGGGTCGGACATGTGCGGTTCAGCCTCCTTGTGGTGGACGCCGGCGGGCCTGGAGCCACTCCAGCCGGTCCAGCAGTTCGTCCTCGCGGGCGTCGAACTCCTCGGGCCCGATCCGGCCGTCGACCAACTGCCGTTCCAGTTCGGCGAGTTCGTCATGGACCGGCTCCGGGTCGTAGAACTCCTGCTCCGCGGTGAGCAGTACTTGGTCGAGGACCCAGACCGTGCCCCGGAACGGGGCGAGCGGCAGGGTCAGCAGCTGGGTGAGCAGTCCCATCCGGACCTCCGCTCGGTCGGTGTCCCCGGTGCCGAGGGCACGGCCCGGGGCGCGGTCAGACGAAGCTGTACGGCGGCAGCGGGCCGTAGAGCCGGAAGGTGTACTGGTCGCCGCGCCGTTCGGCCTCGGTGTGGACCGCCTGGGAGAAGACGGCGGACCGGGCCCGCGCGACGAGGAACGAGGTGGTGAGGAAGTGGTGCTTGGTGGGTTCCCCGTCCTCGATGCGCTCCGCGGCGGGTGCGAGCCGGGCCAGGATGTCCGCGCGGGCGCGGTCCTGGCGGGCCCGGACCTCCTGCGAGATCAGCTCGCCGAGCGCCAGTTTGTCGTCGTACGCTCCGGAGTTCTGCCGGGTGCGGTCGTTGAGCCGCCGCGCCTCGGCGGAGTCCCGCAGGATCTCCCGCAGCAGGTCCTCCTCGTCGCGCGTCACCTTGAGGTGGTACTCGCGGCACCCGGCCAGCTCCCCGAGCCGCCGGGTGTAGGTGTCGTGCTGCTCCTCCAGTACGGCGGCGACCTGCTCGTCGTCCGGGCCGACCAGCCCGAAGCGCATCGGCAGGCAACTGCCGTCGGCCAACAGGGCTTCTTGGACGTCCTGGTGGGCCGCCACGTCCCGGCGCTTGGCGCGCAGCTCCGCCGGGGCGTCGCTGACCACCGCGCACAGGTCCTTGGTCCGCACGGTGCGCAGCGGCGCCGCGGGGTTGCCCACCCCGGCGATGCCGGACAGTCGCAGCGGATGGCCGGCGCCGGTGATGGCGTAGACGTACGTCGTCATGGGTTACTCCTCCCGGCGGGCGGTGCGGCGGCCGGCGGACGACGACGTCTTGCGTGCCGGACGCTTCTCGGTTTCCTCGGATTCGTCGTGGCCCTTGCGGAGGGATTCGCCGACCGCCTCAACGGCCCCTGCGAGCGCGCCCTTCGACTTTCCCTTGGCGCCGCTCTCGGTGGCCTGGCCGACGAGATCGGTGAGCTGTTCCGGCGCCTTGCGGCCCGATTCGAGATCGAGCCGGTTGCACGCCTCCGCGAAACGCAGATAGGTGTCCACGCTCGCGACCACGACGCGTACGTCGATCTTGAGTATTTCGATGCCGACCAGGGAGACCCGGATGAAGGCATCGATGACCAGCCCGCGGTCGAGAATGAGCTCCAGGACGTCGTAGAGAGTGCCGGAGCCGCTGCCGCCGGCCGGTGCGGCCTGTGTCTGTTGCTGAATGGCAGTCACGGTCTTGTGTGTCCCTTCCAGTTGACTGGAGCGGGCCATGGCCGTGTGGGGGAATCGCAGCTGCCGCCCTAGCGGTCGATCTGGCCCCGCCCGTAGCGGCGCATGCGCGCGTATTCCATGAGATGGCCCTGCTCATCGAGGCGGACGCGGTAGGACGCCATCACGCTGGCGGTGTCCGGAACCCTTTCGAGTTCCACCACTTCCACGTCCGCCAGCCAGCCGTCACCGGAGGCCTTCAGCGCGGACACCGAGCCGGGTGCGCAGTTGAGCATCTCGGCAAGTTGCCCGGCGGCGAGGCGCATTGCCGCGGGAGCGGCGATACGATCCGGTCCGCTGTGCGCCGTTTCCGTTTCGGTCGGCGCGAGGCTTTCCTCGTGTGCCGCGCCCGCTTCCACCTTTTCCACGGTGCTTTCCTCGGTCGCCATGATCCCGCCTGTCGTGCGTCGTAGAGGTCATCTGCCGAAGGTCTTTCCGTCGAACGACGGTTGGCCGTTCTGTGGCGATGAAAAGGCGGTTGCCCGCGAAAGCCGGACGTATGCGCGAGCGGAAAATCCGAGGGGGAGTCAGCCGGTGGTGACCGTGAAAAGACCGCCGTCGGGGTCGCGGATCAGCGCCTGGCCGACCGCGGGGTCGGCCGGCGGGGTCAGATGGGTGGCCTGGCCGCCCGCCGCGATGGCGGCCGCGGCGACCTTCTCGACGTCCTCGACGGGGAACTGGACGTGCCAGTGGGGCCGGATGTGCGGGTCGGGGGCGGCCTCCATGACACCGCCGCGCACCGTGGCCACCACCTGGCTGCCGTCCCGCACCAGCACCTCGCCGTGCTCGTACGCGACCTCGACCCCGCCGGGCTCCTCCGAGGCCCAGTCGAGCACCTCGGCGTAGAAGATCGTGGCGTCGAAGGCGTCGCGGGTCCGCAGGTCCAGATAGACCGGGGCGCTGCCGCGGCCGATGGCCCAGGCGGGGGTGTGGCCCTCCCACACGCCGAAGACCGCACCGTCCCGGTCCGCGGCGAGCGCCACCCGGCCGGCGCCGAGCCGCAGCGGGCCCACCGCGATGGTGGCGCCGCGCTCACGGATCCGTCCCGCGGCGTCGTTCGCACTCGCGACCGCGAAGTACGGGGTCCAGGCCACCGACACCTGCCAGTCCGCGCCCAGCGCGGTGACCCCCGCGATCGGCCGGCCGTCGGTCAGCGCCACGGTGAACTCCTCGCCCAGCCCGCCCGGCCGGAAGGTCCAGCCCAGGACCTGCGCGTAGAAGTCCTGGGCACGCCGGAGATCGTGGGTGGTCAGGCTCACCCAGCACGGGGTGCCGCGTACGGCGACGGCGGACGGTGTGACCGGCATGGCGATGCGCCTCCTGGAACGGGTGCCACCGTCCACTCTGCCAGGACTTCGCGTCCGCATCCTTCTACGGCTCGGCCGAGTGCGGCGCCCGGGGGCCGGCGGTCCGGTGCGCGGTGCCGGCGGGCGGCCGGCCGGTCAGGGCTGCAGCAGCGTCTTGATCATGCCGTCTTCCTTGGCCTGGAAGGTCTTGTAGGCCTGCGGCCCGTCCTCCAGCGGCAGCTTGTGGGTGGCAAAGCCCTCGACGCCGAGCCGGTCCTCGTCGTCGAGCAGCGGCAGGATGTCGTCCACCCAGTGCCGCACGTTGGCCTGCCCCATCCGCAGCTGCACCTGCTTGTCGAACATGGTGAGCAGCGGCAGCGGGTCCATCGCGCCGCCGTAGACCCCGACCACGGAGATCGTGCCGCCCCGGCGGACCACGTCGACGGCGGCGTGGAAGGCCGCCATCCGGTCGACCCCGGCGCGCGACATCAGCTTCTCCGCGAGCCGGTCCGGGAGCAGCCCGACCATCTGCTGCGCGGCCTTCGCCACGGGGGCCCCGTGGGCCTCCATGCCGACGGCCTCGATGACCGCGTCGGCGCCGCGGCCGTCGGTGAGCCGGCGGACCTCGTCACCCAGGTCCGCGCCGAGCTCGTCGACGTTGAGGGTGTGTACGCCGCGTTCCCGGGCGCGGGCCAGCCGCTCGGGCACCAGGTCCACGCCGATCACCTGCCGGGCTCCGCGGTGCAGGGCGATCCGGGCGGCCATGTCGCCGATCGGGCCCAGGCCGAGGACCACGACGTGGGCGTCCGGCGGCGGGTCGGCGTAGGCGACCGCCTGCCAGGCGGTGGGCAGGACGTCGGAGAGGTAGACGAACCGTTCGTCCGGGGGGCCGTGCGGGACCTTGACGGGGAGGGTGTTGCCGAAGGGCACCCGCAGGAACTCGGCCTGACCGCCCGGCACCTGGCCGTAGAGCTTGGTGTAGCCGAACAGTGAGGCGCCCATGCCGTGTTCCCTGACCTGGGTGGTCTCGCACTGCGAGTGCAGGCCCCGGTCGCACATCCAGCAGGAGCCGCAGGAGACGTTGAAGGGCACCACCACCCGGTCGCCGGGGGCGAGCGCGGTCACCTCGGGCCCCACCTCCTCGACGAGGCCCATCGGCTCGTGGCCGAGGATGTCGCCCGGCTCCAGATAGGGCCCCAGCACCTCGTAGAGGTGGAGGTCGGAACCGCAGATGCCGGTGGATGTGATCTTGACCAGGACATCCGTCGGTTCGATGATCTTCGGATCGGGGACCGTGTCGATCCGCACGTCCCGCTTGCCGTGCCACGTCAGTGCCCGCACCCTGTCCTCCTTCGCCGTGACCGGTCGGCAGGAACTGGTTCGTTTCGGGACGACCGATTCGTCTGACGGGTCATCACGCCGGTATTCCGGACCACGCCGGTTCTCCGGACCGCGCCGCCTCCGCGTGCTCCGGGCGGCTCCTCCTGCGCAGACGGCAGGCGCGCGCCGCTCGACAGAGCCGGCCGCTCAGCCCAGTCTCCGGCCGGCCTCCCGATCGTGCAAACGCCCGAACGGACCACTGCCGGCCGCGCGCACCGGGCGGCGGCCGTGACCGAGTGTGCCCGCGGACCGCGGCTCGATGCCCGCCGCCGCCCGCCGGCACGGCTGCGCGTCCTCGGGCGGTCCGGGGGACCATGGGAAGGGCGGCGATCCGCAGGCGGAGGGAGGGCCGGATGTCCACAGCCGACCCCGTCGGCGCGGCGGGCGACTGGCCCTTCGGCAAGGTGCCGCAACGCAGCGGACTGCTGGACCTGCTCGGCGTCGCCGCGGTGGTCCTGGACGCCGACGGCCGGATCGTGCTGTGGAGCCCGCAGGCCGAAACGCTCTTCGGCTACTCCGCGCAGGAGGCGCTGGGAGAGTTCGCCGGGCGGCTGCTGGTCCACGAGCACCATCTGGACCTGGTGATCAGGCTCTTCACCGAGGTCATGGCGACCGGCCAGAGCTGGGCCGGGGCCTTCCCGGTCCGGCACAAGGACGGCAGCACCCGGCTGGTGGAGTTCCGCAACGTCCGGCTGCTGGACGACCGGGGGGACTACTACGCCCTGGGCATCGCCACCGATGAGGCCACCCTGAGCAAGGTGGAACGCGATGTGGCGCTGTCCACCCGGCTGGTCTCGCAGTCCCCGATCGGACTCGGCGTCCTGGACACCGACCTGCGGTACCTGGCCGTCAATCCCGCGCTGGAGCGGATCGACGGGATCTCCGCCCGGGAACACCTCGGCCGGTCGGTCCACGAGGTGCTGCCGTTCATCCGGACCGAGGCCCTCGAAGCCGCCCTGCGGCGGGTGCTGGACACCGGGCGGCCGCTGGTCGACCAGTACGTCGTGGGGCGCACCCTCGCCGACCCCGAGAACGAGCACGCCTGGTCGGTCTCGTTCTACCGGCTGGAGGACCCCGGCGGGCGGATCCTCGGCGTGGCCGGGGTGATCGTGGACGTCACCGACCGGCACCGCGCGGCCGGGGAGGCGGCGCGCGCCCGGCGCCGGCTGGCCATGATCGCGGACGGTTCGGCGCGGATCGGCACCACGCTGGAGGTGGAACGGACCGCCCATGAGCTGGCCGAGGTCACCGTGCCCGAGCTCGCCGACGTGGCCACCGTGGACATCCTGGACTCCTTCCTGGACGACCGCCGGCCCACCGGCTCCGGCGCCCACCCGGAGGTCTTCCGGGCCCTCGCGGTGCAGACCGCCTACCCCACCGAGGCGGCCCGGGCCGCCGACCCGCCCGGCCACATCGCCAGCTACGGCGCCGACCGGCTGGTCACCCAATGCGTACGGACCGGCCGGCCCATCCTCGTGCGCCACGTCGACGACGAGTCCCTGGCGCGCATCGCCCGCGACCCGGAGGCCGCCGCGATCCTCGCCCGGGCCGGTATCCACAGCTACCTCGCCACCCCGCTGATCGCCCGCGGCGAGGTGCTCGGCGCGCTGGGCCTCACCCGCAGCCGCAACCCCGTCCCGTTCGACGAGGACGACCTGACCCTGGCCGCCGAACTGGCCGACCGGGCCGCCGTGAGCATGGACAACGCCCGGCTCTACCAGAGCCTGCGGGACACCGCCGTCACGCTCCAGCGCAGCCTGCTCCCGGACCGCCCGCCGCAGCGGGCCGGGCTGGAGATCGCCACCCGCTACCGGCCGGCCGGCACCACGAACGAGGTCGGCGGCGACTGGTTCGACGTGATCCCGCTCGCGGGGGACCAGACGGCACTCGTGGTCGGTGACGTGATGGGCAGCGGCACCAAGGCCGCCACCACGATGGGACGGCTGCGGACCGCCACCGGCACCCTGGCCGACCTGGACATGCCGCCGGCCGAGGTGCTGCGGCACGTCGACCGGATCACGGCCGGCCTGGACCAGTACGCCACCTGCGTCTACGCCGTGCACGATCCGCAGCAGGCGGTCTGCCGGATCGCCGCCGCCGGGCATCTGCCGCCGGTGCTGATCCACTCCGGCCGGCCGCCCGAACTGCTCGACCTGCCCACCGGCGTCCCGCTCGGCGTCGGCGGCATCCCTTTCGAGGAGACCACCTTCGCGCTGCGCCCCGGCGACCGGCTGGTGCTGTACACCGACGGGCTGGTCGAGACCCGCCGGGACACCATCGACGAGCGCCTGGACCGCCTGCTCGGTCTCCTGGACCGCCCGGACCCGTCCCTGGAGGACACCTGCGACCGTCTGCTCGACGCGCTGCGCGACCCGGACGACGCGGACGACGTGGCCCTGCTCATCGCCCGGGCCCGGCCCGGGCCGCCCGGCGCGGACCGCGACGGCTGAGGGAATTCCTCCGCCGCATTTCCGCGGCTGCCTCCGGTAAGGAACCGGATGCGGCATCCGGCGCAATTCCCGCCGGTCGAGGCGTTAGCCGGGACGGTGCGGGGGAACCCGTTCTGGTGGCCGAAGGGCGGACGCGCGCACATGGGCGGGAGGTACGACCATGGGACACGGCGGAGATGTCATCACGGAGTTGGCCGCGGACCATCGGGAGATGGCCGCGCTGTTCGAGCAGATCGAGGCGGCGGTCCCCGCGGCCTCGATGCGCAAAAGACTGCTCGACCGGCTGACGATCGAAATCGTCCGTCATTCCGTCGCCGAGGAGCAGTACCTCTACCCCGCGGTCCGCGAGAAGCTGCCGGACGGCGCCGCACTGGCCGACAAGGAAATCGCCGACCACCAGCGCGTGGAAGGACTGCTGAAAGACCTGGAACGGCTCGATGCGGAAGACCGCGCGTTCAACGAACTGTTCGTGAAACTCCGGACGGAGGTCCGGGCACACATCCGGGAAGAGGAGAACGAACTGTTCGCCCGATTGCGTGAGGCGTGCCTTCCCGGGGAACTCGAAGCGCTCGGGGAGAAGGTCCGGGCGGCCAAGAAGCTGGCACCCACCCGGCCGCACCCGGGCGTCCCCGACGCCCCGCCGGCGAACAAACTGCTGGCCCCGGGGCTCGGGCTGGTGGACCGCGCCCGCGACCTGCTCACCGGCCGCGGCGGCGGCCCGGACTGACCCGCCGAAACCACCCCCGGGCCCGTACGGCCCGGCCGTCCACCCGGGCGTCCGGGCCTTTCGTAGCGCAGAAACGGCAGAAGGTGTGTATGAACCACCGACAGGAGACCACGCCGGACGAGCGGCAGAACGGCTCGCCGGAGACCTTCCCCGCCGCGCGGACCGGTGCGCTGGAGAAGGCGCTGCGCGAACGGGTGGACGGTGAGGTGCGCTTCGACGCGGGCAGCCGCGGCGCCTATGCCACGGACGGTTCCAACTACCGGCAGGTGCCGATCGGCGTGGTCGTGCCGCGGAACGTCGACGCCGGCGCGGCCGCCGTCGAGGTGTGCGCCGAATTCGGTGCGCCGGTGCTCTCCCGGGGCGGCGGGACCAGCCTCGGCGGGCAGTGCACGAACACCGCCGTGGTCATCGACTGGACGAAATACTGCAACCGCCTGGTGTCGGTGGACGCCGAACGGCGCCGGTGCGTGGTCGAACCGGGCATCGTGCTCGACGCACTCAACCGGGAACTGGCCGGCGAGAAACTGAAGTTCGGCCCGAAACCCTCCACGCACAGCCACTGCTCGCTGGGCGGAATGGTCGGCAACAATTCTTGTGGCGCCTCGGCCCAGGCGTACGGGAAGACCGTCGACAATGTGCGGCGGCTGGAGATCCTCACCTATGACGGCGTCCGGATGTGGGTGGGGCCCACCTCGCCGGAGGAATACGCACAGATCCAGGCGGAAGGCGGCCGGCGGGCGGAAATCTACCGGGGCCTGCGGGAACTCGCGGACCGGTATCTGGGCGACATCCGGCGGGGATTTCCCGACATTCCGCGGCGGGTGTCGGGATACAACCTGGACTCGCTGCTGCCCGAGAAGGGCTTCGACGTCGCACGGGCGCTGGTGGGCAGCGAGGGCACGTTGGTCACCGTCCTGCACGCCGAGCTGGACCTCGTTCCGGTGCCGCCCTGCGAGGCCATGGTGGTGCTCGGCTACCCCGACATCTGCGCGGCCGCCGACGACGTACCCCGGCTGCTGGCGCACGGCAACCCCACCCAACTGGAGGCCCTGGACGGGCGGATGGCGCAGCTGATGCGCGAGGAGCACGCCTACCTCGACTCCCTGGAGATCTTCCCGGAGGGCGACAGCTGGCTGCTGGTGCAGTTCACCGGCGACACCCGGGAGGACGTGGACGCCCAGTGCCACGATCTGCTCCGGGCGCTGGGCCGCAAGGAGAGCGATCCGACCGTGGCGTTCTCCGACGACCCCGCGCGCGAGCAGCGGATGCTCAAGGCGCGCGAGGCCGGCCTCGGCGTGACCGCGCGGCCGCCGGACGACCGGGAGACCTGGGAGGGCTGGGAGGACTCCGCGGTCCCGCCGGAGAAGCTCGGTGACTACCTGCGCGATCTGAAGGCGCTGTTCGCCGAGTTCGACTACGACCATCCGTCGCTGTACGGCCACTTCGGCCAGGGGTGCGTGCACACCCGCATCCCCTTCGAGCTCAAGACCGCCCGGGGAGTGGCGGACTTCCGCGCCTTCGTGCACCGCGCGGGCGACCTCGTCGTCTCGTACGGCGGGTCGCTCTCCGGCGAGCACGGCGACGGGCAGGCGCGCGGCGAACTGCTCCCGAAGATGTTCGGCGAACGGCTCACCGGGGCCTTCGGCGAGCTGAAGGCGCTCTTCGACCCGGACGACCGGATGAACCCCGGCAAGGTCGTGCGCCCCCACCGGACCGACGACCACCTCCGGCTCGGCCCGGCCTGGCGGCCCGAGACCCACCGCACCCACTTCGGCTACCCGGACGACGAGCACTCCTTCACCCGGGCGGTGATGCGCTGCGTCGGCATCGGCAACTGCCGCACCCACACCGGCGGGGTGATGTGCCCCTCGTACCGGGCCACCGGCGAGGAGGAGCACTCCACCCGCGGGCGGGCCCGGCTGCTGTTCGAGATGCTGAACGGGCACGCCGACTCGGCGATCACCGACGGCTGGCGGTCCACCGAGGTCCGCGACGCGCTCGACCTGTGCCTGGCCTGCAAGGGCTGCAAGTCCGACTGCCCCACCGGCGTCGACATGGCCACCTACAAGGCGGAGTTCCTCGCCCACCACTACGCCGGCCGGCCGCGCCCGGCCGCCCACTACGCCCTGGGCTGGCTGCCGCTGTGGGCGAAGCTGGCGCGCGGCGCGCCACGGCTGGTCAACGCGGCGCTGCGGGCACCCGTACTGGCCCGGCTGGGCAAACGCGCCGCCGGGGTGGCCACCGAACGCACCGCACCGGCCTTCGCGGCGGAGTCGTTCACCGAATGGTGGACCGCCCGCGGCGGCCCGCAACCCGACCCCGGCGACGCCCGGACGGTGCTGCTCTGGCCGGACACCTTCAGCAACCACCTCCACCCGAACGTCGCCAGGGCGGCGGTGCGGGTCCTGGAGGACGCCGGCTTCCGGGTCGCGGTACCGCCGGGGCCGGTGTGCTGCGGGCTGACCTGGATCTCGACCGGGCAGCTGACGACCGCCAAGCGGGTGCTGCGCCGCACCGTCCGTGAGCTCCGGCCGTGGATCGAGGCCGGGACGCCGGTCATCGGGCTGGAGCCGTCGTGCACCGCGGTGTTCCGCGCCGACGCCCCCGAGCTGTTCCCGGACGACAAGGACGTGCAGCGGCTGGCCGGGCAGTTCCGGACGTTCGCCGAACAGCTCGTCCACCACGCCCCGGAGGGCTGGCGGCCGCCCCGGCTCGACCGTCCGGCGACCGTGCAGACCCACTGCCACCAGCACGCGGTGTTCAAGGACGACGCCGACCGTGAACTGATGCGCCGGGCCGGGCTGGACGCGGACGTCCTGGACGTCGGCTGCTGCGGACTGGCCGGGAACTTCGGCTTTGAACGCGGCCACCACGAGGTCTCCATGACCATCGCCGAACAGGGCCTGCTGCCGGCCGTCCGCGCCGCCGACCCCGCCGCCCTGGTGCTCGCCGACGGCTTCAGCTGCCGTACCCAGATCGCCGACGGCGACACCGGCCGGGGCGCGCTCCACCTGGCCGAGGCGCTGGCGCTCGGCCTCGACGGTCCGCTGCCCGCCGGCCGTCCCGAGCAGGGCGCCGACCGGCCGCGGGTCCCCGCCCGGGACGCCCGGCTGGTCACCGCCGGCGCCGCCCTGACCGGCCTCGGGGCGCTGGCCGCCGGGGTGGCCGCCGCACTCAACCGACGAGAAAAGAGGAACCTCCGTGTCGACCAAGGTCTCTGACCACATCCTTGCCCGGCTGCGTGAGTGGGACGTCGAGCACGTCTTCGCCTACGCCGGCGACGGCATCAACGGGCTGCTCGCCGCCTGGGAACGCGCCGACAACAAACCGCAGTTCATCCAGGCGCGGCACGAGGAGATGGCCGCCTTCCAGGCCGTCGGCTACGCCAAGTTCTCCGGCCGGGTCGGCGTCTGCGCCGCGACCTCCGGGCCCGGAGCCATCCACCTGCTCAACGGCCTCTACGACGCCAAGCTCGACCACGTGCCCGTGGTGGCGATCGTCGGGCAGACCAACCGCAGCGCCATGGGCGGCTCCTACCAGCAGGAGGTCGATCTGGTCAGCCTCTACAAGGATGTCGCCTCCGACTTCCTCGAAATGGTGACCGTCCCCGAGCAGCTGCCCAACGCGATCGACCGGGCCATCCGCACCGCCTACGGCCGGCGGACCGTGACCGCGGTGATCGTCCCCGCCGACGTCCAGGAACTGGACTACTCGCCGCCCACCCACGCCTTCAAGATGGTCCCCTCCAGCCTCGGCCTCGCCTCCTACGCGCCGGTGCCGACCGACGACGACCTCGCCCGGGCCGCGGAGGTCCTCAACGCCGGGGAGAAGGTCGCCGTCCTGATCGGGCAGGGCGCCCGCGGGGCCCGCGCCGAGGTGGAGCAGCTCGCCGACGTGCTCGGCGCCGGGGTGGCCAAGGCGCTGCTCGGCAAGGACGCGCTGCCCGACGACCTGCCCTACGTCACCGGCGCCATCGGGCTGCTGGGCACCCGGCCCTCCTACGAGATGATGCGGGACTGCGACACCCTGCTCGTGGTGGGGTCCAGCTTCCCCTACACCCAGTTCATGCCGGAGCTGGACCAGGCCCGGGCGGTGCAGATCGACATCGACCCGCACATGGTCGGGATGCGCTACCCCTTCGAGGTCAATCTCGTCGGCGACGCCAAGGCGACTTTGCAGCGGCTGCTGCCGCAGCTCAGGACGAAGAAGCACGGCACCTGGCGGAAGAAGATCGAGAAGGACACCGCCCGCTGGTGGGAGGTGATGGAGCGGCGGGCCGCCGTCGAGGCCGACCCGGTCAACCCCGAGTACGTCGTCCACGCCCTCGACGCGCTGCTCCCCGACGACGTCATCCTCGCCGCGGACTCCGGCTCGTCCGCCAACTGGTACGCCCGCCACCTGCGGATGCGCGGCACGATGCGGGGCTCGCTCTCCGGGACGCTGGCGACCATGGGCCCCGGCGTGCCGTACGTCATCGGTGCGAAGTTCGCCCACCCCGACCGGCCGGCGATCGCCCTCGTCGGGGACGGCGCGATGCAGATGAACGGCATGGCCGAGCTGATCACCGCCGGCAAGTACTGGTCCGAGTGGCAGGACCCGCGGCTGATCGTCGCCGTCCTCAACAACCAGGACCTCAACCAGGTGACCTGGGAGATGCGCGCCATGTCCGGCGCCCCGCAGTTCCTGCCCTCACAGGCGATCCCGGACGTGCGGTACGCCGACTTCGCCCGCTCCATCGGCCTGGACGGCGTCCGGGTGGAGAAGCCCGGCGAGGTCGAGGACGCCTGGCGCAAGGCGCTCGCCGCCGACCGGCCGTTCGTCATCGACTTCCGCACCGACCCGGCCGTCCCCCCGATCCCGCCGCACGCCAGCCTCGACCAGATCGAGGCCGCGGCCACGGCCATCCTCAAGGGCGACAGCGACCGCGCCGCGATGGTCAAGCAGGGCCTCAAGGCGAAGGTCCAGGAGATGCTTCCGGGCGGCAAGCACCGGCACGGCCGGCCGGACCAGGGCTGACGGTGCAGCAGACCAGCGGGGGCGGTGACCCGGTCGTCGACGCGGTCGAGGCGGCCGCCTACACCGTCCCCACCGACGCGCCCGAGGCCGACGGCACCCTGGAGTGGCACGAAACGACCCTGGTCGTGGTGCAGCTCCGCTCCGGCGGCACCACCGGCCTCGGCTACACCTACGGCGCGCCCCAGACCGCCGCGGTCGTCCGCGACGTACTGGCCCGGGAGGTGCGCGGCGCGTCCGTCTGGGACGTGCCCGCGGCCAACGAGGCGATGTCCCGGGCGGTGCGCAACGCCGGCCGGCCAGGGCTGGTCGCCGGCGCCCTGTCCGCCGTCGACATCGCCCTGTGGGACCTCAAGGCCCGGCTGCTCGGCCTGCCGCTCGTCCGGCTGCTCGGCGCGGCCGGCCGGGCGGTGCCCGTGTACGGCAGCGGGGGATTCACCACCTACGACGCGGACCGGCAGGACCGGCAGCTGCGCGGCTGGGTCGAGGAGCAGGGACTGCCCCGGGTCAAGATCAAGATCGGGGAGTCCTGGGGCCGGGCCGAGGGCCGCGACCGGGAACGCATCGCGCAGGCCCGCACCAGCATCGGCCCCGCCACCGAGCTGTACGTCGACGCCAACGGCGGCTACTCCGTCAAGCAGGCCGTCCGGCTCGCCGACCACCTCGCCCGGCACGGCGTCACGTGGTTCGAGGAGCCGGTCTCCTCCGACGACCTGACGGGCCTGGCTCAGGTCCGGGAAGCGGTGCCGGCCGAGGTCACCGCCGGCGAATACGGCTACGCCCTCCCGTACTTCGCGCACATGCTGGACGCCCGCGCGGTGGACTGCCTCCAGGCCGACGCCACCCGCTGCGGCGGCCTCACGGTCTGGCTGCGCGCCGCCGCGCTCGCCGAGGCCCGCGGCCTGGCGCTCTCCGGGCACTGCGCACCCCACGTCCACGCCCATGCGGCCGCGGCGATCCCCAACCTGCGCCACCTGGAGTGGTTCCACGACCATGTCCGCATCGAGAACCTGCTGTTCGACGGCGTGCTGGACCCGTCGGGCGGCAGCGTGACACCGGGCGCCGACGGAGCGCCGGGACACGGGCTGACCCTGCGCACCGCGGACGCCGAGCCGTACCGGGCCGGCTGAGGAGGACAACCGACATGGCACAGACCGTCGTCATCACAGGAGCGAGCGCCGGCATCGGCCGCGCCACCGCCCGGCTGTTCGGCGACCGGGGCGCCGACGTGGCGCTGGTGGCCCGCGGCCGGGCCGGTCTCGAGGCGGCCGCGGCGGAGGTCGAACGGGCCGGCGGCCGGGCGCTGGTACTGCCCACCGACGTCGCCGACCACGAGCAGGTGGAGGCCGCCGCGCAGGCCGCCGAGGACGCCTTCGGCCCGCTCGACGTCTGGGTCAACGACGCCTTCACCTCGGTCTTCGCGCCCTTCACCGAGATCGGGCCGGACGAGTACCGCCGGGTCACCGAGGTCACCTACCTCGGCTTCGTGCACGGCACCCGGGCCGCGCTGCGCCGGATGCTCCCCCGCGACGCCGGCACGGTCGTGCAGGTCGGCTCGGCGCTCGGCTACCGGTCCGTACCGCTGCAGTCCGCGTACTGCGGCGCCAAGCACGCCATCAACGGCTTCACCTCCGCCGTGCGCACCGAACTGCTCCACCAGGGCAGCAAGGTGCGGATCACCGTGGTCCAGATGCCCGCGGTCAACACCCCGCAGTTCTCCTGGGTGCTCTCCCGGCTGCCCCGGCACCCCTCCCCGGTGCCGCCCATCTACCAGCCCGAGGTCGCCGCCCGCGCCGTCGTGCACGCCGCGAACCACCCGCGCCGCAAGCAGTACTACGTCGGCGCGTCCACCGCGGCGACGATCTGGGCCGAGAAATTCGCCCCCGGCCTCCTCGACCGCTACCTCGCCCGCACCGGCTTCGACTCCCAGCAGACCGACCGGGCCCCGTCCTCCGCCCGGGACGTCAACCTGTGGCAGCCGGCGGACGACACCCCGGGCCACGACTACGGTGCCCACGGCGTCTTCGACCCGCAGGCCAAGGCGCACTCCGCCCAGGCGGCACTCGCCCGGCACCCCGCCCTGACCGCGGGCGCGGTCACCGCCACCGCGCTGGGCGCCCTCTCCCTGCTGCGGTCACGGGGGCGCCGCGCCGGGCGGTAGCGCCGGCGCGGCAAGGGGACCTCTCCCGTAGGAGGGCCCTACAGCAGATCCCGGGGCAGCCTCTCGTTCCACGTACGGGAGAACACCCGGCGGTCGTTCTCGAAGCCGTCCAGGGTGGCGTCCACGTGGAACTCCGTCCCGCTGCACCTGAGGACCGTGCGGGTCTCCACCCGGACGTCCCAGTCGTCGCGCCGGAAGCGCGTGGTCCAGGCCGCCTCACCGCGGACGGACGTGAAGTCGTCGGCGACCGCCGTGTACCGCTCGTGGGCGCGGATCCCGACGTCCAGCCCGATGCCCTCGTAGCGCACCGTCCCGCGGTCCTTGACGATCTCCAGCTCGGAGCGGTAGTCGACCAGGTCCCGCTTGACCTCCCAGCGCTGCTCCGGGGCCGTCAGCTGCGTGGTGGCGAGCGGCGGTGCGGCCTCGGGTTCCCCGAACGGGTCGGCGGGCACGAGGTCGGGCTCGCGCACCGGGCGCACCGGCAGGGTCAGGGTGCTGCTGCCCTCGTACATGGTCAGCCGCACCGGCCGGGGCGGCGGCCAGGCCAGTGGCCAGTACGACGTGGACAGCGACAGCCGGATGCGGTGGCCGGGCGGGAACGCCTGGGCGACACCGTTGAGTTCCACCGTGGCCCGGTAGCGGGCGCCCGGCTCCAGCGGTTCCGGCGTACCGATCCCGTTCCGGTGGGTCAGGTTCAGCACCCCGTAGGTGACCCGGGTGGCGGCACCGTCCGGGCTGACGTCGGACAGTCGGGCGGCCACCATGGCCACCGGCTCGTCGGCCGAGAACTCCAGCTCCACCGTAGGGGAGCCGAGGATCTCCACCCGCTCGGTGAGTGCCCCGGTCTCGAAGACCAGTGAGCCGCCGTCCTCCTCCCGCTGGTCGTACGGCAGGTCCGGGGGAGCGTTGTAGGAGGCCCACTTCCCGGCGAACTGGCCGACGGACAACGGGGACCGGACGGTCAGCGCGGCATCCTCCCGCGCCCGGTCACCGGGCTCGGTCGCCTCCTCCGCCGCCGCCTCGGGCGGGTCGATGCGGTACCCGCGCAGCGGGTGGCACACCGGCCGGACGTGCGGCGACGGCCAGTCCGGCTCGCCGACCCAGCGGCCCGGCCGCTCCTCGTACGACGTCGAGGGCGGCACGCTGTCCTGCATCCAGGTGCGCAGCATCGGGCCGTCCATCGCCCCGTTGTCGACGCCCTTGAGCCAGTGGTCCCACCACCGCACCACCTCCTGGAGATAGCCGATGGCCGGGCCGGGCTCGCCCACGTGCGGGTACTTGTGCGACCAGGGGCCGATCAGCCCCTTGCGCGGGACGTCCAGGTTGGCCAGCAGCCGGGTCACGGCGTTGGAATAGCCGTCCGCCCAGCCGCTGGAGGCCAGGACCGGGCAGCGCACGGCCGCGTAGTCCTCGCAGACCGAGGCGTGCCGCCAGTAGTCGTCGCGGCGCTGGTGACGCAGCCACTGAAGGACCCAGGGCCGGGTGTGTGCCAGGCGCTCGTGCCACATCTCCCGCCAGCGCGCGCCGACCACCGCGGGGTCCGGCGGGCAGGTGCCGTAGGCGAACATGGTGCCCGCCTCGGCCAGGTTGTCCGACAGCAGCGCGCCGCCCATGTAGTGCATGTCGTCGGCGTACCGGTCGTCCGTGAAGGAGGCGATGACGACGGCGCGCAGGCTCGGCGGCTGCCGGGCGGCGACCTGGAGGGCGGCGAACGCGCCCCAGGAGATGCCCATCATCCCGGTGGTGCCGTCGCACCACGGCTGGGCGGCGAGCCAGGCCAGCACGTCCTCGGCGTCGGCCTGTTCCCGCTCCAGGTACTCGTCGGTGAGCACCCCCTCCGACTCGCCGGTGCCCCGCAGGTCCACCCGGACGCAGGCGTAGCCGTGCCCGGCCAGGTAGGGGTGGTGCATCGAGTCGCGTACGGAGCTCAGATCGCGCTTGCGGTACGGGATGTACTCCAGCACCGCCGGCACCGGCTCCCGGTCGGAGGAGACCGGGCGCCAGATGCGCGCCGACAACCGGGTGCCGTCGGACACCGGCACCTCGACGTGCTCCTCCTCGGTCGTCGCACAGGGCAGTTCGCTGACGAAACGCATACGGCCGGGGCTCTCCTTTCGCGGCGGCCGGGCAGGCGGCCGGGCTAGCTGTCGTGCTCACCGGGCGGGGGCGGGTCGAAGGCGAGGTCCAGGGCGGCCACACACCGGTGGTACTTGGTGCACAGCTCCTCCTCACTGTCCCCTCCGGTGAAGATGTGGGCCACTTCGAAGCTGTAGCTGTCCTGCTCCGCCAGCTCCGACAGCCGCTGCCCCTCCGTGGGCCGCAGGTCGATCCGCACGCCCGGGATCTCCCGTTCGATGCGGGCGAGGTCCTCCGCGGTGGGCACCTGGCGGACGATGCCGTCGGTGAACGTGCGGTAGTACCACTTGGCGGCCGTGCGGTAGCGGCCGGCGCTTTTGGGCAGGGCGGGGTCCCGGCCGAGGGCCAGGCTCACCATGCAGTGGTGGTTGGGCACCCCGTCGACGTCCTCGAAGAGCTCGGCGTGCGACTGGGAGTGCCGCGGGTTGACCTCCAGCACGTTGATGTCCCCGGTCTGCGGGTCGTAGAAGTACTCGATGCTGAAGGTGGCGGCGTCCATGCCGATCTGCCGGATCAGGCGCTCCGAGACGTCGTGCAGCCGCCGGATGACGGGCTCGGGGAGCGTGGAGGGGTACTGGTGGCGCAGGAAGGACGGCTTGTCGGGGTAGTTGATGGAATCCAGCACGCCGTAAACGATGACCTCGCCTTCGTGGACATAGCCCTCGACGGCGACCTGGAGCCCGGAGAGCCGTTCCTCGGCCAGACACACCTCGGCGCCGACCTCCGCCATTTCCGGCGGCAGTGACACCCGGTCGAGGATGTCCGCGAACGGCCGGCCCACCCGCCCGATTCCGGCGCGGATCTCGTCCACCGCGGCACGGAATTCCTCCTGATCGCCCACCCCGAAAGCCAGCTCCGAGGAATACGCGAGCGCCGGCTTGAGCCACATCGGGAACCGGACGCCGTCCGGCGGCCGCGGATCGTCCGCGGCCAGATCCACCCGGCCGAAGCGCGGATGCTCCTCGATGGCCTTCTGCTGTTCCAGCCGGCACCAGTACTTGTGCTCACACTTGACGATCGACTCAAGACTCGTGCAGCGGGTGCCGTAACGCTCCCCGAGGATCGGGACGAAGGTGCTCACCGGAAAGTCCCAGAAGCCCACGATGGCGTCGACGTGGCCGTCGAAGGAATCCAGCTGCCGCTGCGCCTTTTCCAGCAGCTCGGGTACGGACACCTCGCCGACCTGGAGTTCCTCCAGCGTCAGCAGCCGGTGGAACCGGTAGTCGCCGGCGCCGGGCAGCTTGCGCAGAAGCGGGAGATTACCGTCGTCCAGGCCGATCACGAAGATGTTCCGCATCACGCCGCCTTACTCCTCGGGCCGGTGGTCGGGTTGTCCCGTGTACCCCCACCCGGCCGGAAGACACGGCGTTCCGCCTGTTGTACCCGCTGCGCCGCGGGGGCCCGGCGCAGCGGTGGCGGATTAACCCGACCGGCGGAGCCCGGCTCGCCGCCGCGGGCCCTTCCCAGGACGCTGATCGAGGAGCCCGACGACTTCGGACCAAGCCTTGAGGAGTCCCATGGACACGGCACTTTCGCGGAATTGGCAACGCGCGGTGGTGACCGGTGGCGCGGGTTTCGTCGGGTCCCATCTCTGCACCGAATTGGTGGCACGGGGAACCGCCGTCATATGCATCGACGATTTCAGCACCGGACGGCCGGAGAACATATCCGCGGTGCGTGACCACCCCGCTTTCACGGTCGTCGAGGCGAACGTCACCGAGCCGGTCCACCTCGACGCGGAGCCCGATCTGGTGCTGCACTTCGCGTCCCCGGCGTCGCCCGCCGACTACCTCAAACTCCCGCTGCACACCCTGGAGACCGGCAGCCTGGGCACCCGCAACATGCTCGCCCTGGCCCGGGCGAACGGCGCCCGCTTCCTGCTGGCGTCCACCTCCGAGGTCTACGGCGACCCGCAGCAGCACCCGCAGAGCGAGGACTACTGGGGGAACGTCAACCCCGTCGGGCCCCGCAGCGTCTACGACGAGGCCAAGCGCTTCGGTGAGGCCCTCACCACCGCGGAGGCCGGGGCGCACGGCACCGACACCGGCATCGTCCGGCTCTTCAACACCTACGGCCCCCGCATGCGCGGCCACGACGGACGCGCGGTGCCCACCTTCATCCGCCAGGCCCTGGCCGGCGATCCGCTCACGGTCACCGGCGACGGCTGCCAGACCCGCTCGCTGTGCTACGTCGACGACACCGTGCGCGGCATCCTCGCGGCCGCCGGGTCCGACCTGCGCGGCCCGGTGAACCTGGGCAACCCGGCCGAGATCAGTATGCTCGAACTCGCCCGGCTCGTCATCGAGTTGACCGGCTCCCGGTCCTCCGTCCGGTTCATCGACCGGCCGACCGACGACCCGGCGGTGCGCTGCCCGGACATCACCATGGCCCGCGGCAAGCTCCAGTGGGAACCCCGGGTGTCGCCACGGGACGGCCTGGCCCGCACCATCGCGTGGTTCCGGGAGCGGCAGGCGCCCTGATCCCGCGAGTCCCGGAGACCCAACCGCCGCCCCCGGACGAAGGAAAGGCCCGCGAACCGTGATGCGCATCCTTGGAATCAACGCCCTCTTCCACGACCCCGCCGCCGCACTCGTCATCGACGGCATCACGGTGGCCGCGGCGGAGGAGGAGAGGTTCTCCCGGCGCAAGCACGGCAAACGGCCGGTGCCGTTCTCCGCCTGGGAACTGCCCGAGCAGGCCGCCCGCTGGTGCCTCGACTACGCCGGCCTGCGCCCCCAGGACATCGACGCGGTCGCCTACTCCTTCGACCCCCGACTGGCCCGGCCCGCCGCACAGATGGGCCTGCACGACCCCTGGGACCACCTGCGCCTGACCTACGCCCGCGAGGCACCCGGCTTCCTCGCCCAGGCGCTGCCCGGCCTCGACCCGGACGCGGTGCGGTTCGTGCCGCACCACATGGCGCACGCCGCGTCCGGCGCCTTCGCCGCACCGGACGCCGACACCTCCTCCGTCCTGGTCCTCGACGGCCGCGGCGAGGCCACCTCCCACCTGGCCGCCCACCGCGTCCAGGGCAAACTGGAGCCGCTGTACGGCCAGGAGCTGCCGCATTCGCTCGGCCTGGTCTACGAGGAACTGACCGAGCACCTCGGATTCCTGCGCTCCTCCGACGAGTTCAAGGTCATGGCCCTCGCCTCGTACGGCAGGCCCCGGATGCTGGCCGAACTCCGCCGCCACATCCACCCGACCGGGGACGGCGGCTTCCGCGCCACCGGCGTGCCCTGGCACGAACTGTGCGCCCCGCGCCGCCCGGACGAGCCCTGGCACCAGGACCACGCCGACCTCGCCGCCAGCGCCCAGACCTGCCTGGAGGAGACCCTGCTGGACCTGGTCCGCTGGCTGCACGGCCGGACCCACGACGACGTGCTGACCCTCGCCGGCGGCGTCGCCCTCAACTGCGTCGCCAATGCGCGGATCGCCCGCGAGGGCCCGTTCGGCCGGGTCTGGGTCCAGCCGGCGGCCGGCGACGCGGGCACCGCGCTCGGCTCCGCCCTGCTGATCGGCGCCGACGCGGGCGAGGAACCGCTGCCCATGCCCGGCGCCGCCCTCGGCCGCGACTGGACCGACGCCGAACTCGAAACCTGGCTCCGGACCGCCGCCGTCCCCCACGAACGCCCCGCCGACATCGCCCGGACCGTCGCCGAGGCCCTCGCGGACAACGCGATCGTCGCGTGGTTCCAGGGCCGCGCCGAATACGGACCGCGGGCCCTGGGACACCGCTCCCTGCTGGCCCACCCCGGCCACTTCGCCAACCTGGAGCGGCTCAACGACGTCAAGGGCCGCGAGCAGTTCCGGCCGGTCGCCCCCATGGTGCTCACCGACCGCGCGGCGGACATCTTCGACGGCCAACTCCCCAGCCCCTACATGCTGTTCGTCCACGACGTGGCCCCCGAGTGGCGGGACCGCATCCCCGCCGTGGTCCACGTGGACGGCACCGCCCGGATCCAGACCGTCGACCCGGCCGCCGAACCGCTCGTGGCCCGGATGCTGACCGAGTTCGAACGGCTCACCGGCCTGCCCGTCGTCGTCAACACCAGCCTCAACACGGCCGGCCGGCCGATGGTCGACGACCCCCGCGACGCCCTGGAGTGCTTCGGCTCCACCCCCGTCGACCTGCTGGCCATCGGCCCGTTCGCGGTCCGCCGCCGGGACTTCTTCGCCGCCGGGCAGCACGCCCCGCACAAAGCGGAGGACCCCCGATGACCGCCCCGTCCGCCCCGGGTGACCGGTCCACCGACTACACCGTCGTGATCCCCACGCTCGGCCGGCCCAGCCTGACCGCCTGCCTGGCCGCGCTCGCCGCCGCCGACGGCCCGCCGCCGCGCCGGGTGATCCTCGTCGACGACCGCCCCCTCGACGACTGCACACCGCTGCCCGCCGACATCCCCCGGGCGCTGCGCGACCGCACCGTGACCGTGCCCGGCTGCGCCCGCGGCCCGGCCGCCGCCCGCAACACCGGCTGGCGGGCGGCCGGCGGCACCCCCTGGATCGTCTTCCTCGACGACGACGTGCTCCCCGGACCCGCCTGGGCGAGGGAACTGGCCGCCGACCTCGCCGCCGCCACCCCGCGCACCGCCGGCGTCTCGGCCCGGATCGACGTGCCGCTGCCGTCCGGACGCGAACCCACCGACTGGGAACGCAACACCGCGGGACTGGCCACCTCCCGCTGGATCACCGCCGACATGGCCTACCGCCGGGCCGCCCTGGAATGCGTCGGGGGCTTCGACGAACGCTTCCGGCGCGCCTTCCGGGAGGACGCGGACCTGGCCCTGCGGGTGCTGACGACCGGCTGGACGCTGGCCGAGGGCCGCCGCCGCACCACCCACCCGGTCCGCCCCGCCGACCGCTGGATCTCGGTACGGCTCCAGGCCGGCAACGCCGACGACGTCCTGATGACCCGCCGGCACGGCCGGGGCTGGTGGCGCCGCGCCCAGGCCCCGCGCGGCCGGCTCCCCGGACACCTCGCGGTGACCGCGGCGGCCGCCGGCGCGCTGCTGTGCGGCGCGGCCGGCAAACGGGGCGCCGCGGCGGCGCTGGCCGCCCTGTGGCTCGCCGGGACCGCCGAGTTCGCCTGGGCCAGGATCGCCCCCGGCCCGCGTACCCGGGACGAGACCCGGACCATGGCGCTGACCAGCGTCCTGATCCCGCCCGCCGCCACCGCGCACTGGCTGCGCGGACTGCTCCGCCACCGCCGCATCGCTCCGGTGGACCCCTGGGGCGGCGCACACCCCGCGCCCGACGTCCGGCCCCGGCCGGCCCCGGAACGGGTATGACCGTGGCCGCCCCGGAGCGGACCGGCGGTCCCTGGCTCTACGCCGGGCGACCGTGCCCCGCCGCGCCCGCACCGGTGCGGCCCGCCGCGGTGCTCTTCGACCGGGACGGGACGCTGGTCGCCGACGTGCCCTACAACGGCGACCCGGCACGGGTCGCACCGATGCCCGGCGCCCGGGCCGCACTGGACGCGCTGCGTGGCCGCGGCATCCCGGTGGGCGTGGTCAGCAACCAGTCCGGGGTGGCCCGCGGCCTGCTCACCCGGAGCCAGGTCGAGGCCGTGCAGCGCCGGGTGGAAGAACTGCTGGGGCCGTTCGCCGTCTGGGCGGTGTGCCCGCACGGGCCCGCGGACGGCTGCGACTGCCGCAAACCGGCACCCGGCCTGGTGCTCGCCGCCTGCCGCCGGCTCGGCGTCGCGCCCGAGGACACCGCCGTCGTCGGGGACATCGGCGCCGACCTGGGCGCGGCCCGCGCCGCGGGTGCCCGCGGCGTGCTCGTGCCCACCCCCGTCACCCGCCCCGAGGAGATCGCCGCCGCGCCCTGCCGCGCGGCCGATCTCCCGGACGCGGTACGGCAGTTGCTGGGCCGGCCGAGCAGTGCGGAGCCGGTGCGATGAGCACCGCGCCGCGCACCCTCGTCGTCCGGCTGGACAGCGGCGGCGACGTGCTGCTCGCCGGGCCCGCCGTGCGGGCCGTGGCGGCCGGCTCGTCGCACACCGCGCTGCTCTGCGGCCCCACCGGCGAGCGCGCCGCGCACCTGCTGCCCGGCGTCGACGAGGTGCTGGTCCACGACGCGCCGTGGGTCGGCCTGCGACCCCCGCCGGTCAGCCGGGCCACCACCGACGCGCTGGTCGACGCCTTGGCCGCGGGCCGGTTCGACCGGGCGCTGATCCTCGTCTCCTACCACCAGAGCCCGCTGCCGGCCGCGCTGCTGCTCAAGATGGCCGGCGCCATCTGGACCGCCGCGGACAGCACGGACTACCCGGGCGCGCTGCTGGACCTCCGGCACCGGCGGGCGCCGCACCGCCACGAGGCCGAGGCCGCGCTGGACCTCGCCGAGGCCGCCGGCTACGCGCTGCCGCCCGGCGACCGGGGAGCCCTGGAGATCCTGCCGCCGCCCGCCACCACACGGCTCACCGGCCGCGACCCCTACGTGGTGCTGCACCCCGGTGCGGCGGTGCCCGCCCGGGCCTGGAGCGCCGACCGGGCCGCCCGCGCCGTGGCCGCACTGGCGGCGGCCGGCCACCGCGTCGTCGTCACCGGCGGCCCTGACGAACGCCGGCTGACCGCCGCCGTGGCCGGCGACCACGCCCTGGACCTCGGCGGCCGCACCGATCTGCACCAGCTCGCCGGCGTCCTCGCCGGGGCCCGGGCCGCGGTCGTCGGCAACACCGGCCCGGCACACCTGGCCGCCGCGGTGGGCACCCCCGTCGTCTCCCTCTTCGCGCCGGTGGTCCCCGCCGAACGGTGGGCCCCCTACGGCGTCCCGCACGTCCTGCTCGGCGACCAGCAGGCGCCCTGCGCGGACAGCCGCGCCCGGAGCTGCCCGGTGCCCGGACACCCCTGCCTCGACGCGGTCACGGACGCCGAACTGCTGGCCGCGCTGGCCCGGGTGACGGCGGGCCGGGGCGCGGCGGTGCCGGCCGCACCGGGCCGTGCGGACGGCCGGGCCCCGGGGGCCGGCGCGCCACGGACACCGACCGACGACGAGCGAGGGGCGACCGTATGAACATCCTGCTGTGGCATGTGCACGGCTCCTGGACCACCGCGTTCGTCCAGGGCCCGCACACCTACCTGGTGCCGGTCACCCCCGACCGCGGACCCGACGGGCGGGGCCGGGCCCGGACCTTCCCCTGGCCCGGATCGGTGCAGGAGAAGACCCCCGCCCAGCTCCGGGAGACCCCCGTCGACCTGGTCGTCCTGCAGCGGCCGCACGAGGCGGAACTCGCCGCGTCCTGGCTCGGCGGCCGCCGCCCCGGCCGTGACCTGCCCGCCGTCTACCTGGAGCACAACGCCCCCGACGGCGCCGTACCGCACACCCGGCACCCGTACGCCGACCGCGACGACCTGGTGCTGGTGCACGTCACCCACTTCAACCGGCTGTTCTGGGACAGCGGCCGGACCCGCGCCGTCGTGATCGAGCACGGCATCGTCGACCCCGGACACCGCTACACCGGCCGGCTCCCGCGCGCCGCCGTCGTCGTCAACGAGCCGGTCCGCCGCGGGCGTACGGTCGGCACCGACCTGCTGCCCGCACTGGCCGCGGCCGCCCCGCTCGACGTCTTCGGCATGCGCACCGAGGGGCTCGCCGGCCATCTCGGCCTCTCCCCGGACGCCTGCCGCACGGTCGAACTCCCGCAGGCGGAGCTGCACACCGCGATGGCCGAGCGGCGGGTGTACCTGCACCCCGTCCGCTGGACCTCGCTCGGCCTGTCCCTGCTGGAGGCCATGCACCTGGGCATGCCGGTGGTGGCGCTGGCGACGACGGAGGCCGTCGAGGCGGTACCCCCCGGCGCCGGCACGCTCTCCAACCGTCCCGAGATCCTCGCCCGCGCCGTCCGCACCTACCTTGCCGAACCGGAAGCCGCCGCCGAGGACGGCGCCCGGGCCCGGCAGGCCGCGCTCGGCCGGTACGGGCTCAAGCGCTTTCTCCATGACTGGGAAAGCCTGATCACGGAGGTACTCGCATGACCGCCCGCGGCACCGCCCCCCACCTGTCCATCGCGCTGGTCTCCGAGCACGCCAGCCCGCTCGCGGTCCTCGGCGGTGTGGACGCCGGCGGCCAGAACGTCCACGTGGCGCGGCTGGCCGGTGCGCTCGCCGACCGCGGCCACCGGGTCACCGTGTACACCCGCCGGGACGCACCCGACCCACCCGACCAGGTCGGCCTGCGGCCGGGGGTGACCGTCCGGCACATCGCGGCGGGCCCGCCGTGCCACCTGCCCAAGGACGAACTCCTGCCGTTCATCCCGGAGTTCGGCCGGTTGCTGACCGAGGACTGGGCCCTGGGGCCGCCGGACGTGGTGCACTCGCACTTCTGGATGTCCGGACTCGCCGCCCTGCAGGCCACCCGGAAACTGGACCTGCCGCTGGCCCACACGTACCACGCGCTGGGCACCGTCAAGCGGCGCCACCAGAAGGACAGCGACACCAGCCCGGCCGGCCGCATCCCCTCCGAGGCCGAGGTCGGCGACGGCTGCGACCAGGTGATCGCCACCTGCCGCGACGAGGTCACCGAACTGATGCGGATGGGCATCCCGTCCCGCAAGGTCAGCGTGGTGCCGTGCGGGGTGGACGCCACCGCCTTCAGCCCGCACGGGCCGGTCGCCGACCGGGGCCCGGTGCGCCATCTGCTGCTGCAACTCGGCCGACTGGTGCCCCGCAAGGGCGCCGCGCTGTCCGTCTCCGCGCTGCCCCGGCTGCCCGACGCCCACCTCGTCATCGCCGGCGGGCCGCCCGCCGCCGAACTCGACCAGGACCCCGAGGTCCGGCGGCTGCGGGCGCTCGCCCGGGCGGCCGGGGTGGCCGACCGGGTCCGCTTCACCGGCGGGGTGCCGTGCGAGGACGTCCCGCCGCTGCTGCGCGCCGCCGACGTGGTGCTGTGCCCGGCGGACTACGAACCGTTCGGGATCGTGCCGCTGGAAGCCATGGCCTGCGGCACCCCGGTGGTCGCCACCGCGGTCGGCGGCCAGCTGGACACCGTCGTCGACACCGTCTCGGGACGGCTGGTCCCGCCCCGCGACCCGGGCGCCCTCGCCCGGGCCGTCGGCGAACTCCTCGCCGACCCCGAACACCGGGCCGCCTGCGGTGCCGCGGGCCGCCGCCGGGTCCTGGCCCGCTACGGCTGGGACACCGTCGCGGCGGCCACCGAGACCGTCTACCGCGGGCTGCTCGCGCACCGGCCGACCGTGCCGGAGGCCGTCTGACGAACCGTCAACCAACCGGGACGACGCTTTCCCGCCCCGGCCGACCCGGCCGGCCCTCGACCGCGGACTTTTGAAGGAGGTGCGGGCCCCGACCGCCGCCGGTTTCACGCACGGAGCGGCCCGATCGACATGAGCCATCCCCTTGAGAGCGCACACCAGCACTGCCAGTCCCTCCAGGAGGCGCTGGGCCATCTGCGCCGGCACAGTCTGCACCAGCTCGCGCGGTGGGCCTCCCACCTCAGCGCCGTACTGCCGCTGGGCGGCCGGCTGCTCGCGGCGGGCAACGGCGGCAGCGCGGCCCAGGCCCAGCACCTGACGGCCGAACTGGTCGGCCGCTACCAGCAGGAACGTCCCGCCTACTCCGCCGTCGCACTGCACGCGGAGACCTCCAGCGTCACCGCGATCGGCAACGACTACGGCTTCGACCAGGTCTTCGCCCGGCAGGTCGAGGCCCACGGCCGGCCCGGCGACATCCTCGTGCTGCTGTCCACCTCGGGCCGCAGCGGCAATCTGCTCGCCGCCGCCGACACCGCCCGCAAGGCCGGCCTGCGGGTGTGGGCGCTGACCGGTCCGCGGCCCAACCCGCTGGCCGACGCGGCCGACGAAGCGCTGTGCATCGAATCGGCCAGCACCGCCACCGTCCAGGAGGCGCATCTGATCGCGCTGCACATCCTCTGCGAGAACTTCGACGCGGTCGGCCCCGAGGCCGCCGCCGCGCTGTCCGCGGAGGAGCCCGGCATCAGCCCGGAGGGCGCGGTATGAGCTCCCGTCAGCCGCTGCTCGTCGTCGGCGACGTCCTGCTGGACCGGGACCTGGCGGGCGACGCCACCCGGCTGGCACCGGACGCGCCCGCCCCGGTCGTGGAGGTGGCCGACGACCGCAGCCGGCCGGGCGGGGCCGGGCTGGCCGCCGCGCTCGCCGCCCGGGCCGGCCGCGAGGTGACCCTGGTGACGGCCCTGGGCGACGACCCGGCGAGCGAGCAGGTCCGCCGCCAACTCCGCCCGGTGCTGCGGCTGGTGGAGCTTCCGCTGAACGGCACGCTGCCCGAGAAGACCCGGGTGCTGGCCGGCGGCCGGCCCCTGGTGCGCTTCGACCGCGGGGGCGGCACCCCCGGCGAGGCCGGTCCCGACGTGGCCGCCGCGCTCGACGCGGCGCGGGCCGTCCTGGTCGCCGACTACGGCCGCGGCACCGCCCGGGCGGTCGCCGGGCGGCTCGCCGACGCCGCGCGCCGCGGGCCGCTGGTGTGGGACCCGCACCCCAGGGGCGGCCGGCCGGTGCCCGGTGCGCGGCTGGTGACCCCCAACGCGGCCGAGGCCCGGACGCTGACCGGCGACGACGCCCGGTCGTTGCACGCCGACGCGGCGCGCGGCAGCCGGCTGGCCGCCCACTGGCGCGCGGCCGCCGTCGCGGTGACGCTCGGCGCCCGCGGCGCGCTGCTGGCCAGGGCCGGCGGCGACTCCCCGATGCTGGTGCCCGCCCCGTACCGGGCCACCGGCGACCCCTGCGGGGCCGGCGACTGCTTCGCCGCCACCGCGGCCGCCGCGCTCGCCGACGGTGCGCTGCCCGAGGAAGCCGTGCAGCTCGCCGTCACCGAAGCCACCTCCTTCGTCGCCGCCGGCGGCGCCGGCAGCCCGGCGCTGTGGGACGGCCCGCCGCCCGCGGACCACACCCCGCCGCGGGACGCCGATCCGTACGCGCTGGCCCGCTCGGTACGGGCCCGCGGCGGCACCGTCATCGCCACCGGCGGCTGCTTCGACCTGCTGCACGCCGGGCACGTCGGGCTCCTGGAGAGCGCCCGGCGGATCGGCGACTGCCTCATCGTCTGCCTCAACTCCGACGCGTCGGTCGCCCGGCTCAAGGGCCCGGGCCGCCCGCTCACCCGCCTCGACGACCGGATGCGGGTGCTGGCCGGACTGGGCTGCGTGGACGCGGTCGCGGTCTTCGACGAGGACTCCCCGGTGAACCTGCTGCGCCGGCTGCGGCCGGACGTCTGGGTCAAGGGCGGCGACTACACCGTCGACACCCTGCCCGAGGCCGCCACCGTCCAGGAATGGGGTGGCCAGGCCCTGGTTCTGCCCTATCTGGACGGCCGCTCCACCACCGCGCTGGCGCGGCGCGCCGCCCGCTCCGCCACCGGCCGGCCGAGGGCCCGCTCGTGACGCCGCGGACCACCGCCCGGGTCGGCGTCGTGATCATCACCCGCAACCGGTGGCACAGCCTGGCCCGCACCCTCGACCGGCTGGCCGGCCTCCCCGAGCGGCCACCGGTCGTCGTCGTGGACAACGGTTCCTCCGACGGCACCCCGGAGGCGGTCCGCACCCACCACCCCGCCGTGCACGTACTCACCGCGGGCCGCAACCTCGGCGCGGTCGGCCGCACTTACGGGGCCGCGGCCCTGACCACGCCCTACGTGGCCTTCAGCGACGACGACTCATGGTGGGAACCCGGCGCGCTGGCCCGCGCCGCCGACCTCTTCGACCACCACCCCCGGCTCGGCCTCGCCGCGGCCAGCACCCTGACCGGACCGGCCGGTGCCCGCGACCCGCTCAACGCCGCCCTCGCCGCCTCCCCCCTGGGCCGGGAACCCGACCTCCCCGGACCCTCCGTGCTCGGCTTCCTGGCCTGCGCCTCGGTGGTGCGCCGGACGGCCTTCCTGGCGGTGGGCGGCTTCCACCCCGTACTGCACTTCGGCGGTGAGGAATCCCTGCTCGCCATGGACCTGGAGGCCGGCGGGTGGGGCGTCGCCTACTGCCCCGAGCTGATCGCCCGTCACCAGCCCGACGGCCCGGACGGCATCCCCCGGCCGGGCCGCACCGTACGGGTACGGCGCAACGCGGTGCTCGCCGCCTGGCTGCGCCGCCCCTACCGCCATGCGCTCACCCACACCGTGCGGCTGGCGCTGGACGGCCTCGACGATCCGGACGCCCGGCGGGCGCTGTCCGAGACGGCCCGCCGGCTGCCGGCCGCACTGGCGCGCCGCCGCCGGCTGCCGCCGCGGGTCGAACGCCGCCTGCAGGTCCTCGAAGCCCGCCCGTGACGCGGCCACCCGGCCGAGGGAGCCCGCCGTGACCGATCCCCGCACCACCGTCATCGTCATCACCCACAACCGCAGGCGCGACCTGGTGCACACCCTCGACCGGCTGGCCGAACTCCCCGAGCGGCCACCGGTCGTCATCGTCGACAACCACTCGACGGACGGCACCGCCCCGGCCGTGCGCCGCCACCCCCTCCCGGCCCGGCTGATCGCCCTCGACCGCAACCTCGGCGCGGTCGGCCGCAATCTGGCCGCACGCACCGTCACCACGCCCTACCTCGCGTTCTGCGACGACGACTCCTGGTGGCAGCCCGGTTCGCTGGCCGGTGCGGCCGACCTGCTGGACGCCCACCGGAACCTGGGCGCCGTGACCGCCCGCATCCTGGCCCATCCGCACCCGGACGGCCCGGCTCCCACGGACGCTCCCCAGGAGCCGCACGAGGACCCCATCGTCCAGGAGCTCCGGCAGTCGCCGCTGCCCGCCCCGAAGTGGCTGCCCGGTCCGGCACTGGGCTCGTTCCTCGCCGCCGCGACCGTGCTGCGCACCGACGCCTTCCGCGCCGCGGGCGGCTTCTCGCCGCGGCTGGTGCTCGGCGGTGAGGAGGAGCTGCTGGCCGCCGATCTCGCGGTGGCCGGCTGGTGGCTGACGTACGCCGACCACCTGACGGTCCATCACCGCGCCTCGCCGCACCGGGACCCCGCCCTGCGCCGCCGGCAGGGCATCCGCAACACCCTCTGGTTCACCTGGCTGCGCCGCCCGCTGCCCGGCGCGGTGCGCCGCACGGCCTCCCTGGCCGCGACCGTCCCGCGGGACGCCGTGTCGCTGGCTGCCTTCGCCGAGGCCGCCGCCGGGCTGCCCTGGGTGGTGCGGGAACGGCGCCGGCTGCCACCGGAGATCGAACGGTGGATGCGCCTGCTGGAGGCACCGCAGCGGGCGTCCACGGCCCGGTCCTACCGCGGCTGATCCGCGCCGGGCCGCTCCGTTGCCGCCCCGGCGGCCCCGCGCAGCCGGTCGACCAGCACGCGCAGCAGTTCCCCGTCCGGCCGGTGCTCCGGGTACGTGGCGGCCCGGGCCCGGCCGGCGGGGGACAGGCACCAGGCGAGCAGCCGGTCGAGCTCCGCCGGGCGGACCTCCTCCGGGCGCAGCACCGCCGGCCAGCCGAGCGCCGCCGCCTGGGCGCTGACCTTCGCGCCGCCCTCGACCGGGTCCACGGCCAGCACCGGCGTCCCGGCGCGCAGGGCGAGCACCAGCCCGTGCAGCCGGGTCGTCACCACCGCGTCCAGCCGAGCGAACACCGCATGCACCTCCTGCGGGGTGGCCGGGAGGCGCCAGTCCCGGGTGTCCAGCCGGGTGTCCAGCGGGAGCCGGGCCACCCGGGCGGCACCCAGCCACCTGGTGAGGGCGTCGGACACCTGGTGATGCCGCCGGCGGTCGCCGTATTCGTGCTGGCCGCCGGTGAGCACCACCCCCACCAGCGGCAGGGCGCCCGACGCCGCGGCGGACAGGCTGAGGTCCACCGTGGCGGCGGGCCGCCCGGGGGCGTCACGGGGAAGCACCTCGTCGAACCGGCGCACCGCCGGATCGGCCGGGTCCACCACCGACACCCCGACCGCGATCCGGCGGCACCGGGCGAACCGGTCGTGCAGTGCCGTGAGCGGGCTCTCCGCGCCGTCCGGGGACCGCCGGGAGTGCACCGGTCCGCAGACGAACAGCAGATGGGTGTAGCGGGCCGGGTCGGCGTCCGCCAGGTGGAGCGCGTCCGGCCGGAACGCCGGGGACCACGCGGTGTCGTACGGGACACCGGCCCCGTGCAGCGTCCGCTGCACGGCCTCGGCGGCGAGCGCGTCGCCGGCCGTCACCTCGCCGTGCAGGAAGCTGAACCAGCCGGTGACCAGGGCGCGCAGCGGGCCGGTCATCGCGCCGGGGCCATGACGGAGGGCGGCCGGCCGGGGAGCGGCAGCTCCTCGACCGCGGCGAGCACCTCGTCGACGGTGATCCGCAGCAGCCGGTCGTCCGGCCGGTCGCCGTGCGCATCGCCGGGGCGCGGCCGGTCGTCGGGGTCCGGATGCCACAGCACGCGGTGCCGGCCCGTGCCCGGCGGGCCCCACAACCGGGGGGCGACCGGACCGAACAGCACCACCGACGGCGTGCCCAGCGCGCTCGCCAGATGCGCCAGCCCGGTGTCGCCGACGAGCACCGCGCGGGCCTGCGCGACCAGCGCCGCGAGCTCGCCGAACGGCAGGTCCGTGGCCCCGCCCAGCACCGCCGCCCGCGGCAGCCGGGCCCGCTCCGCGACCCGCCGGGCGAGCGGCCCCTCGCCCTTCCCCGCGGTGACCACGACCCGGTGCCCGGCGCGGTGCAGGGCCGCGGCCACCGCCGCGAACCGTTCCGCCGGCCAGCACCGGGCCGCCGCGTCCGCGCCGGGATGCACCACGACCGCCCCGGGGGCCGGCGAGGCGAGCGCCGGGGCGGCGATGCCCAGGTCGGCCGGATCGGCCGGCAGGCCGTACCAGGTGAGCAGCCGGCACCAGCGGTCCCGCTCGTGCTCGTCCTCCCGCCAGTCCGGGCCGTCGAGCTCCGGGCCGGCCGGGTGGGCGTACGCGAAGAGCCGGGCGGGCCGCAGCGCCCGCAGGAGTCCGTGGCTGGCCGGGCCGTTGCCGTGCAGGTCCACCGCCAGGTCCGGGGGCGGGCCGGGCCAGTCGAGGGTCCGCGGGACCTCCCGGCCGGGCGCCGCCGTGGGCAGCAGCCGGTCGACCACGCCGGTCGCCGCGGCCGCCTCGGCGAGCCGCCGGGGTGCTGCCAGGACGAGGGTGTGGTCCGGACGGGCGGTGCGCAGCGCGCGCAGCGCGGGGACCGCGGTCAGCAGATCGCCCAGCCCCAGCGCCCGGAGCACCAGGATCCGCGGGCCGGGATGGTGACCGTCGGGCGGCGGGCAGGAGCGCGGACGGGCCGAGGGCATGGGACGCCTCCTTCGCGGACGCCGGGCGGGCTTCCTCCAATGTGGGGGCGCGGCCGCGGCCCCGCGACTTGTCGCCCGTCACCCGCGCGGGCCGGCCCCCGCCGGGCAAGCGGCCGCAACGGTCCCCGACGACGGCCGCGGAGGGTGACCCGGCCCACTCCCGACGGCCTCCGGGCAGGCGACTGAGACCTGGCCCACAGACCGCGAACCGCCCTGTGAGCAACCACACTTACGCCCGCCCCGGCCGTCATCTCCCGTGCCGGACAAGGGAGATGACACCGGCTGAGGCCGGCCGCCGGCCGCGCGCGGCGCCGCGGGCCCCGCGCCCGCTTCCGGGCGTCCCGGCCGATCTGTGAAGATGTGACATCGCTGGCCCGCAAGGCTTCGTCACGGACGGCCCGGCCTGAGCCCAGCACCGACAGACCTCGGTACGGACGCCGCGCACGCAGTGGTGCCCCGCGCCCGCCGAACCGCTTCCCGAGCCTGACGGGCTCTTCACAAAGTCTCTGCCGCTGTGCCTTCTCCTGCTCTCGCCCCTGCCCGCATGCCGGCGCAGGCGCCCCCGCCCGAGTCCGCCACCGAATCCACGAGCGCCCGGCCGCACGGCCGCGCGCCCCGCACCGTGCGCTTCCCCGCACCCCGCCGTGCCCTCGGCGCCGCCAAGGGCCCCGCAGGGGGCCGGAAGGGCGACCACGCTCCGTGGCGCTCGCTGCGCTACCGCAGCATGCGCTGGTGGTCGTTCGCCAACCTGGTGTCCAACGCCGGCACCTGGATGCAGCTCACCGTGCAGAACCTCCTGGTCCTGCAGCTGACCGGCTCCGCCGCCGCCACCGGTCTCTCGCTCTCCGTCCAGGCAGGGCCCGGGCTGCTCATGGGCCTGGTGGGCGGCGCCGCCGTCGACCGCTGGCCCCGGAAGGTCACCGCCGCGGTCAGCCAGGCCGTGCTCGGTGTGATCGCCTTCACGACGGCCGCCCTGATCGCCTTCGACCAGCTCAACTACGGCATCCTGCTGGCCCTGGCCGGCGTCACCGGCCTGATCGCCACCATCGACGGCCCGGCCTGCGCCCTGCTGGGCAACGATCTGGTCCCCACCGAGGACGTCCCGTCGGCCATCGCCGTCGGGTCGCTGGTGCACAGCGTCGGCCGGCTGGGCGGCACCGCCCTGGCCGGCCTCTCCGTGGGCGTCCTCGGCACCGGAGCCGCCTACGCCGCCAACGGCCTGTCGTTCCTCTTCGTCGCCGCGGTCATCCCCTTCCTGCGCCCGGTGAGCGCGGCACTGCGCCGGCCCGCCGGGGAGCCGGACGGCGCGGCCGCCGCCCCCGCGGCACCGGCCGCGGAGCCGGAACCCGAAGTCGGCACCGGCGCCCGCGACGGGCTGGCCTTCTTCCTCCGCAGGCCGCGACTGGTGGCCCTGGCGGCCGTCACCGGCCTGAGCGCGATCTTCGGCCGCAACTACCAGCTGACCCTGGCCGTGCTGGTCACCGGCCCGCTCGGCGCCGGTGCGGCCGCCTTCGGCACGGTCTCCACCGTCCTGGCGGTCGGCGGCATCCTCGGCGCGGTGCTCGCCGCCCGCCTCCGCAAGCCCACCGTCGCCCTGGTCGGTGCGCTGGCCGCGGCCGGTGCGCTGCTGCAGATCGTCGCGGGCTTCTCCCCGTCCCTGGTCGTCCTGCTCGTCCTGGTCCTGCCGATGTCCGTGGTCGAGTCGATCTCCGACACCGCCGGCACCACGGTCCTGCAGACCGACCCGCCGGCCCACATGCGCGGCCGGGTGCTGGGCGTCTGGCGCAGCGCCAGCACCGGCTGGGGCCTGGTCGGCCCGCCGCTGCTCGGCTTCCTCATGGAACTGGCCGGCGCCCGCGGCGCCCTGGTGGCCGGCGGCCTGATCATCGCCGGTGCGGTCGCCGCCGGGGCCCTGCTCCAGTCCCGCCGGCGCGCCGCGACCGGGCCGGTCCCGGTCCCCTGTCCCACGGCCGCGTAGCCGTCAGGTGCCCCGGCGGTGCGGCTGCTCCTGCCGCCGTACCAGCAGACCGCCGAGCGCGGTGTGCCGGCGCGGCATCGGATCGCGGGTGCGGTGGCCGCCGGGGGCCTGCTCCAGTCCCGCCGGCGCGCCGCGACCGGGCCGGTCCCGGCCCCCTGTCCCACGGCCGCGTAGCCGTCAGGCGCCCCCGCGGTGTGGCTGCTCCTGCTGCCGCACCGGCAGATCGCCGAGCGCGGTGCGCCGGTGCGGCATCGGATCGCCGGTGCGGTGGCCGCCGGGGCCCTGCTGCGGTCCCGCCGGCGCGCCGCGACCGGGCCGGTCCCGGCCCCCTGTCCCACGGCCGCGTAGCCGTCAGGCGCCCCGGCGGTGCGGCTGCTCCTGCCGCCGCACCAGCAGATCGCCGAGCGCGGTGCGCCGGTGCAGCACCGCCCGCCCCGCGCGCACCGTGCTGATCAGCCCGGCCCTGCGCAGCGCGGCGGTGTGGGCCGAGGCGGTGGCGTTGCTGATGCCCAGCCGCCGGGCGAGGTCACCGGTGGTGTGCTCGCGGGCGAGCACCCGCAGCATCGCGGCCCGGGTCCGGCCCAGCACCCCGGCCAGCGCCTCCGTCCCGTCGTCCGCCCCGGGCGGCACCAGCGGCACCCCCGGGCCCGCCGGATAGGTCACGTACAGCGGACGCCCGGGCAGATCGGCCAGCAGCGGCGGGCCGGTCCAGTGGAAGGTGGGCTGCAGCACCACTCCGCGCCCGTTCAGCACGACGTCCCGCGAGAAGGGCGCCGGGCACTCCCAGACGTCCCCGCACAGCCGGGCCCCGGGGACCAGCCCGTCGAGCGCCGCGCCCACCCCGTGCTCGGCGGCGCTCAGCGCATGCCGGGTGAACTCCGCCCGGTGCAGGTCCTGCACCAGGGACCAGACGGGCCGCAGCAGCGTCTCGAAGGCCGCGCGCTGGGCCCGGCCGAGCACCCGCCAGGCCTCCGCGTCCCCCTGGTGCAGCCCGCGGATCCACGGCGGGGGCGGCCCGGGCACCGTGGCGTACACCCGCTCCATCTCGGCGCGGACCAGTTCGGGGCGGGCCGACCGGACGGTGGCCAGGCCCTCCTGGAGGGAGTCGGCGAAGACGTCGAGGAACACCGGCGCCCGGTCCGCCGGGACCAGGTCCCCCAGCGGTTCCGCGGCGGCCGGCAGCGACCGCAGGACCCGGTGCCGCCACCGGCCGAACAGCACCCCGTCGTCGCGGCGGCACATCATCATCAGCGCCGTGTTCAGCTCCAGCAGCGGCGCCGCCCGGGAGGCGAACCGGACCCGGCCGACATCGGCGGACGTGAAGTGCAGCCGGATCACACATTCCCCCTGGTGACGCCACCCTTTCGGCCAGGTCCTCAACGATGGCCGCGGCTCCCCGCCGCCCGCCAGCATGCGACTGCACGCCACGGCACGAGGCCACGGCGCAGGCGCCCGGGAAGGGGATTCCATCGTGAGCGTACGCAACGGGGCAGGGGGCGGGGACGGCCGGCAGGCCGGGCCGGGCCGGCGGACGGTCGCCGCGACGGCCGCACTGGGCGCCGCCCTCCTGCTCACCGGCGGCTGCGGCACCAGCCGGAGCCGCCCGGGGGGACGGCGCCCGGACCACGGGCCGGCCTTCGTACCGCGGCTGCCGGCGCCGACCGGCCCGCACCCGCTCGGGGTCACCACGCTGTATCTGGTCGACCCGTCCCGGCACGACCCGTGGGACCACCGTCTCACCCGCAGGGAAGTCATGATCACGGTCCGCTATCCGGCCCGGACCGTTGCGGGCCACCCCGTCGCACCGCAGATGACCCCGGGCGCCGCGAAGGTCTTCGCGGGCCTCGACCCGCGCTTCCACCCCGGTCTGCCGACGTCCGGGGTCGACTGGGCGGCCACCCGGACCCATGCGCACACCGGCGCGCCCGCGCAGCCCGTACGCCGCCCGGTGCTGCTCCACACCCCCGGTGGCGGCGACCCGCGCACGCTCGGTACCGGGCTCGCCGAGGAACTGGCCAGCCACGGCTGGGTGGTGGTGAGCATCGACCACCCCGGCGACGCCGGTGAGGTGGAGTTCCCGGTCACCACACCGCAGCGCCCGGCCCCCGTCCGCACCACCGTCTTCCGCGGCGATCCCCGCACGGACCCGGACCTCTTCCGCACCATGGTCGACACCAGGCTGGCCGACACCCGGTTCGTCCTCACACAGCTGGCCGTACTGGCCGCCGGCCGGAACCCCGACGCGGCCGGCCGCCCGCTGCCCGACGGCCTCGGCCACGCGCTGGACCTCCGGCGGGTGGGCATCTACGGCCACTCGGCCGGCGGCACCACCGCCGCCCAGGCCCTCCACGACGACCGCTGCCTGCGCGCCGCGGTCAACCTGGAGGGCCACCTCGACCACCCCTCCCGGCGGCCCGGCCGGGCCGGACCGCTGTTCCCGGTGGCCCGCCACGGCGTGGACCGGCCGCTGCTCCTCGTGGGCACCGACGGCTTCCCCGGCCGGCAGGAGCTGGCCCGTTCCTGGTCCGCCCTGCTCGCCCACCCGCACGGCCGCACCCGCCGGCGGGAGATCCGGCACACCGCGCACGCCGTCTTCACCGACCACGCCGCCTTCGCACCGCAGTTGCAGACCGCCGGCCTGATGACCGCCCGGGACCGGAACGCGCTGGTCGGCGCGCTGGACCCGGCGCGATCGATCCCCGCCGTGCGCGGCCTGGTCCGCACGTTCTTCGCCCGGCACCTGCCGCCGCGCTGACCGGGGCGGCCGGACGGGTGCCACGGCCCGCGCCGGGTACCGGCTTTCGGGGGAGGCTCAAGGTGCGGGACGGACGGCGGAGAGGAGTTTCGGGCATGGCCGGTGACCCGGGGGAGCGGACGACGGGACGCGGCCGGGCCGCCCGTACGGCGGCGTGGTGGCAGCGGGCCCGGGCCTACGACGGACACGAACGGCACACGGTGTTCCTCATCGGGAAGAGCACCGTGGCCGCCACCGTCGCCTGGCTGATCTCCTACCAGCTCCTGCACGCCCGGTCACCGGCCTTCGCGCCGTTCTCCGCGGTACTGATCATGCAGGTGACGGTGTATCAGTCCCTACACCAGTCGCTGCGCTACATCGGCGCGGTGGTCGCCGGAGTGGCGGTGCAGGCGGTGCTGGGGTTCGCCGGCGGACCCCAGCTCGCCACGTTCGCCCTGGTCGCGCTGATCGCCCTCACCCTCGGCCGGTGGCCGGCCCTGGGCAGCCAGGGCAACCAGGTCGCCACCGCGGCCTTCTTCGCCTTCGCGACCTACACCTCCGCCACCACGTACCTCGACCGGGCCGCCCAGCTCGGACAGATCGTCCTGCTCGTCCTCATCGGCTGCGCCGTGGGCCTCGCGGTGAACGTCACGCTCGTCCCGCCGATGCGCTACCGCAGCGCCGAATACGCCCTGCGCGCCCTGGCCCGTGCCCTCGACGACCTGTTCGCCGACATGCACCCGGTCCTGCGGCAGGGCGAGCTGGACGCGGAGGCCACGCAGCGGTGGCGCACCCGCGCGGACCAGACCGGAGAGCTGATCGACCAGGCCAGGGCCGGTCTGCGCACCGCGCGGGAGAGCCTCTACTACAACCCGCGCCGGCTGCTGGGCCGCCACCGCGGCCGGAGCGGCTTCGAGGGCTACCGGTCGGTGCTGGCGGCGCTGGAGCGCGCACTGCACCACGTCGCCTCGCTCGCGCGCAGCCTGGACCAGTGGCGGGAGGCCGAGGACCGCTACCGTTACCGCGATTTCCTGCGCGCCTACGCGGACTTCCTGGCCTCCCTCTCGACGCTCACCCAGCTCCTGAGCGCGCTGGACGAGGACCTGGTGGCCGCCCAGGCCCGCGCACTCGACGCCCCGGCCGAGCGGGCCCGGGAGTGCCGCGGTGCGCTCGCCGAGCAGGCCGCGCGGGCCGGCCTGCCGCTGGCCGACCCGACCCGCCCCTACGGTGTGCTCGTCGTCGAGGCGACCCGTCTGATGCAGGAGTTCTCGTACCTCAGCGACGTCATCGGTTCACTGCCCCGAGTCGCGGGCGAGGGCCCGTCGCGGTGAAGTAGGAGGAGGGGCGCGGCCTGCTCGGGGGCACCCCTACGGCCTCGGGGGAGCAGAGGAAAGGGAGCCCGAGATGGACCACGCCGGAACCCCTGGGGAACCATACGACGAGCCGGGCAACCCGCCGCCCGCGGCCGGCCCCCCGAAGCCGCCCCCCGAGCCCGGCGGGGCCCCGCCCGCGACCGGCCGCGGCAGGCCCATGAAGCTCACCGAGATGGCCCGGCGCAAGGCGAAGCAGGCCATGGAGAAACTGAAGCCGCACGAGGGCAAGGGCCACGGAGAACCGCACACTTAGGGGATTCTCCGCGGTGCCCGCACGCCGACGTGTGTGTCGACTGCCGGCGGACCCCGCCGCGGGCCGGGGCCGGCTCAGGCCCCGGGCAGCAGTGAGTCGTCCGCCACGCGGGCGCCCGGCAGGCGGAGGTCGGCGGCGATCAGGGCCGCGTCCACATCGCGGGTACCGGTGGAGATGCACAGCGTGTACGCGAGGTCGTCCATCCGCTGCCGCACCTCCTCGGTGCCGCGGTCCGCGTGCAGCAGCTCCAGCGTCCGGTACTCGTCGGCGATCCCTTGCAGCACTGCGGGGTGGGCCAACAGCATGGTGGTCTCCTTCCGTCGGCCGTCCGGGTCCACGGCTGCTCGTGCCCGTTCGCCGGCGGTCCACACCTGTCCCGCCACCCGTCCCGCCGGAGGCTCAGCCCCGCTGGTTGAAGCGGCCGGCCGCCCGCTCGTTGAGCACGCCCAGCACCCTGCGCAACCGGCGGGCGGGCGGCTGCTCCTCCGCCTCGACCCGGTAGCCCTCCGCCGTACCGGTGCCGCCGTCGCGGGGCAGCACCCGGCCCACCGCCGACACCAGCCGGGTGGTGAGCACCGGCGCCACGCCGTGCGCCACGGAGCCCAGTTTGGCCGCCGGGGTGAGCACGATCCGGGGCCGCCGCCGCTGCACCGCGCAGACGATGCGCTCGGCCGCCCGCTCGGCGTTCATCGACAGGACGGGCGCGCCGGCCAGCGCCTGGAACCAGGCGTACTCCCGGCGCCGGTCGCCGCCGAACCGCGCGTGCAGATGCGATCCGGTCCGCATCAGCCCGGGGTGCACCCCGGTGACGGTGACCCCGTGCGCGGCCTCCTCCGCGTGCAGCCCCTCGGCCAGCGCGGCGACCGCCGACTTGGCGCACGAGTACGGCAGCAGGTGCGGCACCGCCAGCAGGCCGCCGACCGATCCGACGAGCGCCAGCCGGCCGCCCGCCGGACTGCGCCTGAGGTGCGGCAGGGCGGCGAACGCGGTGTTCAGGGCGCCGTGGAAGATGGAGTCCAGGGCGTCCCGGAACCCTTCCACGCCGAGGGCCTCGGCCGGGCCGACCTGGATGATGCCGGCATTGGCGATGACGATGTCCAACCTGCCGTTGTCCCGCGCGATCTCCGCCAACCGCTCCTGGACCGCGGCGCCGTCGCGCACATCGCACACCACGCCGCGCACCGCGCCGCCGCCCGGCCGGCCGAGCTTGCCGACCGCCCGGTCCAGTTCGGCCGCGTCCCGTGCCAGCAGGACGACGTCGCAGTCCCGGCGCAGCAGCTGACGGGCCATGAGCAGACCCAGTCCGCGCGAGCCGCCGGTGACCACGGCGGTGAGCCCTTCGATCGAGGGAGCGGCCGGCAACACCCGCATGAGGAGCCCTTTCGTCGAGCCCGTTGCCCGTGAGGACGAGGGCTCCGGCCGCACTGTCCGTGTGGCGTCGAAGAGCCCTCGCTGTGGCGTGTGTGCGGACGCGGCAGGACCGGCGCATCGCGGAACGGCCCGTGCGCGTCGCCCCTCCGACGCTACCCGGAGGCGTTGCGGTGCGCATGTGCGCCGGGCGGCGGCCGCGGACCCCGCCGCCCCGTTTCACCGGCCGCGCCCCGGGCACCCGGCTCAGGGACCGGGCGGAACGGCCGGGCGGCGGCCGCGAGCCGTTCGGTTACCGCGGGACGCATCCGGCTTAATCGCGGCGGATCCGGCATGGGCGGCCGGGCGTACCGGGAATTCGTCCTGCGCGCGATCCCGGCGTCCGCCGCACCGCGCCCTGTGCCGACGACCGGCGCGACCGCACGCATGGCAGCGGCCTCAGTGCCGCAGCACGAAAGGAATGACGGCTCATGCAGATTGCTTTCCTGGTAGCGCCCGAGGGTGTGGAGCAGGTCGAACTGACCGGCCCCTGGCAGGCGGTTCTGGATTCGGGGGACGTTCCCCATCTGGTGTCCACCAAGTCCGGCCGGATCCAGGCGTTCAACCACCTCGACAAGGCCGACACCTTTCCGGTGGACCGGACGGTGGACGCGGTCGACGTGTCGGAGTACGGCGGCCTGGTCCTGCCCGGTGGCGTCGCCAATCCCGATGCGCTGCGTATGGACAAGAACGCGGTCGCCTTCGTGAAGAGCTTCTTCGACCGGGGGCGTCCGGTGGCCGCCATCTGCCACGCAGCGTGGACGCTGGTCGAGGCCGATGTGGTACGGGGGCGCACCCTGACGTCCTGGCCGAGTCTGCAGACGGATATCCGCAATGCCGGCGGCACCTGGGTGGACGAACAGGTCAAGGTCTGTACGGCGGGCAACAACACGCTGATCACCAGCCGTAAGCCGGCCGACCTGAAGGCGTTCTGCGCCACCTTCGTCACGGAATTCGCCCAGGCGGGAAGGGCGGCCTGAGGTGGCGGACCAGAAACAGGAGCAGCGCCGCGCGCATTTCGCGGACGATCCTGCCGCCGGTCCGCTGACCACCGACCAGGGCGTGACCGTCGACCACACCGACGATTCGCTGCAGGCCGGTGAACGCGGCCCGACGCTGATGGAGGACTTCCACTTCCGGGAGAAGCTCACCCGCTTCGACCACGAGCGGATCCCGGAGCGGGTGGTGCACGCCCGGGGCGCCGGCGCCTACGGCTACTTCCAGCCGTATGAATCCTGCGCGGAGTTCACCCGGGCCGCCTTCCTCCAGGACCCGGCCGTGCAGACCCCGGTGTTCGTGCGGTTCTCCACGGTCCAGGGCCCGCGCGGTTCGGCGGACACCGTGCGGGACGTCCGTGGATTCGCCACGAAGTTCTACACCTCGGAAGGCAATTACGACCTGGTCGGCAACAACATGCCGGTCTTCTTCATCCAGGACGGCATCAAGTTCCCGGACTTCGTGCACGCGGTGAAGATGGAGCCGCACAACGAGATTCCCACCGGGGCGTCCGCGCACGACACGCTGTGGGATTTCGTCTCGCTCCAGCCCGAAACCCTCCACATGATGATGTGGCTGATGTCGGACCGGGCCATTCCGCGCAGTTTCCGGATGATGCAGGGCTTCGGCGTGCACACCTTCCGCTTCGTGAACGCGCAGGGCAAGGGCACGTTCGTGAAATTCCACTGGAAGCCCAAGCTCGGCGTGCACTCGCTGGTCTGGGACGAGGCCCAGGAAACGATGGGCCGCGACCCGGACTTCAACCGCCGCGACCTCTGGGACATGATCGAGGCCGGGGAATATCCGGAATACGAACTCGGCGTCCAGCTCGTACCGGAGGAGGACGAGCACTCCTTCGACTTCGACCTCCTCGACGCCACCAAAATCATTCCCGAAGAGCTGGTGCCGGTGCGGCCCATCGGCCGGATGGTGCTCAACCGCAACCCGGACAACTTCTTCGCGGAGACCGAACAGGTCGCCTTCCACACCGCGAACGTCGTGCCCGGCATCGACTTCACCAACGACCCGCTGCTCCAGGCCCGGAACTTCTCGTACCTCGACACCCAGCTCATCCGGCTGGGCGGGCCCAACTTCCCCCAGCTGCCGGTCAACCGGCCGCTCGCGCCGGTCCGCAACAACCAGCGCGACGGCTACCACCAGAGCCGGATCCACCAGGGCACCAGCTACTCGCCGAACTCCCTCGGCGGCGGCTGCCCGGCGCTCGCCGGCGCCGACGAATCCGCCTTCCGGCACCTGACCGAGCGGGTCGACGGGCAGAAGATCCGTAAGCGGAGCCCCAGCTTCACCGACCACTACACCCAGGCGGCGCTGTTCTGGCACAGCATGGCCGACTGGGAACAGCAGCACATCATCGACGCGTTCCGCTTCGAACTGGGCAAGGTCAACGCCAAGGAGGTCCGCGAACGCACCGTCGGCGAGCTGGCGCACATCGACCACACCCTGGCCTCCAAGGTCGCCGAGGGCCTCGGCATCCCCGCCCCGGAGGCCACCGACACCCCGCGGCCCACCCCGTCCCCGGCGCTGAGCTTCGAGAACCTCAAGGGCGACGGCTCCATCCGCAGCCGCCAGATCGCGGTCCTGGTCAGGGACGGCGTGGACGCACAGCAAGTCGGGGGACTGAAGCAGGCGTTGGGGGAGCAGGGCGCCTTCGTCGAGGCCCTGGCACCCCAGGACGGTGAGGTCTCCGGCGCCGCCGGCAGCCTCTCGGCGGACCGGGCGCTGCCGACCGTGGCCTCCGTGCTCTACGACGCGGTGGTGCTGCCCGACGGCGGCCTCGGGGCGGGCGACACCGTGGCCGACGGCGCCGCCCGCCGCTTCGTGCTCGACGCCTACCGGCACGGCAAGGCCATCGGCGCCCTGGGCTCCGGGATCGAGGTGCTGAAGAAACTGCTGCCCGACCAGGTGCGCACCGCCTCCGGGGGTGCGGAACCGGTGAGCGACCAGGGCGTGGTGACCGCCGCCGCGAACGGTGACGCCTTCGCCCGTGCCTTCGCCGAGGCCACCGCCGCCCACCGGCACCGCAACCGCCCGCCGGCGAGGATCTGAGCCGGCACCGGGAGATCCGGCCCGGCTCCCCGTCCCGGCGGCCGCCCGGCCGCCGGGACGAGGCCGCGTCAGCCGAGCCGTGACCCCGTCTTCGCCAGGGCCTCGGTCACCGGCTGGTAGAGGCTCACCCCGCCCGCGGCACAGCTGCCGCGGCCGCCGGAGGTCAGCCCGAGCGCGGTGTCCCCCTCGAAGAGCGGACCGCCGCTGTCGCCGGACTCCGCACAGACCGAGGTCTGGATCAGTCCCTCGACGGTCCCCTCCTGGTAGTTGGCCGTCACGTTGAGCGCGGTGACCTCTCCGTCGTGCACATGGGTCGTGCTGCCGCTGCGCCGCACCTTCTGGCCCACGATCGGGTCGGCGGCCCGGGCGATGTGCTGCGCCCCGCCGCTGTAGAGGTTCACCTCGCTCGGGTGCGCCATGTCCGCGGCGGTGTACCGAGCGATCCCGAAGTCGTCACCGGGGAAGCTCCCCGCCTCCGACATCGCGAACGGGGGGCCTTGCAGGGTGGCGGACCAGATCGGCACCGCGTGCGTGCAGTGGCCGGCCGTCAGGAAGTACGGCTGCCCGCCCTTGGTGACGTTGAAGCCGAGCGAACAGCGCGCGTCGTCGCCCCAGATGGCGTCCCCGCCGGCGATCAGCGGCTCGATGGTGTCCGGCGACAGCTGGATCACCGCCCGGTCGCCGAGCGAGCCGGCGACCGCCTTGAGCCGTTCCAGATCCTCCCCCCGGACGGTGCGGTCGGCGGTGACGACCACCTTGTTGATCCTCGGGTCCATGGCCCAGGAGGTCCCGGGGATCGAGGCGTGCTCCTTGAGGGTCGCCCGGGCCGCGTCCAGCGACGCCAGGGAGTGCTTGACGATCCTCGCCTCGGCGCCGGCCGCCCGGGCCTTGCCGGCCGCCTCCTCGGTGGTCACGTTCACCACCAGCTTGTGGTTGTCGGGGTCGTAGTAGGAACCGGCCCCGGCCGCACCGAGCGAGGAGCTGATGGCCACCGCCCGTTCGGCGGCGGCGATCGCCGACGGGGGGCCGGGGGCCCGGGCGGTGTGCGCCTGGGCGCTCTGCAGGGCGAGCAGGGGAGCGATGGCCAGGGTCACCACACCGACGCCGGCGAGGACGGAACGAGGCGTGGGTACGCGCGGATGCTTCAACACAAAACCTCTCGCTGGGGAGCGGGCCAGCAGCGGGTCTCCGTCATGCGCACGCCTCAAGGGCTACTGGCGCCACGGGCGGGGCCGAAGGGCCGGGCGAGGCGGCGCGGGGTGTCTACTCTCCCTGCCCGTGCACCACCCCCGGCCGCCCACACTTCTCCAGGAATCACCTGTACGGACGGCTGAACGGACCGCGCCGCGGGCCGTACCGACGGACAACGACGACCCGGCCGCCCGCCGGCCGGACCCGTCGCCCCATCAGTCCGCCTCGTACGGAAGGGCCTTCGGGTGCCGCTCATCACGCGGCTGCGTCAGCTCCTGGCCAGGGGGACGAACCGGCGCCGGAGGCGGGCCGTCACCGCAGTCCTCGCCGGACGTGCTCGGGTGCGGCGCGCTCGTCCTGCCGGACGACCTGATCCGCCTGCCGCCCGGCGCGTTCGTCCGGTGGCTCCATAACCAGCAGCGCTGCCGCACCGTCACCTCCAGCGACCGGCTCACCCTGACCCGCGCCGTCCGCCGGGCCGGGGCCTGGCGGACGGTCGGCATCACGTCGGGTGTCAGCCGGTCCTGGCCGGAGGGCCGCTTCCACGGCCTCGACACCGTCTGCCGGTCTTCCTCGGCGACCACCGCCGGTCCCCACCGTCACCGGCCGGCACGCCGGCCAGCATGTACCCGTGGCGATCGTCGCCCATGCCCCGGCCGTGCCGCGCCGGATCTCCGGCCGGGGCCGGTAGCCCGGCCTCCGGCCCGGACGCAGGACGCCGGTCCGGCGGGTGGACACCTTCCGCGACCGCTTCCTGACCGCCTACGGATCCCGGCCCGGCTCCGCCCACCAGGCGCGGAAGCGACCCGCGCCCGCCTCCGGAGCGACCGTCAACCCCCGGCGAAATCAAACCCCTTCGCCCCGTTGAGCATTGCTCAGCCGCTGCCTATGCTCGGCACGCACCGACGCACATCACGTGGAGTCGGGCCGCACCCCGCCAGGAGCCCGAATGAGCTTCAACCTCGCCATCGCTCTTCGTGAATCCCGCCGGAACCACCCGGACAAACCCCTGTGCCACCACGGCACGCGGACCACCACCTACGCCGGGGCCGACGAGACCTCCGGCCGGATCGCCGCGACCCTGCGCGCGCTGGGCCTGCAGCGCGGTGACGTGGTCGCCGTCCACCTGCCCAACGTGCCGGAGTTCCTGTTCGCCTACTTCGGCATCCTCAAGGCCGGCCTGGTCATGGTCCCGCTCAACCCCCTGCTGAGGACCCCCGAGATCGCCTATCACCTCACCGACTCCGGGGCCCGGCTGCTCCTGACCCACGAGGAGTTCGCCGACGAGGCGGTCAAGGGCGCCGAACTCGCCGGCGGCGTACCGGCGTACGTCGTCCCGGGGCCCGGCAGCGCGCGGCGGATCGCCGGCACCCGGCCCTACGACGAGCTCACCACCGCCGACGACACCGGCGAGATCGTGCCGGCCGACGCCGACGACACCGCCGTCCTGCTCTACACCAGCGGCACCACCGGCCGCCCCAAGGGCGCCGAGCTCACCCACTTCCAGCTCTACATGAACTGCACCGTCACCGGCGAGGTGTTCGGCTGCCGCCCCGACGACATCGCCCTCGCGGTGCTGCCGCTCTTCCACGTCTTCGGCCTCTCCGGCGTCCTCAACCTGGCCGTGCGGTACGGCGGGACGCTCGCCCTGGTCCCGCGCTTCGAGACCGGTGCGGTCCTCGACGCGCTCGAACGGCACCGCTGCACGATCTTCGCCGGTGTCCCCACCATGTACACGGCCCTCCTCCAGGCCGACACCTCCCACCGGGACCTGTCGGCGTTGCGCGTCGGGGCCTGTGGCGGCGCGCCGATGCCGGGGGAGACCATCCGGGCCTTCGAGGAGAAGTTCCCCGGCGTGGCCGTCCTGGAGGGCTACGGCCTGTCCGAGACGGCCAGCACCGCCACCTTCAACATCAGTGCCGAGCAGCGCAAGGTGCTCTCCATCGGCAAGCCGATCTGGGGCGTGGAGGTGCGGATCGCCGACGACACCGGTGTCGCGCTGCCGCCCGGTCCCGACCACGTGGGCGAGATCCTGATCCGCGGCCACAACGTCATGAAGGGCTACTTCCGGCGTCCCGAGGAGACCGCCGAGGCGTTGCGCGACGGCTGGCTGCACACCGGGGACCTCGGCTACCAGGACGACGACGGCTACTTCTTCGTCGTCGACCGCAAGAAGGACCTGATCATCCGTGGCGGCTACAACGTCTATCCGCGCGAGGTCGAGGAGGTCCTGTACGCCCATCCGGGTGTCGCCGAGGCCGCGGTCATCGGCCGCCCCGACGACCGGCTCGGCGAGGAGGTCGTCGCCGTCGTCGCGCTGCGCCGCGGTGTCCACACCACCCCCGAGGAACTCACCGCCCACTGCCGGCAACAGCTTGCCGCGTACAAGTACCCCCGGGAGATCCGGCTCGTCGACGCGCTGCCCAAGGGCCCCACCGGCAAGATCCTCAAGAAGGAGCTGCGCGCCCGGTGACGTGACCACCAGCGCCTCTCTGTCCATGCCTTTGGCATATGCCAATGACGCATGCCGTCATGCATATACAGAAAAGCGGACATAGTATCAAAAAGCGTCCAGGTTGATCCCGCAGGCGGTTGGCTTCCGTCCGGTCACGGGAGGAGGCGGTTCGCTTTGAGCCGCATACACCGCCTGATGACCGCGTATGTCATCTGCGTGATCCCGCCCACCGTGGTCTACCTGACGGTGCCTGCCGCACACACCGTCACCTGGGCCGCCATCGGCCTCGGCAGCGTCTGGGCCATCATCGCCGGGATCCGCATGCACCGGCCGGCCCACGCCTGGCCCTGGCTGGTGCTCGCCGCCGCGAACGTCACCTTCACCGCCGGCGACACCACGTACAACGTGCTCAACACGTTCCTGGACCAGGACAACCCGTTCCCCTCCCTCGCCGACGTCTTCTACCTGGCGACCTACCCCCTGTTCGCCGGCGGGCTGCTGGGCTTCATCCGCTACCGCCGGACCGGCCGCGACGTGGCGAGCCTGCTGGACGCGATGATCCTCACCTCCGGCCTGGCCCTGCTCTCCTGGGACTACCTGATCAACCCGTACACCACGGCCCCCGACATGACGTGGGTGCAGCGGACCATCTCGATCGCCTATCCCCTCGGCGACGTGCTGATGCTGGCGATGCTGGCCCGGCTGCTGACACCCGGCTCCGCGCGGACCCGGGCCGTCCAGTTCCTCACCCTCGGCACCTTCGGCATCCTCTTCTCCGACGTCCTGTACGGGCTCCTCCAGCTCAAAGGGGTCTGGCAGGTCGGCACGCCGATAGACCTGGGCTGGGTGGTCTTCTTCACCGCCTGGGGACTTGCCGCACTGCATCCGTCGATGGTGGAACTGACCGAGCGCACCCCCGTACGCCAGGCGGGCATCCACCCCCGGCGGCTCGTCGTGCTCGCGCTGACGTCGCTCATCGCGCCGGTGCTGCTCGTCCAGGAGGCCGTCCGTGGCGACCTGCACGACGTGCCCGTGATCGCGGTGTTCTCGGCCGTGCTCTTCCTGCTCGTGTTCGCCCGGCTGTCGGGACTGGTCGTGGTGCACCTGATGGCCGTGACCCGGGAACGCGGCCTGCGGGTGGCGGCCGCCGCGCTGGTGTCCACGTCCGGCGTCGAGGAGATCGCCCACTCGATCCGCCGGGCGGCCGGACCGCTCTTCGGCCCGGGGGTGGGCCACGAGGTCGCCCTGCTGACCCTCGTCCCCGGTGAGACGCGGCTGCGCACCGTGCCCACCGCCGCACAGCCGCACACCTGGACCGTCGACTGGCAGGACGAGCCGGCCGACGCCTGGCGCCCCCGGCTCCTGGCCCGCGAGACACAGATCGTGCGCGTCGCCGACCTCGGCCCGGAGGCCGCCGCGGAACTCGCCCCCCTGCCCAGCGCCCTGCTGTGCCCCCTGGCCGTCAGCAACGGCCCCGCCGGGGACTCCCTGATCGGCGCCCTGATCGTCGCCGGCACCGAGAAGAGCCTGGCCGAACGGTGGGGCTCCTTCGAGACCCTCGCCGCGCAGGCGGCCCTGGCGATGGAACGCGTCGCGCTCGGCCAGGAGATCAACCGGCGCAACAGCGAGGCGTACTTCCGCACCCTGGTGCACAACACCTCGGACGTCATCCTCATCCTCGACGACGACAACGCCATCCGCTATGCCAGCCCCTCAGCGGAGGGCATGTTCGGCCGCACCCCGCTCAACGGAGTGCGCCTCGCCGAGCTCATGACCGAACAGGACGGCGAACGCGCCCTGCGCGCCCTGGCCCGGATGCGCGACGACGACTGCCAGGACAGCCGCGACGACTGGCAGGTCCTGCACCGCGGCGGCGCGCGCATCGACGTCGAGGCCCGGTGCAGCAACCTGCGGCACGACGAGACCGTCCACGGCCTGGTCCTGACCCTCCGGGACGTGACCGAGCAGCGCAAACTCGAACGCGAACTCACCCACCGCGCCTTCCACGACGCGCTCACCGGCCTGCCCAACCGGCTGCTCCTCCTGGACCGGATCGAGCGAGCCCTGGTGCGCGGCCGCCGCGACGGCACCGTCGCCTGCGTCCTCTTCATCGACCTCGACGACTTCAAGGTCGTCAACGACACCAGCGGCCACTCCGTCGGCGACGAACTGCTGATCGCGGTGGCACGACGGCTGACCGGAACGATGCGGGCCAGCGACACCGCGGCGCGCCTGGGCGGCGACGAGTTCGGGGTGCTCATGGAAGGCGTGCGCGAGCCCGCCGACGCCGAAGCGCTCGGCGAGCAGGTCGTACAGAACCTCAACCAGCCCTTCCGGCTCTCCTCGCAGATGGTCAGCACCTCCGCCAGCGTGGGCATCGCCACCGCCCGGGACAGCGCCGACGCCGAGGAACTGCTCGGCCACGCCGACCTGGCCCTGTACGCGGCGAAGACGGCCGGCAAGCGGCAGTGGCGCCGCTACCAGGCGGGGCTGCACACCGGCATGCTCGAACGGCACGAACTCCGGTCCCGGCTGGAGGGCGCGCTGGACGCGGAGGCGTTCGACGTCCGTTACCAGCCCATCGTGGAGATCGAAACCGGCGCGCTCGCCGGCTTCGAGGCGCTGGCCCGCTGGCCGCACGCCCGGCGCGGCGCGGTGACACCCCACCAGTTCATCGCGCTCGCCGAGGAGACCGGGCACATCATGCCGCTCGGCGCCTGGGTGCTCCAGCAGGCCACCGCCAACCTCGCCCGCTGGCAGCGCGAGCTGCCCCGGCCGGACCCGCTGCACATCAACGTGAACGTCTCCGCCCGGCAGTTCCGCGACCCCGGCTTCCTCGACGAGGTCCGTGCCGTCCTCCGCACCACCGGAGTGGCCCACGGCTCCCTCGTACTGGAGTTGACCGAGACCGTCCTGATGCACTCCGACGAGCAGATCCGCGCGGTGATGAGGGCGCTCAAGGATCTCGGCGTGCGCATGGCGATCGACGACTTCGGCACCGGCTTCTCGTCGCTCAGCTATCTCCGGGAATTCCCCATCGACCTGCTGAAGGTCGACAAATCGTTCATCGACGACATCGGTGTCGACACCCAACAAGTCGCCCTGGTCGAGGGTATTGTGCGCATCGCCGACACGCTCGGTCTGCAGGTCATCGCCGAAGGCATCGAAGAGGACGTGCAACGGGACCGGCTCCTGGCCATGGGGTGCCGGTACGGGCAGGGCTATCTGTTCGCCCGCCCGATGACGGTGGACCAGGCGGAACAGCTGCTGCGGAGCACGGCCGAGAGCCGGGCCCCGTCCCTGGCCGGCAGCGCGGCGACCAGCCCGGTATCCCGCCGGACCACCGCACCCTCAGACCCACAGCGCACCGGTACCCGCCGGTCCGGGGCGGAGGAGGATCACGTGCACAAGGCACTGAGGACAACCGGCGGAGCACGACGCGATCCGCGGTGGGGCGAGCTCGACCGCCTGCGGCAGACCAACCCCATGTGCGACGCGGTCATCGACGAGGTGGACGGCCGGCACCTGCGCAGCGGCGACCACTGGCTCATCGACTTCGCCTCCTGCAACTACCTGGGCTTCGACCTCGACCCCGAGATCATGGCCGCCATCGAACCGCAGGTCCGGCGCTGGGGCACCCACCCCAGCTGGTCACGGCTGATCGGCAACCCCCGGCTCTACCCCGACATCGAGGACCGGCTCACCACACTGCTCCACGCCCCGGACAGCCTGCTGCTCCCGACCATCACCCTCATCCACGCCTCCGTGATACCGGTACTGGGCGGCGAGGGACACATCTTCGTCGAGGCCCGCGCGCACCGCACGGTCTACGACGGATGCCTGGTGGCCCGGGGTCAGGGCGCCACCGTGCAGCGCTTCCACGCCGACCGGCCGGACGAACTGGAGGTCCTGCTGCGCTCTGCGCCGCGCGGAGCCTCCCGCCTGGTGTGCCTGGACGGCGTCGACAGCATGACCGGAAACCTCCCCGACCTGCCCCTGCTCGCGGGCATCTGCCGACAGCGGGACGCCCTGCTCTACATCGACGACGCGCACGGATTCGGCGTCATCGGCGAGCGCGGCACCGACGAGACCTCCCCGTACGGCAGCCGCGGCAACTGCATCGTGCGGCACCTCGACGAGACCTACGACGGCATCGTCCTGGTCGGCGGCTTCTCCAAGGCGTACTCCTCGCTGCTGGCGTTCCTGGCCCTGCCGACATGGCTGAAGAACCACCTCAAGGTCGCCGCCGCGCCGTACCTGTACTCCGGGCCGTCCCCCACGGCGTCGCTGGCCACCGCGCTCGCCGGCCTCGACGTCAACGACCGGCGCGGGGACACCGTCCGCGCCGCCCTGCACCGCAAGACCGCCCGCGTCCTGGACCACCTCTACCTGCTGGGCATCGAGACCCCCAACGAAAGCGGACTGCCCATCATCGAGCTCCCGCTCGCCCGCGACTCCGACCTGGACGACGTCGGCCGGTTCATGTGGGACCGCGGCATCTACGTGACGCTGGCGGCGTACCCCCTCGTCCCGCGCAACCGGGTGGGCATCCGCATCCAGGTCACCGCCGCGAACACCGACGACGACATCGGCCGGCTCAACGAGACGATCTCCGCCCTGGCCGAGCGGTTCGCACTCCGGCAGAGGACCTGAATGCGCGTCATGGAGGATGCGGGCCGGGCCCGCCGGGTACGGCTGCTCACCCCGCTCGCCCACCGCGACTTCCGGGTCCTGTGGATCGGGATGAGCATCTCCCTGGTGGGCGACGGGGTGCTGCTCGTCGCCCTGGCCTGGCAGGTCTACACGCTGTCCGGCTCGCCCGGCGCGATGTCCGCGGTCGGCGTGGCACGGGCCGTCCCGCAGGTCGCGCTGGTGCTGCTCGGCGGCGTGGTCAGCGACCGCTTCGACCGCCGGCGCACCATGCTGATCAGCGACCTCGTCCGCTTCGTCTGCCTGCTCACGCTGGCCGTCCTGGCCCTCGGCGACGCCCTGGAGCTGTGGCAACTGATCGTCGTGGTCATGGTGTACGGCGGCGCCGCCGGCTTCTTCCCCCCGGCCTACGACGCCGTCGTGCCCACCCTCGTCCTGAAGTCCGAACTCGTCCAGGCCAACGCCCTCGACCAGTTCGTCCGCCCGGCCGCCGTCCAGATCGGCGGTACCGCGCTGGGCGGCATCCTGGTCGCCGGCATCGGCACCGGCGGGGCGTTCGCGTTCGACGCGCTCACCTTCGCCGTGTCCGTCGGCTGTCTGCTCTGCATCCGCCCCAAGCCGCCACCCGCCGGCGCCCGCGGCTCGCTCTGGGCCGACCTGCTCAGCGGCCTGGCGTACGTCCGGGCCAACAGCTGGCTCTGGGCCACCTTCGTCTCCGCCACCTTCGCCTACCTGCTCTTCCTCGGCCCGGCCGAGGTGCTGCTGCCCTACCTGGTCAAGAACGGGCTGCACGGCTCCGCCGCGGACCTGGGCGTGGTGCTCACCAGCGGCGGACTGGCGTCCGTGCTGGTCGCCCTGGCCGTCGGCCAGACCGGGGTACCGAGCAGGTTCATCACCTTCGTGTACGTCTCCTGGACGCTGGCCACACTCGCCGTCGCCGGGTACGGCCTGGCCACCCACTCCTGGCAGCTGGCGGTCGCCTGCGCCGCCGTCAACGGCTTCGAGACCGCCGGCCTGGTCGCCTGGGCCACCGCGAAGCAGCGGCTCGTACCGGGCGCCCTGCTCGGCCGGGTCTCCAGCGTCGAATGGTTCGTGTCGATCTCCCTGCTGCCGCTGTCCTACGCCCTGGCCGCGCCGGTCGCGGCCGCCGTCGGCGTCCGGGCGACCCTCATCGGCGCCGGCGTCCTCGGGGCCGTCGTCACCTTGGTCTTCCTCTACGTGCCGGGCGTACGCTCGGTGGACCGGGGCAGTGCGCCCCGCACCGCGAAAGAGGGCACATGAAAGAGCCCGCCGAACACCCGCCGGGACCGGTCCGCAACGACGACGCCGACTGGGACCACTGGCCGGTCCAGGACTACCTCGCGGAGAACTACCGCGAGATCCACCCCTGCGACGCGGCCGTCATCCGGCACCACTCCGCCTTCTACCGCCGGTTCGCGCCCGGCAGCATCGCCCGCTCCCTGGAATTCGGCGCGGGCCCCAACCTCTACCCGCTGATGCTCGCCGGCGCCGCCAGCCGGCAGGTGGACGCGGTCGAGCGCAGCGCGGCCAACGTCGCCTACCTGACCGGCCAGCTCCGCCACGGCCCCGACGAGAGCTGGCAGGCCTTCTACGCCTTCTGCCGCGAACTGGACCCCGCACTGCCCCCGACCGCCACCGAGGCCCTGGCCCGCGTCCGCGTCCTCCACGACGACGTCCGGACCCTGCCGGCCGGCACCTACGAACTCGCGTCGATGAACTTCGTGGCCGAGAGCATCACCGAGGACTTCGAGGAATTCGCGCAGCTCTGCCACACCTACCTCGCCACGGTCCGCCCGGGCGGCCACCTCGTCGCCTCCTTCATGGAGAACATGCCGACCTACCGCATCGGCACCGCCCCCGAATGGCCCGGCTGCCCGGTCGACGCCACCGTCCTCCGCGAGGTCTTCGGCCCCCGCACCGACGAACTCGTCCTCACCCACGTGGACCCCGACCCGACCCGCCCCGACTACGGCGACACCGGCATGGTGCTGCTCCGCGCCCGCACCGTCGCGAAGGACGGAAAAGCGGAGGCGGGCATGCGGAACGACCGGGCATAATCGGTCAACTGTCCTGTTCCCGGCCCCTGGAGCCCGCCACGTCCACCGAACCGCCCGAGCCGTATTCCCCGCCGCGCCCGCTGACCTGGCCCGAACTCGACCCGCAGCGCCACCCGTTCACCTTCGACGCGGCGGAAGAGGCCACCGTCACCGCCCTGATCAAGGAGTACGTCCCGCCCGTGCTGTCCGGCATGGACGGGTGGTGGCAGGGCGAGCGCTGGTGCGAGCGCCATATCCACCGGATCTTCCTGGAGCGCTACGGACTCTGGGCCCGGGAGTGGAACTGGACCGTCGGCCCGGCCGGGGGAGTGGTCGGCAGCTGGTGCTGCGGCCCCGTCTCGGTGACCACCCCCGACGAGACCGCCGCCCGGGCCGTCGCCGCCCTCCTGGAGTGGCGGGCCTGGCTGGAGGAACTCGCCGCCCGCTTCGGGGAGTTGGCGCCGCCCCCGGGTGCGACCCCGGAGGAGCGCAGCTGGCACCTGGAGCGGGCGGCGGTGCGGCTGGTGACCCGGGTACTGGACCGCACCGGCGCGGAGAGCGGCTGGTACGGCCAGTGCGCGCTCGCGCTGGAGTGGTTCCTGACCTCGACCGGGATGGACCAGGCGGCCGCGGGTGCGGCGGTGCAGACCGCCATCGGCGGGCGGTTCAGGAGCTGGGCCGCGCCCGGCCCGGCGCTGATCGATACGGTCGGCGAGGACCTGGCCGTCGGCCTGACCGGCCGGCCGCCCTACCGCGACCACCGCGAACACGCCCACCTGGAGGACTTCCATGACCGCCGGCACACCCGCCACTGACGCCGGGCCGCCCGCCCCGGCCGGCGATGCGACGGCCGCCTGGCACCGGGCCAGGGCACGGGTCGACTGGGCGCACACCGGCGCGTACGAGGCCGCCGGCCCGGTCGTGCCGGCCACGGACGGCTTCACCGCCTGGTGCGAGGGCCCGGTCGGCCGCCGCGACCCGGTCCGCGCCGGGCGGCTGCGGTCCGCCCATGTGCTGGTTCGCGCGGACGCGGCGCGCCGCGCCCCGCTCACCTTCGGTCTGCTGGCCGGCTGGCAGCGCCTGGTCCTCGGCACCCCCGACGCACCGTTCCGGACCGGCGACGCCTACGCGAAGAACGGCCGCGAACGCTACCCGCTGACCCCGCACACCTGCGCGGACCTCGCCCGTTGCCTGCGCGAGGGCGACGAGGCGGGCGTTCCGCTGCCCGCCCGCGCCGCCCGGGCCTTTCTCGACGTGGCCTTCCACCACCCCTTCCCGGACGGCAACGGTCGCGCCGCGCTGCTCGCCCTCACCTTCGTCCTGGCCCGCGAAGGCGTCGTCCTCGACGAGGTGGGCCCCCTCCAGACCACCCGCTACGCCGACGACCCCGACGGCGCCGCCGACCTCGCCGTACTCGTGGGGATCCTGGTCCGGGCGACCGAGCGCCGCGCGGCCCGCCCCCGCCTCCGGCCCGACAGCCACCGCGTCCCTACGAAGACCGCTGCCGTGAGCACCAGATAGCCCAGCTCCAGGACCGCGGCATGCGCCGGGGCCACGCTCGCCGACCAGCCCGCCGCGCGCTCGCGTCCCTCGAACACGACCCGGTTGACGCTCAGGAACGCCAGATGCGTACCGATCGCCGCCCACAGCGGCGCGCGGGCGGGAACGGTCCGGGCGGCCACCAGCGTCAGCCCGAACACTGCGAGCAGCACCAGATACGCCCACGGGTCCTGGCCGGCCGGCGTCGGGCCCACCGCCGGCGGATCCCCGCCCACCACCCGGGCCGTACCCGCCTGCACCACCGTGGACGCGGCCGGCACCAGCAGGAAGACCACCGTCGTCCCCAGCGCCGACACCACCCCGCCGAACCGGTCCCGCAACGCCGCCCAGGCCTGCCCGCGCAGCGTCGTCTCCTCCGGCAGGGCCTCCAGCAGCACCGCTACCAGCGCATTGCCCGTCAGGAACGCCCCCAGCGCCGCCGGGTCGAGACCGGACCACCGCACCCACCCGGCCGCCGTGCCCGCCCCGAGCACCAGGCCGGCACACGACACCGTGACGGCCAGCCCGCCCAGGAAGGCCCGCACCGCCGCGGCCGGCGGCCCGGCCCCCAGCCGGCGGCACCCCGCCCACCGCCCGGCCGACCGCAACGCCCGTACGCCGCCCACGGCCAGCACGCTCACCAGCACCGCGGGCAGCAACTGCCGCGCCCAGCCGTCCGCGCCGAGCGACCGCGCCAGCCGTTCCCCCAGCGCATTGCCCGCCCCCAGCGCGACCGCCATCACCGCACCGCCCAGCAGCGCCCGCCCGCACGCTCCCCAGCCCGACACCGCCGGGCGTGCCCCCGCGGTCCCGCTCCCGCTGCTCTTCGTCTCCACCGACGTACCGGCCATCGCCCTCGCGCTCCCTTCCCGCCCGGCGGGTGTCCCGGGACGTACGGATGCCCGCGTCCCCGGCGGTGAAGCGGCACCCGGGCGGGCATCCCCCGCACGCCCGGGGAAACCCTCCTGCGGGACGACCCGGCGCCGGCGGGAGCTACATCCCTCGGCGGTCACCCGTGGTGCGGCGGTCGTAAGCCGTCCGCGGGAGCGGTCACTGGGGGTCGGCGGCCGGGTCGGGTGGCGGCGGGTCAGGCGACCTTGGCGCAGATCATCGTCCGGCCGTCGTAGACGTTCCAGGAGTAGCGGTAGTGGCCGGGGTCGGCGGGGCACGCGTTGGTGCCCGCCGAGGCCGACAGGACGGCGGTGATCTGCATGATGTAGTTGAACGCCCGGGGCACCTTGTCGGCGTTGCAGTTCCACAGGGTGAGGAGGTTGGCGCCGCCGGGCCGGTTGCCGCTGTTCTTGGCGAGGAAGCACTGGCCCTTGCGGAACTGCCGCTCCACACACAGGTTGACGGTGGAGTAGTCCTCGGCGGAGTGCCACCAGCCGCCGCGCCCGCCGCCGGACGGGCAGCTCCCGGAGCCGGCGACGCGGGCCACCCGCAGATACGCGTTGGCCGCACCGCAGTCGACCCGCGACGGCACCGTACGGCTCCAACTCCCGTAGCCGTCCTGGTAGGCGTCCAGGCAGTCACCGGCCCGCACGGCCGCGAAGGCCTGGTCGACCGGGCCGGGCGTGCGGGTCGTGGCGACGGCTGTGGGCACGCCCCCGCTCCCGCCGCTGGTGGAGGTCCCGCCGGACGTCCCGCTCGACGAACTTCCCGAAGAACTCCCCGACGAGCTCCCCGAGGAACTGCTCGACGAGCTCCCCGAGGAACTGCTCGACGAGCCGCTCGACGTCCCGCTCGTCAGCCCGGAGCCGAGGGAGCTCCCGCCGCTGGTGTACGTCCCGCTCGTCGAGCTCCCCGAGGCGCTGCTGGACGAACCGGACGACGAACCGGCGGTGTCGGCGGCCTTCCAGGGCTGCCAGACGAACACCGTGAACGCGATGAGGACGAGCACCAGCCAGCCGCACCCGCCGGACGAGGAGCTGCTCCCGGAGGAGCCGCCGCCGGAGGCGGTCACCGGCTTCGGCGTCGCCTTCGCCGCCGGCTTCGGCGCCGGCTTCGGCGCGGGCTTGGGTGTCGGTGTCGGTGTCGAGGCGGGCTTGGGCTTGGGCTTCGCCTGTACGGGCCTGGGCTTGGGCTGGGGCGCCGGCCTGGGCTTCTGCTGTGCCGGTTTCGGCGTGGCCTTGGGCTTCGGCTCCGGTGCGGACTCCGGCGTGCCGGCCCGCTCCCGCTGCTCGGTGTAGACGCGGGTGGGCCCGGGCGGCGGCACCTTGCGCGTCCGCGCGTCGAGGGTGCGGTCCTCCGCACCGCCGTCCGCACGCAGGGCGCGCCCCTGCGCCTCGTACTCCTGGATCAGCGCGGTCCACCGCGGCGGCAGCCAGCGTTCGGCGCGGCGCGAGGTCGGTACCCGTTCCAGCCCTTCCTGGAACTCCCGCAGGACGTCGGCGGGCCGCGGACGCTCGTCCGGATCGATGGCCAGACACGGGCGGATCAGCGAGCCCAGTTCCTTGGGCAGCCCGGTGAGATCGAGGTCGCCGCGCTGGACGACGGCCAGCAGTCGGATCATGTCGCCGGTCTCCGGGTACGGCGGGCGGCCGACGGCGAGATGGAAGAGGGTGGCGCCGAGCGAGTAGACGTCACTGGCCGCGGTGGAGGGCTCGGCGCGCGCCTGCTCGGGTGAGGTGAAGGCGATCGTGCCCAGTGTCAGCGAGGTGCGGGTGAGGTCGTAGGCGTGCGAGATGCCGAAGTCGATGAGACGCGGTCCGGACAGCGGCAGCAGGAGGTTCTGCGGTTTGACGTCCCGGTGCACGATGCCCTCGTCGTGCAGGGCGACCAGGGCCTGTGCCGTTCCCGCGGCGATCCAGCGCACGGCCGTACCGGGCAGCCGTCCCGCGGTGCGGACGAGTTCGGACAGCGAGGGCGCGGGGATGTACTCGATCGCCATCCACGGCTGCTCGGCGTCCGGGTCGGCGTCGAGCACCCGCGCCGTATGGGGGCTCTCGATCCGCCGGGCCAGTGCCACCTCGCGGGCGAACCGGCGTCGGTCGGTGTCGCTGACCGCGCCCTCGGCGAGCAGCGTCTTGACGGCGACCAGCGATCCGTCGGCCGTGGACCGCCCCAGATAGATCCGCCCCATGCCGCCCGCACCGAGCCGCCCCAGCAGCCGGTAGTCACCGAGCCGCTGTGGGTCGTCGCCGAGCGGCCTGATTCCGATACCGGTCATGCCGTGCCCCCTGGTCCCCCTGCCATAGCACCGGTCAAACCCTGCCACGCCGAGGGGAGTTGAGGAAGCCGGAACCGCCTGCCCGCCTTGACCCCAAGTCGAGTTGAGGTTCTACGGTGGGCGCGTTGTTGATCAGCGAAGGGGCGCAGGAACCCGGAGAGGGGACTCAGGAGCCATGGCAGGCAAGGGGACCGTGACACTCAAGGACTACCCGGAGGAGGAACTGGCCGCCCAGCCCATCGGCGCATGGACCGGACAGGCGTACCGCCGGGTGGTCGGTGGCCTGCGCGCGCAGCTGGCGGTGGAGGACCTCACACAGCCGCACTGGTGGACGCTCAACCACGCGGCCGGGGCGCCCGGTACGTGGACCCGCGCCGCGCTGACCGAGCGGCTGCGACCGTATGACGACCTCGGCACCGACTTCGACGCCGTGTACGACGACCTGATCGCCCGGGGGTGGCTGACCGAGGACGCCGACGGCATGCGGCTGACCGAGGCGGGTGAGGCCGGACGGCTGCGCGCACACGAGCGCAACCTGCAGGTCCATCGGCGGACCCACGAAGGCATCGACACCGCCGACTTCGTGACCACCATCAACGTCCTGCGCCGCATCGTCGCCAATCTGGGCGGCAACGGAGATCTCCCCTGATCGTTGTGCTCTCCGGCGCCGCCGACCGCCCACCCCACCGCAGGAGGTGGTTCGTGGTCGGCGCCGCCGACGCCCTGATTCCCGGCGCGAGGAGACAGTCCGATGGCCCCTGCCCCGCACGACGGCGGTTCCGGTTCGCCCGCACGGATGACCCGTTTCGACGACCTCTACGACCAGCCGGACCCGCGCGCGTACTTCCGTGTGCTGGGCGCGCTGGACTACCGGACACCGCAGCACGCCCAGGGCGTCTTCCGCCGTCTCCTGCGCGCCGCCGTCGCCGCCGCCCCGGAGGACCGCGCCGCCGGCCGGCGGCCCGCGACCGTCCTGGACCTCTGCTGCTCGTACGGCATCAACGCCGCCCTGCTCAACCACGACGTGACCCTGGCGGAGCTCGCGGCCCACTACACCTCGGCGGCGGCCGCCGGCCTGAGCACCGCCGAACTCATCGAGCAGGACCGGCAGTTCTACGCCGCGCGCCGCCGCCCCGACGCGGTGCCCGTCGTCGGCATCGACATCGCCGCACCGGCCATCGGCTACGCCCGCGCGGTCGGCCTGCTGGACGCGGCGTTCGCCGAGAACCTCGAAACCGCCGAACCGAGCCCCGCGCTGCGCCGGGCCCTCGGCGGCCTGCGGCTGATCACGGTGACCGGCGGAGCCAGCTTCCTGTCCGCCCGTACCTTCCGCTCGCTGCTGGCGGAGGACGCGGCGCGGGAGGGCGGCCGGGACCTGCCGTGGGTGGCGGCCTTCGTCCTCCGCACCGGCTCCTACCGGCCGATCGCCGACGGCCTGGCCCGGCTCGGGCTGACCACCGAGAAGGACGGCACCCGGACCTATCCGCAACGCCGGTTCACCGACGCCGACGAGCAGAAGTACGCCGTCGCCGCGGTGACGGCGGCCGGTGACGATCCGTCGGGCAAGGAGTCCCTCGGCCACTTCCACACGACCCTGTACGTCTCCCGGCCCGCCGCCCAGGCGGCCGCCCAGCCGCTGAGCACCCTGCTGCCCACCCCGTGAACGTACATCTCATGAATCAGTGGCCCCCCACGGCCCGCGCTTCATGTTCAACCCATTGACCCCGTGCCGGTGCCTCGCTTAACTGCCGTACGCCATCAGCGCGTTGAATCGCCACGCCGGCGCATGTCGGCGGCGTGCCCACGCAGTGAGGAGTCGCCGGTGTCCGGTTCCGGATCGATCAGCCGTCGTCACATCTTCAAGGCATCCGCCGGGGCCGCGGTCCTCGTGGGGACGGGCGCGGGCCGCACCCTCCCCTCGTCCACCGCCGCCGAGACACCCCGTACCACGGCGCGAGCGCCCCGCGACCCGAAGACCGAACGCCGGGTCCGGGCGCTGCTGGCCAAGATGACGGTCGAGGAGAAGTTCGGCCAGCTCCAGCAGCTGACCTGGCACGCCGACACCGGCCCGGGCGACGGCCAGAACAAGGAGTGCGCCGAACTCGCCGCCAAGGGCCTGCTGGGCTCGGTGCTCAACCTCACCGGCGTCGAGAAGTGCAACGACCTCCAGCGCGCGGCCGTGGAGACGTCACGGCTGGGCATCCCGCTGATCTTCGGCCAGGACGTCATCCACGGCTACCTCACCACCTTCCCGATACCCCTCGCCCAGGGCAGCAGCTTCGACCCCGGCGTGGTCACCGCCGACGCCGAGACCAGCGCCCGCGAGGCCGCCTCGCAGGGCATCCACTGGACGTTCGCGCCCATGGCGGACGTCAGCCGGGAGCCGCGCTGGGGACGGGTGGCCGAGGGCAGCGGCGAGGACCCGTACCTGACCGCGAAGCTGACCGCCGCCAAGGTCCGCGGCTACCAGGGCGCGGACTACGCCGCCGGGGACCGGCTCGCCGCCTGTGCCAAGCACTTCGTCGGCTACGGCTTCCCCGAGGGCGGCCGCGACTACAACACCGCCGACCTCTCCGAACGGCGGCTGCGCGACGTCTGCCTGCCGCCCTTCAAGGCCGCCGTGGACGCCGGCGTCGCCACCGTCATGGCGTCCTTCAACACCGTGGCCGGCGTCCCCGCACACGCCAACCGGCACACCCTGACCGACATCCTGCACGAGGAGTTCGGCTTCGACGGCTTCGTCGTCGGCGACTACACCGGCGTCCAGGAACTCATCGCGCACGGCATCGCCGCGGACGGCGCCGACGCCGCCCGGCTCGCCCTGGGCGCCGGCGTCGACATGGAGATGGTTTCGACGACCTACGCCGAGCACGGCAAGAAGCTGCTCGCCGAGGGGAGGATCAGCCACGAGCGGCTGGACGACGCGGTCGCCCGGGTGCTGCGCGTCAAGTTCCGCGCCGGCCTCTTCGAGCGTCCCTACGTCGACGAGGCCGCGGAGATCACCGCACCGAGCGCCGCGGCCCGGAAGGCGGCCCGGACCGCGGCCGCCCGCTCCATGGTCCTGCTGCGCAACGAGAAGCACACCCTGCCGCTCACCACCCGCACCGGCTCGATCGCCGTCATCGGCCCGCTCGGCGACGACACCAAGGAACTGCACGGCACCTGGGCGAGCATCGGCGCCGCCCTGTTCCCCGCGGTGTCCGTCCTGGACGGCATCAGGCAGGCCGCTCCCTCCGCCACCGTGCGCTTCGCCCGCGGATGCGCGGTGGAGGGCGACGACACCGGTGCCTTCGACGAGGCGGTGGCCGTGGCCCGGGCCGCCGACGCCGTGGTCGCCGTGGTCGGGGAGAAGGCCGCACAGAGCGGCGAGGCGGCCGCCCGCAGCGACATCACCCTGCCCGGCGTCCAGGCGCAGCTCGTGGCGAAGCTGGCCGACACGGGCAAGCCCCTGGTCGTCGTGGTCCTCTCGGGCCGTCCGCTCGTCCTCACCGGCGTCGCCGACCGCGCCGACGCGGTCCTCCAGGGCTGGCACCCCGGCATCGAAGGCGGCCACGCCGTCGCTGACCTCCTCTTCGGCAAGGTCAACCCCGGCGGCAAGCTACCGGTGACCTTCCCCCGCTCGGTCGGTCAACTGCCGCTGTACTACGCGCACGAGAACACCGGCCGCCCCTTCGACCCGGACAACAAATACACCTCGAAGTACCTCGACCTCCCGCACACCCCGCTCTACCCCTTCGGCCACGGCCTCAGCTACACCACGTTCGCCTTCTCCGGCCTGGAGCTGTCGGCCGAGGTCCTGCCGGCGAGGAGCGTCACCGACGGCGGGGCGACGGTCCGCGCCGCCGTACGGGTCGAGAACACCGGCACCCGCGCCGGCGACGAGGTCGTCCAGCTCTACCTCCGCGACAAGGTCGCCAGCGTCGTCCAGCCGGTCCGCAGACTGGTCGGCTTCTCCCGCGTCCACCTGAGGCCGGGGGAGCGGCGGACGGTCCGCTTCACCCTCGGACGCCAGGAACTGGGCTTCCACACCAACGACCCGCGCGGCGAATTCCGCGTCGAACCAGGGGAGTTCGAGCTCTACGCGGACAACAGCTCCCAGGCCACCCTGAGGACGGGTTTCCTCCTGACCTGACACCGGGGGCCGCGGCCGCCGGTGCGCGAGGCACCGGTGGTTCGCGGCTGTTTCCCGGCCCGGACGCATGCGCCACCGCGGCCGTGGACAGGCTCTTGACGCGGCTCCGGCCGCGCCTCGACACTCAGGGGCGGGAACCCTGGCGAACAGGTGGGAAATCATGGGGCACGCAGGGCTGGGCACCGCTCGCGCGCACGGCGCGATCCAGCCGCTTCCCCTTCTGACGTCGCGTCGCCACATCGATCTGCTGCGCGTCTGCAGCGCGGCGAGTTCGCTCCCCCGAAGCCGGTAGACCGCCGGGCAACGGCCCGCCGAGCCGGCCGGCAGCGGCCCGTCGGCGCCCGTGCAGTGCTGCCCTGCCGCCGTGCGGGCCTGCGCACTTCCGCGCCCCTCGCCACTTCAGAGCACCCCGGATCCCAGGGAGCCGTATGTCCACCCCGTCCCAGACCGTCGTCCCCTCCCTCCGCGGCAGGATCGGTGGTGACGCCCGCAGCGGCCACTACCCCGTGCCGCACCGCTACCGCCTGCATCTGACGCGGTCCTGTCCGCAGTCCTTGCGCATCGCCGTCGCGCACGGCCTGCTCGGCCTCGGCGAGACCCTCCCGCTGACGCTGCTGCCGGCCGTCCCCGACGGCCCGGAAGGCGAATACGCCGCCTTGCGCCCGCTGTACGAGGCCAGTTCCCACCAGCACCCCGGACCGGCGGCCGCCCCGGTCCTCAGCGACGGCTGGACCGGCCGGATCGTCAGCGCGCACGCGCCGGACATCCTGCGGGACCTGGCCGGGCGATTCAGCGGCGAGGGCCCCGAGCTGTACCCGGCCCACGCCCGCGACGACATCGAGGAGGTCGCCCGGCTCTGCGAGCACGAACTCCACGAGGCCGCACAGCGCGCCGGCCGGCTCGGCATCGGCAGTTCCGGCCACCAGGAGGCGCTGGAGACGCTGTTCCGGGCACTGGACGGACTGGAGCGGCGCCTGGCCGGCCGGGACCACGTACTCGGCGGTGGACTCACCCTCGCCGACGTCCATGTGTGGGTCTCGCTGGTCCAGCTCGACACCGTCCACCGCTGGCATCTGGACGCCACGGCGGTGCACCGGATCGCCGGGTACCGGCGGCTGTGGGCGTACGCACGGCGGCTGGCCGCGCTGCCCGCCATCGGCTCCCACCTGGACCTGGACGGTATCGCCCGCCGGCACCACGCGCGCTGCCAGGGGCAGGAGGCCGCCGGGGCGGCGGTGCAGATCGTGGACTGGGCGGCGCACGTTCCCGTGACCTCTCCCTCGCGTCCGACTCAACCGACGGGTTGACGCCGCCGCCCGGACCCCCCACGTACGCTTCCTTCGTCGAAGCGGCCGGGGGCCGGGAAGGAGCGGACGACGGTGCGTCTACTGCTGGGGATCGCCGGTGCGGTCATCGTGCTCGGGGTGTTCTCCTCGGTGCTGCACTCGCTGGTGATCCCCCGGCCGACGCCGTCCGGCCTCGGCCGGATCGTCCAGCGGCTGGTCCACCGGCCGTTCCGGCTGCTGGCCGACCGCCTGCCGAGCGCGGAGGCCAAGGACCGGGTGCTCGCCCCGATGGCGCCGCTGGCCATCGTCGTCACCCTGATCACCTGGCTGGGCTGCTTCCTGATCGGGTACGCCCTGCTGGAGGCGGCGGTGAGCCGGCTCGGCGTCAGGGAGGCGCTGACCGAGTCCGGTTCCTCGCTCTTCACGCTCGGTTTCGCCAGCGGTGACCGCGCGACGCTGAACGCCATCGACTTCTGCGCCGCCGTCACGGGCCCGATCGTGATCGGCCTCCAGATCGGCTATCTGCCCGCCCTCTACGGCGCTTACCAACGCCGGGAGACCGAGGTGACGCTGCTGCAGGCGCGCGCCGGAAGCCCGGCCTGGGGACCGGAGATCCTGGCCCGCTACGCGCAGGTGGAGCTGCTGGACATCCTCACCGAGCTGTTCCGCACCTGGGAGCGGTGGAGCGCGGACGTGAGCGAGAGCCACACGACGTACCCGGTCCTGATCCACTTCCGTTCCCCGAAGGTGACCCGCAACTGGCTGATCGCCCTGCTGGCCGTGATGGACGCCGCGGCCCTGCGACTGTCCTTCAACCCCTCCCAGCCGCAGGCCGAGGTGCGGATGGCGCTGCGCGCCGGCTTCGTCTGCCTGCGCGAGATCGCCACCATCGAGGGCATCGCCTACGACCAGGACCCGCACCCCGACGACGCGTTGCAGCTGAGCCACGAGGACTTCCTGCGGGGCGTCGAGCGGATGGCGGCCCAGGGCTATCCCATGGAGCGCACCCCGGAGGAGGCATGGCCGCACTTCCGCGGCTGGCGGGTCAACTACGAAGCGCTCGCCTACCGCCTGGCCCGCGACATCGAGGCGGTCCCGGCCCCCTGGTCCGGGTCCCGCCGCAGGGAAGTGACCATCCGCACCCCGCTCACCCCGGTCGACCGGCGCCCGGTTACCAGTGAGTAAGTTTGGCTGATCATCGCCTCCCGGGGCCGATCATGCGCCCGTACGCTCACCAGCACCGCAACCGGATGGGTGTCACCGTGGCACGGCGGTCAGAATTCCGATGGAGCATCGATGGCGCGATCCCGCCGTACCCACCGCAGGCCCCACGGCCACCGGCACCGAGCAACAACTGCCTTACTCGTCACGGCACTTGGCGTCGGCGCCGGTCTCACCACCGCTCCCGCCTCGGCGGCGCCGGCGCCCGCCCACCGACCCGCTGCCACCGCCACCGCGCAGCTCGGCCACCCCTCGTTCCGGCTCGCCGACATCCCCATGAAGGACGGCACCGTCCTCAAGGCCGATGTGTTCACCCCGGCCCCCGGCACCCCCGGCGCCGACCGTAAGGGCCACTACCCCCTCGTCGTGCAGCCGGCCAGCTGGGGGCAGAACGACCTGGAGTACGTCGCCCAGGGCAAGCAACTGGCCGCCGCCGGCTACATCGCCGTCACCTACACCGTGCGCGGCTTCTGGCGCTCCGGCGGACAGGTCGACGTCGCCGGCCCCAAGGACGTCTCCGACGTCTCCTCGGTCATCGACTGGGCCCTCGCCCACACCCCGGCCGACCGGCAGCGCATCGGCATGGTGGGACTCTCCCTCGGCGGCGGAATCACCCTCATGGGCGCCGCGTCCGACCCCCGGATCAAGGCGGTCGCCGCCATGAGCGGCTGGGGAGACCTCACCAACTCCCTGTACAGCGGCGGCACTCGACACCTCCAGGCCGCCGCCCTCCTCGCCGCCATCCAGGCGCCCACCGGCCGCCGCAGCCCCGAATACGGCCGGATGCTGGCCGACCTCTTCGCCGGCCGGGACATGCCCAAGGTGGTCCGCTGGGCGGACACCAGGTCCCCGGCCACCTACGTGAACCGCCTCAACGCCCACGGCACGGCCGTCTTCCTCGCCCACGCCTGGGGCGACAGCTTCTTCAACCCCAGCCAGCTGACCGCCTTCTACCAGCGGCTGACCGGCCCCAAGCGGCTCGAACTCCGCCCCGGCGACCACGCCACGCAGGAGCTGACGAGCCTGCTGGGCCTGGACAACCCGACCTGGAAGAGCGCCCGCCACTGGCTCGACCGGCACCTCAAGGGCACCGGCGGCGGCCCCGGCCCGCGGCAGTCGGTGGACCTGGAAGTCCGCCCGAACGGCAACCACGAGAGCTACCCGGACTGGCGCGCCATCAGCTCCCGCACCGCCCACCTCCGCCTGGGCAGCCCGGGCCCGCTGGAGACCGGCGCGCTCGGCGGCACGGCGGCCGGACCCGGCTGGCGGAAGTCCGTCGTCGGCGGCACGGATTCCGGCGCGGACGGCGGCGTCGCCCTCCTCGCCGGGGCGCTCGACCAGGTCGCCGCCCTGCCCCCGACCGTCATCCTCCCACTGCTGCCCCGCAGTTCGGCCGCCGTCTGGCAGTCGGTGCCCTACGCCTCGGCCCAGCACCTCCGCGGCGCCGCCCGGGTGCACACCCAGGTCACCGCCGCCGCACCGGACGGCACCGTGTTCGGCTACCTCTACGACGTCAACTCGCTGGGCATCGGCAAGCTCATCTCGCACGCCCCGCAGAGCTGGTCCGGCAAGAAGCCGGGCCGCGCTTTCCCGCTCGACCTCTCCCTCTTCACCACCGCCTACGACCTGCCCGCCGGGCACCGGCTGGCGCTGGTCCTGGACACCAAGGACCCGATGTACGCCGGCCGTACGCCACGGGGAAGCAGCGTGTCCTTCGGCTCCACCACGGCCGATCCGGCCGAGCTGACCCTGCCCTTGCGCTGACCGGACCCGCCGCAGTACGGGCAGCACCGGCACGGCGGACGACGGCCCGCGGCGCGTACTGCGGCTGTCGGGGGAACCCTGATCCGGGCGCGCGTGGTGCGTGGCATCAAGAATTGCAGGGTGCAAGGGTTGCTGCGGGCCGTCACCGGACCGGCCGGCCGTCTGTCTCCCGGGTCCTTTCGGCCTGCCGTCCGGTGACACCGCGCCCCGCCCCGGGGACCGACCGCGGAGCGGCTCCCCTCCCGCCGGTCTCGGCCCCCGCCCCGGCCGCCGCCGCAGTGCTTCCCCCGCGGCGCACCGGCGGACTGCACCGGGGCGCAGCGGGCCGAGGCGCCGGACTAGCGCCTCGGCCTCGCCGCGGGCGCCGCGGCCGAGCGCGGCGCCGCCACGTTCGGGGCCGGCACGGCCAGGCGGGCCAGCCGGATCCCGCCCTCCGCGGCGACCCGGCGCAGACTGCGGATCCCCTCACGCCCCCGAGAAGGGCAAAGGGCGGCCCGGGCCCTTGGCCTGCGCCTTTACACGCCACAGGCACCGAATGATCGACGCCCGGAGGGCCCACGCCGTACGGGAACGCGACCAAGCCCATCCCCGCCCCGCACACCGCGGACCGACAGGAGGGAGCCAGGAGAGAGTCAGAAGGGAGCAAGGAGGAAGCCAGGAGGGAGTGCCGCCGGGGCCAGCCACCCGCCGTCCGATGAAAGCGGCACCCGTCAGGCGTAGGCTGGCCGGAACGCCGCAAGTGCGATGGAGGCGGCGCATGACCGACCCTTACGGATTCCTCAGGACACCGCGGCGGCCCGTCCCGCCGCGACCCGTAGAGGAGCGGCTGAACGACTGGCACGAGGTCTACGCGGGCCAGGCGCTGCTCCCCCTCGTGTCCGAGCAGGCAGGGCGTTGCATGGACTGCGGCATACCGTTCTGCCACAACGGCTGCCCGCTGGGAAACCTCATCCCCGAGTGGAACGCGTACGCCTCGCGCGGCGACTGGCGGGCCGCCGCGGAGCGGCTGCACGCCACGAACAACTTTCCCGAGTTCACCGGGCGGCTGTGCCCGGCGCCCTGCGAGGAAGCCTGCGTACTGGCCCTCAACGCCGATCCGGTGACGATCAAGAATGTCGAGCAGGCCATCGCCGACGAGATCTGGGAGCGCGGTTACGCACCCCCGCACCCGCCGCACCGGCTCAGCGGGAAGACCGTCGCGGTCATCGGCTCCGGCCCCGCCGGGCTGGCCGCGGCACAGCAGCTCACCCGCACCGGCCACACCGTCGTCGTCTACGAACGCGCCGACCGCCTCGGCGGACTGCTGCGGTACGGCATCCCCTCGTTCAAGATGGAGAAGCACCACATCGACCGCCGGATCGAGCAAATGCTGGCGGAGGGCACCAAGTTCCGCACCGGCGCCGACGTCGGCGGCGAGCTGGACGCCCGTGAGCTCCGAAGGCGCCACGACGCGGTCATCATCGCCGTCGGCGCCGGCGAACGGCGGGAACTCCCGGTGCCCGGCCGCGAGTTGGCCGGCATCCACCAGGCCATGGACTATCTGACCTTCGCCAACCGCGTGGTGGAGGGCGACTACGCCACACCGCCGGTCACCGCCGAGGGCAGACACGTGGTGATCGTCGGCGGCGGGGACACCGGCTCGGACTGCCTGGGCACCGCACTGCGCCAGGGTGCGTCCACCGTGGTGCAGCTGGACATCAACCCGGAGCCGGGCCGCGAACGGACGGAGGCCCACCCCTGGCCGACGTACCCGAAGGTCTACCGGATCTCGCACGCCCACGAGGAGGCCCGGGGCCGGGAGGGCACCGATCCGCGGCTGTTCTCCTCCGCGACCCTGGCCTTCGAGGGGGACCCGGCGGGCCGGGTGTGTGCGCTGCACCTCACCGAGGTCGAACCGCAGGCCCGGCGACCGCTGCCGGGCAGCGAACGGGTGCTGCCGGCGGAACTGGTCCTGCTCGCCCTCGGCTTCTCCGGCCCGGAACGGAACAGCGGCCTGCGGACGCAGTACGGGCTCGCGCTCGACGACCGCGGCAACTTCGCCCGGGACGGCACCTTCGCCGCCGAAGGTGCCGAAGGCGCCGAGGGCGCCGAGTGTGCCGAGGGCGTGTTCGTCGCGGGCGACGCGGGACGCGGACAGTCCCTCGTCGTCTGGGCCCTCGCGGAAGGCCGGGCCGCCGCGGCCGCCACGGACCGCTACCTGACCGGCGCCACCACACTGCCGGCCCCGGTCACGGCACATGACCGGCCACTTGTTGCCTGACGTTTCGCTGCGCTTGGCTTTTCTCCCACGTACTTGGCTTTCCCGCCGCGGGGCTTGGTCGCCGTTGCGCTTTGCGGCGCCCCGTACGTAGCCGTCTGCTGCGCCGCGGTTGTTGTTCGCCGTTGCGCCTGCGGCGGGCTGGGTTGTTGTTGGGTGCGGTGACTGGCCTGCGGGGCCTTGTTCGTGGACTGCTGTCGCTTTACGTCCACGA
>NZ_JBEZMM010000022.1:0-122399 GCF_040652715.1 Streptomyces sp. NPDC048196 | reverse complement strand
GGGGGCCGGTGTTTGGGACTGCTGTCGCTTTACGTCCCAAACACCGGCCCCTCCGGCCCGTCCCCTCCCGTTGGTGGATGGGAATGCTGTGGGTGGGGGCGGGCGTTGGGGCTGCAAGGGGTTTTGGGGACCCGTAGGGGGAGGTCGAACAGATCCCGTAGGGGTTACGAGCGCCCCTTGCAGGGCCTCAACTCAACGGGCTTGGGAGGTATTCCCGCCACCCTCGACCCCACGACGCGACGTACATCTATGACGACGACGCCCGCCCCCACCGGCCTTCCAACCCCCACCAACGGGAGGGGACAGACCGGAGGACGAAGTCTGTAGGGCTGTCACCGCACCCGAAACACCACGCCCGCCGCCAGGCGCAACGGTGATCAAGCCCCGCGGCGGACCAGCCAGCTACGTTACGCGGCGCCGCAAAGCGCGCAACGGTGAGACCCCCGCGGCGGGAAAGACAGCTACATACGGGGCGCCGCAAAGCGCAACGGCGACCAAGCCCCGCGGCGGACCAGCCAGCTACGTACGCGGCGCCGCAAAGCGCGCAACGGTGAGACCCCCGCGGCGGGAGAGACGGGCACGTCGGCGGCGCCGCAAAGCGCAACGGCGAGCAAGCCCCGTGGCGGGAAAGACAGCTACGTACGCGGCGCCGCAAAGCGCAACGGCGAGCAAGCCCCGTGGCGGGAAAGACAGCTACGTACGCGGCGCCGCAAAGCGCAACGGCGACCAAGCCCCGCGGCGGGAAAGACAGCTACATACGGGGCGCCGCAAAGCGCAACGGCGACCAAGCCCCGCGGCGGACCAGCCAGCTACGTACGCGGCGCCGCAAAGCGCGCAACCGCGAGCAACCCCCCCGGCGGGAAAGCCAAGTACGTGGGCGGAACAGCCAAGCGCAGCGTCACGCGTCGCGGCGTTTCAGCAGGACGTACCCGCCGGCGAGTGCCACCACCGTCCAGGCGATCATGATGCCCAGGCCGCCCCACGGTCCGTACGGGACGTCCTCGCCGGCGCGGGGGACGACCTGCATGATCTTCGAGCCGGCTTGGTCGGGGAGGAAGCGGCCGATCTTCCTGGTGGCGGAGACGTTGCCGAGGATGTTGGAGATCAGGAAGAAGAACGGCATCAGGATGCCCAGCGACAGCATCGGGCTGCGCAGCATCGTGGCGACCGCCATCGAGAACAGGGCGATCAGGGTCATGTAGAGGCCGCCGCCGATCACGGCGCGCAGTACGCCCGGGTCGCCGAGGTCGGCGCGCAGATCGCCGAGCATCGTCTGGCCGGCGAAGAACGTCACGAAGCTGGTGGCCAGGCCGACGACGAAGACCAGCGCGGTGGCGACCAGCAGTTTGCAGAACAGGAACGTGCCGCGCTGCGGTACCGCGGCCAGCGAGGCGCGGATCATGCCGGTGCTGTACTCGTTGGAGACCACCAGCACGCCGAAGACGATCATCGCGAGCTGGCCCAGCCCCATACCGGCGAAGCTGATGTTGGTGGCGTCGAACGACAGCCGGTCGCGGGCCGGCATGGAGTTGAAGTCGTGGTTGGCCAGGGTGCAGATCAGCATGCCCAGCCCGACGGTGACCAGGACGGCGATGCCCAGCGTCCACACCGTCGACCGCACCGATCTGATCTTGGTCCACTCGGACCGGATGACCTGCCCGACCGCCGCCATGGGTCAGCTCCTCTTCTTCTGCCAGTCCGCGCCCCAGCCGGTCGGCTGCGGCTCGCCCGGCCGTGCCCCGGCCGGCTGGGGGGTTACCGGGACGGCGGCGGTCCGCACCGGCACCGGCTCGCCGTTGTGCGCGTGGTACTCGACCGATCCGGCCGTCAGCCGCATGAACGCCTCCTCCAGGGACGCCTGCTGGGGGCTCAGCTCGTGCAGGGTCACCTGGTGGGCGGCGGCGAGTTCGCCGAGCCGCTCGGCCGGTACCCCGTCGATCTCCAGCGCACCGCCGCCGGCCGCCGCCGCGTGGATGCCCTCGGCGCGCAGTACGTCGAGCAGCTTCTGCTGTTCCGGGGAGCGCATCCGGACGTACGAGCGCGAGTTCTGGTGGATGAAGTCCTTCATGGACGTGTCCGCCATCAGCCGGCCCTGGCCGATGACCACCAAGTGGTCGGCGGTCAGCGCCATCTCGCTCATCAGGTGGGAGGAGACGAAGACCGTACGGCCCTGGGCCGCGAGGTGCTTCATCAGGTTGCGGATCCAGTGGATGCCCTCGGGGTCGAGGCCGTTGACCGGCTCGTCGAAGAGCAGCACCTGCGGATCGCCGAGCAGGGCGGCGGCGATGCCCAGCCGCTGGCCCATGCCGAGGGAGAAGCCCTTCGCGCGCTTCTTCGCGACCGAGCTGAGCCCGACCATTTCGAGCACCTCGCCGACCCGGCTGCGCGGGATGCCGTTGCTCTGGGCCAGGCACAGCAAGTGATTGGCGGCGCTCCGGCCGCCGTGCACCGCCTTGGCCTCCAGCAGCGCGCCGATGTATGTCAGGGGGTCTTCGAGCTGGCGGTAGTGCTTGCCGTCGATCCGGACCGTGCCCGACGTCGGGTTGTCGAGATCCAGCATCATCCGCATGGTGGTCGACTTGCCCGCGCCGTTGGGGCCGAGGAAGCCGGTGATGATGCCGGGCCGCACCGTGAAGGTGAGGTGGTCCACCGCGACCTTGTCGCCGTAGTGCTTGGTCAGCCCCTCAAGCTCGATCATGTACAGCACGCTAGGCGCGCCTGGACGGCCCGGCCACCGGGACGGGGCCGGCTGGCTGACCCCCTGTACGACCGGGCCCCCGCCACCGCCTCAGAGGGCGGTACGGGGGCTCGGTCGAATCTGGCGAAACCTTCCGACGGATGGTTCAGCGCGTCTGCTGGGCCGGGACGCCGCGGGAGACCGCCTCGTCGTCGCCGGGGGCGCCGGCCGCGGCCACCGCCGCACCGGTCAGCGTGGCCAGCATCTCGCGGACGTTGGTCAGCTGGGCGTTGATGGAGTCGCGGCGGTTGGTCAGCGCCGCCAGCTCGCGCTCGGATTCGCTGCGGATACGGTCCGCCTTGGCGTTGGCGTCCGCCACGATGTCCTCGGCCTGGCGCTGCGCGGTCTCCACCGTCTGGCGGGCCCGGCGCTCGGCGTCCGTACGCAGCTTCTCGGCCTCCAGGCGGAGCTGCTCGGCGCGGTGCTCGATCTCGGCGAGCCGCTTCTCGGCCTTGGCCTGACGGGAGGCGAGGTCGCGCTCGGACTGCTCGCGGCGCTTGGCGAGGTTGGTCTCGAAGTCGGCGGCGGCCTGGGCGGCCTTGGCACGGGTCTCCTCGAAGAGGGAGTCGGCCTCCTCCCGCTTGGACTGGGCGTCCTTCTGGGCCTCGGCGCGCAGCGTGGACGCCTCACCCTTGGCCTTCTCGACGATCCGGGCGCCCTCGTCCTCCGCCTTCGCCTTGCGCTCGGCGGCGAACGCCTCCGCGTCGTTGCGGACCTGCTGGGCGGCCGACTCGGCCAGCTCGCGGTGCTGCTCGGCGGCCCGGCGGGCCTCCTCGCGCAGGTCCTTGGCCTCCTCCTCGGCAAGCCGGAGGATCTTCTCGACGCGCGCGCCGAGGCCCGCGTAGGACGGTTCGGCGTCATTGACCTGCGCCTGGGCGTTCTGCGTCTCGAGGTGGAGTTCCTCGATCCGCTTTTCCAGCGACGTGATGCGGGCCAGCGCGCTGTCGCGGTCGGCGACGAGCTTCGTGATGCGGTCATCCACCTGACCGCGGTCGTACCCACGCCGCACGAGCTCGAAGCCGAAGGGGGAGGAAGTGTCGCTCATGGGGTTCCTGTCGAAGAGACCGGTGAGGTGATAAGGAGAATCCTAGGGGTCACAACGGCGTGTCATCGAGTCATTGCCCGTTTGATCTGGAGAATGACCCCTCATTTGAGTGGCTACCCTTCAGACTGCTTGCCACTCGAACGAGTTGTTCCGGCGCCCGCGCCCGCTTTCACCCCGTTGCCCTTGTTTTCGCCCCCTCCGCCGGGTGTCTCGAAGGACTCCAAAGCCTCCAGAACGTCCTGGACGCGGGAGATTTCGGTGTTGATGTCCTCCCGCCGGCGGACCAGGGTCTCCAGCTCGCGCTTGCCCTCGTCCACGATGCGGGCGGCCTCCTCCCGGGCCTCCTCGCGCATCCGCTCCGCGTCGCGCACCGCCTCGGCCTTCTTGTTCTCGGCCTCCTTGATCAGGCCCTCGGCCTTCCTGACCGCCGCGATCCGGACCTTGCTCGCCTCGCTGTTGGCGTCCGCCATCATCCGGTCGGCCTTCTCCTCGGCCTCCACCTGCTGCGCGGTGGCCTGCGCGATGAGCTTGTCGACCCGCTCGCCGGCGTTCTTCATGGTCTCCGCCGACTCCCGGCGGGCCCGCTCGTGCAGCTCCTCGACCTCGGACTCGATCCGCTGCCGCAGCTCCTCGGCACGCTCCCTTATGGCGGTGGCGTCCCCACGGGCCTCCTCCAGCAGCGCGTTGGCATCCGTACGGGACTTCTCCACCCGGGCGTTGCCGTCCGCGGTCGCCTCCGCGACCAGCCGCTCGGCCTCCTTGCGGGCCGCCCCGACCATCGTGTCGGCCTGCTCCTCGGCCTGGGTGGCGACCTTCAGGGCCTCCTCCTGGGCCTTGGCGATCAGCTGGTCGGCCTGCTCCGCGGCGTCCCCGCGGCGCTTGGCGGCGTCCTTGCGCGCCTCGTCGAGCAGCCGGTCGGCCTCCTCCTGGGCCTCCGTACGCTGCCGCTCGGCGGCCGCCTCCGCGTCCTCCTTGATTTTGGCCGATTCGTTACGCGTGCGGCCGGCGTGCTCCTGCGCCGCGGTGACCGTCTCGGCCGCCTCGGCCCGCAGCCGGTCCGCCTCCGCGGTGGCGGTGGCGATCATCCGGTCCGCCTGCTCGCGGGCGTCGGCCCGGGTACGGTCCGCCTCCCGCTCGGCGTCCGCGGTGGTCTCCGCCGCCTCGGTGCGCAGCCGCTGCGCCTCCGTCGCGGCCTCCGACACCAGCGTGTCGGCCTGCTCCGCGGCGTCCGCGCGGGCCTTGTTGGCGTCCGCGCGCGCCTGGTCGCCGGTGCGCTCGGCGTCCCGGCGCGCCTGCTCCAGCACCTCGGCCGCCTCGGTGCGCAGCCGCTCGGCCGTACCGGTCGCCTCGGCCACCAGGGACCGCGCCTGCTGCTCGCCCTCCGCGCGCAGCCGCTCGGCGGCCTCCTGCGCCTCCCGGACCGTACGGTCCGCGTCGTCCTGCGCCGAAGACGTCAGCTCGGTCGCCTCGGTGACGATCCGTTCGGCCTCCGAACGGGCCTCGGTGATCAGGCGGTCGGCCTGCTCCGCGGCGTCCGACCGGATCCGGTTCGCGTCCTCGCGCGCCTCGGCGCGGGCCCGCGCGGCGTCCTGCTCGCCGGCCGCCAGCGCGTCCGAGGCGTCGGTCCGCAGCTGCTGCGCCTTCGCCGAGGCGTCCGTGACCAGCTTCTCGGCCTGCGCGGTCGCCTCCGCGACCAGCCGGTCGGCCTGCTCGGCGGCCTCCGTACGCGCCGCGTTGGCGTCCCGGCGGGCCTCGTCGAGCACCCCGGCCGCCTCCGTGCGCAGTCGCTCGGCCTCCTCGATGGCCTCCGCAACGGCCCGCTCGGCAAGGGTCTTGGCGGCCTCCGACGCCTCCTGCGCCTCGCGCCGGGTGCGCGCCGCGTCCTCCGAGGCCCGCTCCCGCTCGTCGTAGGCGTCCTTGCGGACCCGGTCGGCCTCCTCCTGGGCCTCCGACGTCGTGCGCTCCGCGGCGTGTTCGGCCGCCGACCGCAGTCCGGCGATCTCCTCGGCGGCCTGCTCGTGCAGCCCCGCGACCGAGTCCCGCACCTGCTGCGCGGTCTGCTCGGCCGTCGCCATCAGCTCGCCGGCCCGCCGGTCCGCCTCCTCGACCAGCCGCTCGGCCTCCTCCTGCGCCTCGGCCACCCGCGTACGGGCCGAGGCCAGCAGCTCCTCGCTCTGCTCGCGGGCCGCGGTGCGCTCCTGGTGGGCCTCCTCGCGGGCCTCGCCGAGCAGTTGCTCGGCCTCCCGGCGGCGCCGCGCGGCCTCCTCCTGCGCCTCGGCCAGGGCCTCGGCCGCCTCGGTGCCGGTGCGCTCCGCGGCGGCCGCGGCCTCCGCGCGCACCCGGTCCGCGGTCTCCTGCGCCTCCGACTTGAGCCGTTCGGCCTCGGCCGCCGCCTCGCTGCGCAGCCGTACGGCCACCGACTCGCCCTCGGAGCGCGCCGCGGAGGCGTCCGCGGCGGCCTCCGTGCGCAGCCGCTCGGCCTCCTCCTCGGCCTCCTGCTGGAGCGTGCGGCGGCGCTCGGCGGCCTCGGCCTTGAGCCGGGCGGCCTCCTCCTGCGTCTCGCGGCGCAGCCGTTCGGCCTCCGTGCGGGCCTCGCGCAGCGACTCCTCGGCGGCCGCGACCCGCTCCTCGGCCTCGGCGCGCAGCCGGTCCAGTTCCGCCTGGGCGTCGGTGCGCAGCTGGGCGGCGGCCTCCTCGGCCTCCGCGCGCAGCTTCGCGGCGCTCTTCTCGGCCTCCGACGTCAGCTCCTCGGCGGCCTGGGTGCCCTCCAGCAGCAGCTGTTCGGCCTCCGAACGGGCCCGCTCCAGCGCGTCATCGGCCTGCCGGCGCAGCGCCGAGGCCCGCTCGATGGCCTCCGTCCGGACCCGCTCGCTCTCCGCGACGGCACCCGAACGGGTCTCCTCCGCATCGGACTTGGCCTTGGCCAGCAGCTCCTCGGCGGTACCGGCCGCCTCCTCGATCTGCTGGACCGCCTCGCGCCGGGCCTCGCCGCGGATCCGCTCGCCCTCGGCGACCGCGTCGGCCCGCAGCTGCTCCGCCTCGCCGCGCAGCCGCCGCGCCTCCTCCTGGAGTTCGACGGTCTTGGCGCGGTACTCCTTGGTGTCGTCCTTCGCCGCGCCCTTGAGCTGCGCCGCGGTGTCGTGCGCCTCCTCGCGCAGCCGGTCGGCCTCGGCCTCGGCCTCCTTGCGCAGCCGCTCGGCCTCCTCGGCGGCGGCCTTGGTCGCGGCCTTGGCGTCCTCGGACGCCTTGGTCAGCATCTCCTCGGCGGCCCGCGCGGCCTTCGCCAGCTGCGCCGCGGAGTCCTCCGCCGCCTTCGACCGGGCGGCCTCCTGCGCCTCGGCGAGCAGCCGCTCGGTCTCCGTACGGGCGTCGGCGCGCAGTTGCTCGGCCTCGGCCTTGAGCGCCTCGGCCTCCTTGGTGGCCTCGCCGACCAGCCGGGCGATCTCCGCCTTGGCCGTGCGGGTGCGCTGTTCGTTCTCCGACTCGGCGGCCGACAGCCGCTTCCCGGCGCTCTGCTGCGCCTCCTCGACCAGCTTCTCGGCCTCGGCGCGTGCCTCGCGCAGCGCCGTGTCCGCCTCCTGCAGCCGGGCCTCGGCGGTACGGGTCAGCTCGATGGCTTGACGGCGCGCCTCCTCCGACTCCGTGCCGGCCGTGGTGCGCAGCTGCTCGGCCTGATCCGTGGCCTCCTGGGCCTGGTTGGACGCGGCGGTCAGCAGCCGCTCGGCGTCCGTGCGGGCCCGGCGCAGCAGGGCTTCGGCCTCGGCGCGGGCCGCTTCGGCCTCCGAACCGAGCCTGGCCCGGGACTGCTCGATCAGCCGCTGGGCCTCGGCGCGCGCGGACGCCAGGGCCGCTTCGGCCTCCGCCCGGGACTCCTCCATCAGCCGGCGGGCCTGCGACTCGGTGCGGGCGCGCAGCTGTTCGGCCCAGGCGACGTTCTCGTTGACGTGCGATTCGACGGTCTGCCGGCGCTCGTTGAGCTCCTCGTCGAGCCGCTGGCGGCGGCTGACCGCCTCGGCGTGCAGCTCGGCCTCCAGCCGGGCCTGCCGCTCGGCCTGCTCCTGCAGCAGCCGCTGGGTCTGCGCCCGTGCCTCGCGCAGCTCCCGCTCGGCGTCCGACCGCAGCTGATCGGCCTGGATCTGCGCATTGCGCAGCAGTTGTTCGGCCTGGTGGCTGACGTTGTCGTAGGCAGGACGGGTCGCGAGATTGCGACGCGCCTCGTGCAGCTTGGCGCGCAGCACCTCGACCTGGTAGCCGAGGTCGTCGGCGTGCTGGACGGCCTTGTCCCGCTCGGTCTTCAGCCGCTCCATCTCGGCTTCGAACTGCGAGAGGTGGTCGTCCTCAGCCCACTTACGCTCCTGGCGCTCGTTGCCCCGCACTGCGCGGTCCCATCCGTCCCCTGGTCATGGTGGCGGCCGGCTCCGGTCCTGCGGTGCTCGTCCCGTACACGTCACGTCGTACTCGACTGGCACCCGTTGGAGCTGACCCTTCTCCGAAGAAATGGTGTCAGATCATCGGCAGAGTATGGACCGAGCCCCACTCCCGTACCCCGGCCGAAGCTGCACTCTACCGGCCGGGGAACGTGAAGGTCAGTGGTCCGTGGTGGCGGGGGGTGCGGCGGTGACGAGTTCGGTGAGCACGCCGTGGCAGTCCTTGGGGTGCAGGAAGGTGATCCGCGAGCCCATCGAACCCGTCCGGGGCTCGTCGTAGAGCACCCGGACGCCCTTGCCGCGGATGGCGTCGGAATCACCGTCGACGTCCGCGGTGCCGAAGGCGATGTGGTGGACGCCCTCGCCGTTCTTGGCCAGCCATTTGCCCACCGCGGAGTCCTCGCGGGTGGGCTCCAGGAGCTGGAGGTAGGAGGCCCCGCCGTCCGAGGTCTCGTTGATCTTCAGCATGGCCTCCCGGACACCCTGCTCCTCGTTGACCTCGGTGTGGAACACCTCGAAGCCGTACGTGGCACGGTAGAACTCGACAGTCTTGTCGAGGTCGAAACAGGCGATCCCGATGTGGTCGATTCGCGTCAGCATGGTTCCAGTGCACCCCTCTCACGGCTGGTTACGCAACGTGCGCGCGATCACACCTGCTGGCCGGTGACCCGACGGGTACCGCTCAGTACATTGACGGGAACCCTCGTTAACTTCCCTGCAAAGGAAGGCCGCATCGCATGTCTGAAACCAACGGCACGAACGGCACCACCTCAGTAATCGTGGCGGGAGCCCGCACCCCCATGGGGCGGCTCCTCGGATCCCTGCGGACCTTCTCGGGCGCCGATCTGGGCGGCTTCGCCATCAAGGCGGCGCTGGACCGGGCGGGCATCGGCGGTGACCAGGTGCAGTACGTGATCATGGGCCAGGTGCTGCAGGCCGGGGCGGGGCAGATCCCGGCGCGCCAGGCAGCCGTCAAGGCCGGCATCCCCATGAACGTCCCCGCGCTCACCGTCAACAAGGTGTGCCTCTCCGGACTGGACGCGATCGCGCTGGCCGACCAGCTGATCCGTGCGGGTGAGTTCGACGTCGTCGTCGCCGGCGGCCAGGAGTCCATGAGCAACGCGCCGCACCTCCTCCCCAAGTCCCGGGAGGGCTACAAGTACGGCGCCGTCGAGATGCTCGACGCGATGGCCCACGACGGCCTGACCGACTCGTTCGAGGGCATCGCCATGGGCGAGTCGACCGAGAAGCACAACACCCGGCTGGGAATCGCCCGTCCGGAGCAGGACGAGATCGCCGCGGCCTCGCACCAGCGGGCCGCCGCCGCCCAGAAGAACGGGCTCTTCGAGGCCGAGATCACCCCCGTGGAGATCCCGCAGCGCAAGGGCGACCCGGTCCTCTTCAGCAAGGACGAGGGCATCCGGGCGGAGACCACCGCGGAGTCGCTGGCCAAGCTGCGCCCGGCGTTCGCCAAGGACGGCACGATCACCGCCGGCACGTCCTCGCAGATCTCGGACGGCGCGGCCGCCGTCGTCGTGATGAGCAAGGCCAAGGCCCAGGAACTCGGCCTGGAATGGATCGCGGAGATCGGCGCGCACGGCAATGTCGCCGGCCCCGACAACTCGCTGCAGTCCCAGCCGTCCAACGCCATCAACCACGCCCTGGGCAAGGAGGGCCTGACCGTCGCCGACCTCGACCTGATCGAGATCAACGAGGCGTTCGCGGCGGTCGCCGTGCAGTCAATGAAGGATCTGGGGGTCTCCCCGGAAAAGGTGAATGTCAACGGCGGCGCGATTGCCCTGGGTCACCCGATCGGGATGTCCGGTGCCCGCATCGTGCTGCACCTGGCCCTGGAACTGCGCCGGCGCGGCGGCGGGACCGGCGCGGCCGCGCTGTGCGGTGGCGGCGGTCAGGGCGACGCGCTGATCATCCGCGTACCGGGTAAGTAAGCGACAGCCCGTACGCGCGTGCGTACGGGCTGCCGAGTGGGGTACCAGCGAGCCGAAGGAGCCGAGCAGCGATGGTGGACGTCCCCCAGCTGGTGGAACAGGCACGGCAGGGCCGGCCGCGGGCGGTGGCCCGGCTGATCTCCCTCGTGGAGGGGGCGGCGCCGGAACTGCGCGAGGTGATGGCGGAACTGGCGCCGCTCACCGGCAACGCCTACGTGGTCGGGCTGACCGGCTCACCCGGCGTGGGCAAGTCCACCACCACCTCGGCCCTGGTCACCGCGTACCGCAGGACGGGCAAGCGGGTCGGCGTGCTCGCCGTCGACCCGTCCTCGCCGTTCTCCGGCGGCGCGCTGCTCGGCGACCGGGTCCGGATGAGCGAACACGCCTCCGACCCCGGCGTCTACATCCGCTCGATGGCCACCCGCGGCCATCTGGGCGGACTGGCCTGGGCCGCTCCGCAGGCCATCCGGGTCCTCGACGGGGCCGGCTGCGACGTGATCCTCGTCGAGACGGTCGGGGTCGGCCAGTCCGAGGTGGAGATCGCCTCCCAGGCGGACACCTCCGTGGTGCTGCTCGCGCCGGGCATGGGCGACGGCATCCAGGCCGCCAAGGCCGGAATCCTGGAGATCGGCGACGTCTACGTGGTCAACAAGGCCGACCGGGACGGCGCCGACGCCACCGCCCGGGAGCTCAACCACATGCTGGGCCTCGGCGAATCCCGGGCGCCCGGGGACTGGCGGCCGCCCATCGTGAAGACGGTCGCCGCCCGCTCCGAAGGCGTCGACGAGGTCGTCGAAGCGCTGGAGAAGCACCGGGCCTGGATGGAGGAGCACGGCGTCCTGGCCGAACGGCGCCGCGCCCGGGCCGCCCATGAGGTCGAGACGATCGCGGTCACGGCGCTGCGCGAGCGGATCGGTGACCTGAGCGGCGACCGCCGGCTGGAGGCGCTGGCCGAGCGGATAGTGGCCGGCGAGACGGATCCGTACCGGGCGGCGGACGAGTTGGTGGACGGCGTCACGAACGGGGGCTGACGCCGGGCTTCCCACGTAGTTGGCTTTCCCGCCGCGGGGCTTGGTCGTCGTTGCGCTTTGCGGCGCCGCGTACGTGGCTGTCTTTCCCGCCGGGGGGCTTGGTCGCCGTAGCGCGCTTTGCGGCGCCCCGCACGTAGCTGTCTTTCCCGCCGCGGGTGGTCTCGCCGTTGCGCCTGCGGCGGGCCGGGTTTGTTGTGGGTGCGGTGACGGGCCTGCGGGGCCGGTGTTGGGGACTGCTGGCGCTTTACGTCCCAACACCGGCCCCTCCGGCCCGTCCCCTCCCGTTGGGGGAGTGTGCGGGTGAGTGGGGGCGGAGGTCGGGGGCCGCCGCCCGCGGGTCGCTCAGTCGTCCCCGCCGTCGTTGTCGTCGTGTGCCGGGGCGGTGCTCAGGGTGCCGGTGTGCGGGTCGATGAGGAGCTTGTGCTCGGTGCCGTCCTTGGTGATGGTCTCGACCTCCCAGGCGGCCTTGGTGCGGTGGTCGTCGTCGAGTTCGACGGAGGTGACCGTGCCGTGCCCCGCGGCGGCCTTGCGGGCGGCGGTGGCGGCGTCCGTGCGGGCGTTCTTCAGGGCGGCGCGCTGCTGCGCGTGATCGTCGTCGTTCTCGCGGTCGACGTGCTGGTTCAGCACCCGTGCCGTCCGTGCGTCGAGGGTGACCTCGTGCCACTTTCCGTCCTTGCCCAGGACGTCCGCGTCCCAGACCAGGCCCGGGCGGTCCTGGTCGAGGTCCAGGCCGGAGACCTTGCCCGGGACGGCCTTCAGGGCGGCGGCCGCGGCCTGCGGAGCGGTCACCCGGGCGGCACCGGCCTCGCGGAGGTCCTCGGTGTCCTGGCGGGCGTGGTCGGCCGCCGGTGCCGTGGCCGGTGCGCCGTTGCCGCTCACCGCGACGGCGGTGACCGTACCGCCCGCCAACAGGGCGGCCGCGGCGGCGGTGGCGATGACGAGGTGGCGCTTCATGTGCTCTCCTCCGTAGTGGCGAATGCTGTGCCGTCACAGTGGCCGAACGCACCTGAAGCCCGGCTGAAGCCGGCTGAAGGGCTCTTCAGGTTCCGGATGGCAGGCTGGCCCGTATGCGCCTGTTGATCGTGGAGGACGAGCAGCGGCTGGCCTTGTCGCTGGCCAGGGGCCTGCGGGCCGAGGGATACGCGGTCGACGTGGTGCACGACGGCCTCGAAGGGCTGCACCGTGCCGGCGAGGGCATCTACGACCTGGTCGTGCTGGACATCATGCTGCCCGGCATGAACGGCTACCGCGTCTGTGCCGCGCTGCGGGCGGCCGGGAACGAGGTGCCGATCCTGATGCTGACCGCGAAGGACGGCGAGTACGACGAGGCCGAGGGGCTGGACACCGGCGCCGACGACTACCTGACCAAGCCGTTCTCGTACGTGGTGCTGGTGGCCCGGGTGAAGGCGCTGCTGCGGCGGCGGGGGCGGAGCGCCGCGCCGGTGCTGCGGGTGGGGGCGCTCGCCGTCGACCAGGGGGCGCGCCGGGTCGAGCGGGACGGTACCGAGGTCGCGCTGACCGCGAAGGAGTTCGCCGTACTGGAGCAACTCGCCCTGCGGGCGGGGGAGGTGGTGTCCAAGGCGGAGATCCTGGAGCACGTGTGGGACTTCGCCTACGACGGCGACGTCAACATCATCGAGGTGTATGTGAGCGCGCTGCGGCGCAAGCTCGGCGCCGGGCACATCGTGACGGTGCGCGGCGCGGGCTACCGGCTGGTGGCCGGTGCGTAGGGCGGCGGGCCGGGTCCTGGGGTCGGTACGGGCCCGGGCGGCGGCCGGTGCGACCGTGGTGGTGGCGCTGGCGCTGATCGCGGCCGGTACGGCCGTGCTGCTGGTGCTGCGCGGCAATCTGCGGGACCAGGCCGGGCTGCAGGCGGAGGTCGCGGCGCGCGAGGTGGCCGCGCAGATCGCCACCGGCACGGCGTACCCGAAGCTCGATCTGCCGGACGGCGAGGACCATCCGGTGGTGGTCACCGACGAGGACGGGCGGGTGCTGGCGGCCGGCGAGGACGTACGGGCCGTCGACGGCCGGCCGGTCAAGGGCGCAGCGGCGGCGGGCGGTGGGGGCGCGGGCTTCGGCCGGTCGGGTGTCGATGACGACGATGACGGGGACGACGACCGGGGCGGGCTGCGGCCCGGCGAGGTCGACGAGGACGTGCACCACCGGGACGGGACCGCCGACGTCGACGGGACGGTGGCGGCCTACCGGTTCGCGGTGGTCGAGGCCGAGGACGGCCGGGGCGAGAAGGCCGTGGTGCGGGCGGGGTCGGCGCTGGCACCGGAGCGGGCCGCGGTCGGCTCGGTGCGGACCGCCATGCTGATCGGGCTGCCGCTGCTGCTCGTGGTGGTGGCGGGGGTGACCTGGCTGGTCACCCGGCGGGCGCTGCGGCCGGTGGAGGGCATCCGGTCGGAGATGGCGGCGATCACGGCCAGTACGGATCTGAGCCGGCGGGTGCCGGTGCCGTCGTCCCGGGACGAGATCGGCCGGCTGGCGCGCACCACCAACGAGACGCTGGCCGCGTTGGAGACGAGCGTGGAGCGGCAGCGGCGGTTCGTCGCGGATGCCTCGCACGAGTTGCGCAGTCCGATCGCCAGCCTGCGCACCCAGCTGGAAGTGGGGGTGGCGCACCCCGAGTTGCTGGACGTGCCGGGCGCGGTGGCGGACACCGTGCGGCTGCAGCGGCTGGCGGCGGACCTGTTGCTGCTGGCGCGGCTGGACGCGGGGGAGCGGCCGGCCGCGGCCCGGGTGGACCTCGCGGCGCTGGTGCGGGAGGAGCTCTCACAGCGGGCCGGGGACCGGATTCCGGTCGGCACCGGTGAGCTGGCGGGCGTCGAAGTGGCCGGTTCGCGCGGCCAGTTGGGGCGGGTGCTGGGGAACCTGCTGGACAATGCGCAGCGGCATGCGGCCGGCGAGGTGCGGGTCGCGGTGGTGCGCGCGGGGGAGTGGGCGGTGCTGCGGGTCGAGGACGACGGGCCCGGGGTGCCGGAGGCGGACCGGGAGCGGATCTTCGAGCGGTTCGTCCGGCTCGACGACGCGCGGGCGCGGGACGACGGCGGGGCGGGGCTGGGACTGTCCATCGCACGGGACGTGGCGGTCCGGCACGGCGGCACGCTGGGCGTACGGGACCGGGCGGTCTTCGAGCTGCGGCTGCCGGCGGCCGGCTGAACCGGGGCGGCCGCGGCCCCGGGGCGGGGCCGCGGCCGGGCGGTCAGATCGTGCCGCGCTGGGCGCGGAGGTGTTCGGCCACCGGGGTGAGCGAGGCCCGCAGCGCCTGGAGGTCCTCGGCGGCGAAGAGGTCGATGAAGTGCTTGCGGACCGAGGCGACATGGTGCGGGGCGACCCGGCGCATGGTGTCCCAGCCCTCCTCCGTCAGCACGGCGTAGAGGCCACGGCGGTCCGATTCGCAACTCTCGCGGCGTACCAGGCCGGCGTTCTCCATCCGGGTGATCTGGTGGGAGAGACGGCTCTTGGACTGCAGGGTGCTGGCGGCCAGGTCGCTCATCCGGAGCCGGTGGTCCTCGGCCTCGGAGAGGTTGACAAGGATCTCGTAATCGTTGTTCGTCAGGCCGAACGGTTGCAGATCGCGCTCCAGTTGGTGCATCAGCAGTCTGCTGACGTCCAGATGGGTGCGCCAGGCACGCTGCTCCTGGTCGGTCAGCCAGGGAGTGTCGCTGTCGGTCGTCATGGAAGAATTCTACCTGTTAAAAGTTGAATAGTGAATTAATCCCCGTTGAGGTGACGACGACCGGCCGGGGCCGGATGTGGGTCAGACGTTCGAGGTCACCGTCCGCAGACTACCGCTCACAGCCCGAAGCGGCGCTGGAGGCTCCCGAGGTTGCCGGGCAGCTGGGGCAGTTGTGAGCCACTTTGCGGAACGTGTCCGCCACCGCCCGGAACGCCCTCCTCCACCGGGACCGCGCCGGTCGCCAGCTCCGGCATCAACTGCTCCGTCGACTGCAGCAGGACCGTGCCGGCCCCCACGAACTCGAACTGGTGCTCCTCGCCCGAGGCCCCTCCGATACCGGTGTGCGCACGCAGCCCGCCGAGGAATCCGCGCAGGTACTGGTGGTCGTAGTGGTGGCACGGCGACGGGCAGTCGGCCCAGCCGACGAGCGCCTGCGGGTCCACCCGGATCGGCGGCTCCATGAAGACCACCGGCCCGTTGGACGCGGCCACGAACTTCCCCGTCCCGATCAGCGTGAGGAAGCCCGGGATGATCGACTGCTTCAACGACAGAGATGGCTGAAACGCGAGCAGATTGCCCGAGCGAATAGTGAGGTTGCCCTCATCGAGGTCATAGGAATTCACGTCGAAGGCACGGTCCGCGAGCAGCATCTTTCCCCGGCCCTCGGCGACGACCCAGTCCGCGGCGTGCAGTGGCGAATGGAAACTTCCGGCGATCAGCCGGTCCAGCCGGCCGTGTCCGATGCCCTGGAAGTCGATCTGCCCGTAGTAGGCGATCATCTTCCCCTTCTGCAGGAACCACTGACCGTCCAGATCGACGCTGAAGGCGTACGGATTGACGTTGTCATCGGCGGGGAGCGAGGCGACGTCGTGGACAACGGGACCGGTCACAGCTTCTCCTCCGAGGCCTGGACGTAGACGGTGCCCTGGCCCGACAGCTCCAGCTGGAAGGCCTCGCCCGAGCCGCGGCCGACCATGTCGCGCCAGCCGAGCGCGGTGGACAGTTTGTTGCGGACCTCGCCGCGGTGCGCGACGTACGCCTGGGGATCGACGTGCACCGGGCGCTGCGGGGTGATCGGCAGCTCCAGCACGCCGCCGTGGGCCATCACCGCGGCCGAACCGACGCCCGAGAGCGTCGTCGTGAACAGGCCCTGGCCGGTGACCTGACCGCGGACCATGCCCATCACACCGCCCTGCGCGCCCAGGAACATCGTGCCCTGCTGGAGCGAGCCGTCGAAGGCCAGCAGCCGGTCGGCCTCGACGTAGAGCGTCTCGCCCGTCAGGTCCACGACGTGGACGTGATGACCGCCGTGGCCGAACATCACGGTGCCGCTTCCTTCCACGGTCATCAGCGGGGTCGCCTCACCGGCGATCCGCCGCCCGATCATCGAGCCGATACCGCCCTGACCACCCTGGATGTTCGGGGTGAACGCGACCTCCCCGCGGTACGCGAGCATCGCCCCGCGCTGGCTGAACATCCGCTGCCCGGGCGTGATCGTGGCCTGCACCATGCGGGAGTTGAGCGCAGTGAACGGCATCAAACCTCACCGCCCACGGTGTTCCGCTCGCTGGGCTGGACGTAGACCAGACCCTCGCCCTCGAAGCGGATCTGGAACGCCTCGCCCGAGCCCTCCCCCATGAACGTGCGGAAATTCACGCCCGACTGGAAGTGCTGCTTCAGATCGCCGGTGTGCGCCACATAGGCGCCCGGGTCGACCTGGAGCGGGTACTGCTTGGTGACCCGCAGCACCACCGCGGGACCGTCCGAGGTGATCGCCGCCTGGCCGCTGCCCTCGACGGTGGTGGTGAACAGGCCGTTGCCCTGGGAGGCGCCGCGCAGACCGGTGAACGTCGTGCCGGTGCGCAGCGCCGCGTCCGTGCAGAGCAGATTGCTGGCCTCCACGTGCAGCTTCTCGCCGTGCAGCTGCACGAGATTGATCTCGCTGGCGCGGTCGGCAAAATAGCAGGTGCCGTGGCCTTTCACCTCCATCACGGCCATCTGCTCACCCGTGAGCCGCCGGGTGACCATGCCGCGCAGACCCTCGCCACCGCCGGTCATCTTCTTGAAGGACATCTGGCCGTCGTACGCGACCATCGCCCCGTTTTTCGCCTTGACGGCATCGCCCGTCATGTCGACGGCGAGCACCTTGCTCCCCTGGAGCCGAAACTGAGCCACGCGTCAGACGGTAACGGCCACCGGCCGCGCGGGGCAGGGTCTTTGCCCCTGACATGGCCCGGATTGCGCCCTGATATGACCCGGGGGTCTTCCTGGGGGTGGGGTGGGGCGGGGACCGCTGTCGGTTTTTTTCTGCTGGGCGGCTGCGGGGCCGCTGTTGGGTCGGGGTGGTTCGGGGTGGTTCGGTTGAGGCGCCCGGGCGTCCGGCTCAGGGCCGGGGTGGTTCGGCTCACGCGGGTCCGCTCAGGCCCGGGGTGGTTCCGCTCACGCGGGTCCGGCTCAGGCGGGTCTGGCGCGGGCCCGGGGTGGCCCGGCTCACGTCCCCCCGGCGCGGGGATCGCGGGCGCGGCTGTAACAATGGGGCGACGCTTGTGAACCCTTGCACAAGCCTGCAGCTCCTCCCCCCCGCCACCCGAACGAGGTTCTCGTGGACATCAAGACCGCCGCCGCCCTGCACCGCCTGCGCCTGGCCTCCGTTCCGGAGGCCATCTCGTTCCCCGCGCTGCTGATCTTCGGCACCGGTTTCCGGCTCGCCTTCGACTACGACGCCCTGGTGATGCCGCTCGGCCTGATCCACGGCCTGCTGTTCATCACCTATGTGGTGCTGCTGCTGGACGTGTGGAACCGCACCAAGTGGCCCTTCAAGCGCGTCGCGTTCTTCTTCCTGCTGGCGATCATCCCGTTCGGCGGCCTCTACGGGGACAGGGTGCTCAAGCGCGAGGAGGAGGCCGGCGTGATCGCCGCCCGCGCCCGCAAGGAAGGGATCGTCAACGCATGATCGTCGCTTTCTCGGTGAGCCCGCTGGGCGTCGGCGAGGACGTCGGCGCGTACGTCGCCGACGCGGTCCGCGTGGTCCGCGAGTCCGGCCTGCCGAACCGGACGGACGCGATGTTCACGTCCATCGAGGGCGAGTGGGACGAGGTCATGGACGTCGTCAAACGAGCCGTCGCGGCCGTCGAGGCACGCGCCGGTCGGGTCTCGCTGGTCCTCAAGGCGGACATCCGCCCCGGCGTCACGGACGGTCTGACGTCGAAGGTGGCAACGGTGGAACGCCACCTCTCCGAGGGCTGACTTCCCACGTTCCGCTGCGCTTTGCGGTGCCGCCCACGTACCTGGCTTTCCCGCCGTGGGGCTTGCTCGTCGTTGCGCTTTGCGGCGCCCCGCACGTACCTGGGCCGCGGGGCTTCTCGCCGTTGCGCGCTTTGCGGCGCCGCGCACGTAGCTGTCTGCTGCGCCGCGGGTGTTGTTCGCCGTTGCGCCTGCGGCGGGCTGGGTGGGTGTTGGGTGCGGTGCCAGCCCTACAGACTTCGTCCTCCGGTCTGTCCCCTCCCGTTGGGGGAGTGGGAAGAGGGCGGTGGGGGTGGGCGTTGGGGTACAAGGGGGCTTGCGGACCCGTAGGGGTTGGTCGAACAGATCCCGTAAGGGTCGCGAGGGCCCCCTGCGGGGCCACAACCCAACGGGCGAGGGCGGCATTCCCGCTGATCGGCGACGTCAGGTGTACGCGGTACGACGCGCGCCCCCACTCACCTGCACACTCCCCCAACGGGAGGGGAGGGGCCGGAGAGGCCGGTGTTTGGGACGTAAAGCGTCAGCAGTCCCAAACACCGGCCCCGGAGGTCCGTCACCGCACCCAACACCCACCCAGCCCGCCGCAGGCGCAACGGCGAGCGAGCCCCGCGGCGCAGCAGACGAGTACGTGCGGGGGCGCCGCAAAGCGCAACGGCGAGCGACACCCGCGGCGGGACGGCCAGGTACGTGGGGGCTACCCGAGCAGCGCCAGACCTAGTGGCGTCTGCTCATATAGCACCTCGTGGCCGTGGCGGCGGGACGTCAGGAGGCCGGCGGCGCGGAGGACGGAGAGGTGGGCCGAGACGGAGGACGGGGCGAGGCCGAGGCGGCGGGCCAGCGCCGTTGTGGAGGACGGCGCGTCGAGTGCGGCCAGTACGGCCGCCCGCTTCGGTCCCAGCAGCCGGGCCAGTGCCGGTCCGGCGTCCGGTTCGGCCCACAGACCGCCGATCCCGCGCGCCGGGTAGATGACGGTGGGCTGCCACGGCGGATCGAAGCCGCTCACCACGTCCGGCCAGGCGAAGACGCTGGGCAGCAGCAGCACCCCGCGGCCGTTCAGGTCCTGGCTCTGCAGGAAGTCGGTGCGGGTCCGGACCGTGAGGGTGTCGCCCGACCACGTGAGCCGCGGATGCAGATCGGCGAACAGCCGCCGTAGCCCGCCGTCCGCCAACTGGCGTGAACGGTAGGCGATTTCGGCCTCCAGCAGGGCCCGCAGCCGGGGCCAGTCCGGGGCGAGCAGCGCATGCCAGGCCCGTTCGGTGGCGTCGGCCAGCTCCTGCACGGCGCGGGCCGGATCCGCCAGTGCCGCCCGGCCGCGCGCGGACTCGGCCCCACGGGGCGTGCACGCCAGCGACTTGGCCATCTCGGCCCGGGCCAGCTCCGGGTCGGTGGCCCGCAGCCGCGCCAGTTCCTCGTCGAACCCGGTCGTCGGGGTGTCCGGGGGCCGGCCCAGGAAGTCCGGGGTGTAGCCCGGTGGCGAGGCCGGCATGAACAGCCACAGCTGTGTCAGGTCCAGGCCGGCCAGCGTCGTGCGCATCCGCCGTAACCACGGCGCGTGGTAGCCGTGCCGGTCGGTGCGGCGCAGGGTCCGTACCGCCTCGTGCGTCTCGCACAGCGGCGAGATGGCGAACCGGATGCGCAGCAGGTCGTCGGCGCCGAAGTGCAGATGCAGCGGCATGACCGCGGGACCTCCCCGGGATTCGGCATGAGGCCGGGCTTCGGCACGGGGCCGGGACCCGGCACGGGGCCGGGGTCCGGCATGGGCCCGGGATTCGGCTGGGTTCGGGATTCGGCTGGGGCCGAAAGACTACGGGGCGGGGGCGGCGCGCGGCAGGCTGCCGCCATGTCCCCGACCACCGGGCCCGTTCCGCCGGGCCGTACTCCCGCACGCCCGGAGCAGGGCCCCAAGGGCGGTCCCGAGCAGAGCCCCAAGGACAGTCCGGGGAAGGCCCCCAAGGACAGTCCCTGGGAGGGCCTCAAGGAGAGTCCCGGGGAGGCCCCCGAGAACGGTCCCGAGCCGGGCCCCAAGGACCGTCCCGAGCAGAGTCCCAAGGACGGCCCCGAGGAGGACCCCAAGGACGGCCCCAAAAACGGCCCCGAGGACCGCAGCAGCCTCGTTCCTCCAGGGCGTCCGGCGCGCTACCGTTCCGTCTTCGCCGTGTCGGAATTCCGTGCGGTCTTCGCCGCGCACCTGCTGTCCTCCCTCGGCGTGGTCGTCTGCGAGATCGCGCTGTCCGTGCTGGTCTTCCGGCGCACCGACTCCCCGCTGTTGAGCGCGCTGACCTTCGCGCTCGGGCTGCTGCCGTACGTTCTCGGCGGGACGCTGCTGTCCGCCGTCGCCGACCGGTACCCGGCCCGCCGGGTGCTGGTGGTCTGCGATCTGCTGTGCGCGCCGGCGGCGGCCGGGATGGTCCTGTCGGGCACACCGGTGGCCGTGCTGCTCGTCCTGCGCTGCCTGATCGCCGCCATCGCCCCGGTCTTCGCCGGGACCCGGGCCGCCACGCTCGGCGACATCCTCGGCGAGGGCGATCCGTTCGTGCTGGGCCGGTCGGTGATCCGCATCGTGAACCAGAGTGCCCAACTGGTGGGCTTCGGCGTCGGCGGGCTGCTGGTGGCCGTGGTGACGCCCCGGGCGGTGCTCGCCCTCACGGGCCTCACCTTCCTCGCTTCGGCGCTGCTGCTGCGCCTCGGCACCCGGGCCCGCCCGGCCCGGGACGGCGGCGGCCCGGCGGACGGGCGCGGGGCCCTGGTGGGTGCCTCCCTGGGCGGCGTACGGCGGCTGCTGGCGGACCGCAGGGTGCGCGCGCTGCTGCTCCTGACCTGGCTGCCGCCGGCCTTCGTGGTCATCCCCGAGGCGCTGCTCGTCCCCTACGCCGACCAGCTCGGCGCCGGCCCGGGCGGTGCGGGTCTGCTGATGTGCAGCATGCCGATCGGCGCCGTGGTGGCGGAGAGCCTGGTCGGCTCGCTCCTGGGGCCGCGGACCCGGTCCCGGCTCACCTTCCCCATGGGGGTCTTCGCCGTCCTGCCGTCCCTCGGCTTCGCCGCGCAGCCCTCGCTGGGCTGGGCGGTGCTGCTCCTCGTACTGACCGGCACCGGCATCTCGTACAACTTCGGGGTGGACCGGTGGTTCGTCGCCGCGGTCCCCGAGGAGTTGCTGGGGCAGGGGATGACAGTGGTGCAGGCGGGGCGGATGACGGCGATGGGCCTGGCGATGGGCGCGGCCGGTCTCGCGGCGGAGTACGCGCCGCTGCGGGCCGTGATGCCGGCGGCGGGGGCGCTCGGTGCGCTCTGCGTCCTCGCCGTGATCCGCGAGGTCCGGCGGACCGCCCCGGGCCGCCCAAGCCGAGCATCGACGGACTGCCCCGGACCGTCCAAGCCGACCATCGACGGACCGCCCCCGGGCGACCACCGAGGGACCGCCCAAGCCGACCATCGACGGACTGCCCCCGGGCGACCACCGACGGGCCGCCCAAGCCGACCACCGACGGACCGCCCCGGACCGCCCAAGCCGACCACCGATGGACCGTCCCCCCCGGCGGCCACCGAGGGACCCCCCGGACCGCCCAAGCCGACCATCGACTGACCGCCCCGGACCGCCCAAGCCGACCACCGGCGGACCGCGCCGGGCCGCCCGGACGGACCCCCGGCGCGCGGGACCGCTCTCCCGCGACCGCTGAGTGAGACCGAAAACTGAGACAAGGCTGACCACAATATGACCGCCGGGTAGGGTCGGAGACGTGCCGAAGCCGCTCAGCCTTGCTTTCGATCCCATCGCGCGCGCCGACGAACTGTGGCGCCAGAGGTGGGGAGCCGTGCCGTCGATGGGCGCGATCACGTCGATCATGCGCGCCCATCAGATCCTGCTGTCCGAGGTGGACGCGGTGGTCAAGCCGTACGGGCTGACCTTCGCCCGCTATGAGGCGCTGGTGCTGCTGACCTTCTCCAAGGCCGGTGAGCTGCCGATGTCCAAGATCGGCGAGCGGCTCATGGTGCATCCGACCTCGGTGACGAACACCGTCGACCGGCTGGTGAAGTCCGGCCTGGTCGCCAAGCGGCCCAACCCGAACGACGGGCGGGGCACCCTCGCCTCCATCACGGACAAGGGCCGCGAGGTCTGCGACTCCGCGACCCGGGACCTGATGGCGATGGATTTCGGACTCGGCGCGTACGACGACGAGGAGTGCGCGGAGATCTTCGCGATGCTGCGCCCGCTGCGGGTCGCGGCCGAGGACTTCAAGGACGGGAGCTGAGCCTGCGGGGCAGGGTCCCTGCAGGTCAGCATGCTTGTGCCCGGCTTCCGCGGGGCGGGTCCGCGAGGGTTCCGCACCCGGCCCCGGGCACTTGCGTGCTCCCCGCGTCCGCGGGGATTTTCCGGGCGGTTACGCTCGTATCCATGAAATCCAGCGTGCTGACCCGCTATCGGGTAATGGCCTACGTCACGGCCGTGATGCTGCTGGCGCTCTGCGCCTGCATGATCGCCAAGTACGGTTTCGGGATCGGCAAGGACCTCACCCTGGTCGTCGCCCAGGTACACGGCGTGCTCTACATCATCTACCTGATCTTCGCCTTCGATCTGGGCTCCAAGGCCCGGTGGCCGTTCGGCAAGCTCCTGTGGCTGCTGGTCTCCGGCACGATCCCGACCGCGGCGTTCTTCGTCGAGCGCCAGGTGGTGCGCGAGGTCGAGCCGCTGCTCGCCGAGAACGCGGCGGAGCCGGTCAAGGCCTGACCCCGCTCCGTCCGCCGTCCTCCGTCACGCGCCCGTCCCTCACCGGCACGGGCGCGTTTTCGCGTTCCCGCTTCCCCGCCCCGGCCCCGCGCCAGCCCCGGGCAGCCTCGCGCCACCCCCGCCCCGGCCCCGCGCCAGCCCCGGCCCCACCCCCAGCCCCGCGCCAGGCCTGGGCCGCGGTCAGCGCCCGGCGCCCTCGCCCCGCCACCCCGCTACGGCGTGTGACCACCGCGACTCGAAGGCCACTCCCGTCGACAAGTACTAGGACGTCCTAGTAAATTCGATCGTATGGACGCTGACGCGATCGAGGAAGGCCGCCGTCGCTGGCAGGCCCGGTATGACGCCGCACGCAAGCGGGACGCGGACTTCAGCACGCTCTCGGGCGATCCCGTCGAGCCGGTGTACGGGCCCCGGCCCGGGGATTCCGTCGAGGGCTTCGAGCGGATCGGATGGCCGGGCGAGTACCCCTTCACCCGTGGCCTGTACCCGACCGGCTACCGCGGCCGCACCTGGACCATCCGCCAGTTCGCGGGCTTCGGCAACGCCGAGCAGACGAACGAGCGCTACAAGATGATCCTCGGCAACGGCGGGGGCGGGCTCTCGGTCGCCTTCGACATGCCGACGCTCATGGGACGGGACTCCGACGACCCGCGCTCGCTCGGAGAGGTCGGCCACTGCGGTGTGGCCATCGACTCCGCCGCCGACATGGAGGTCCTCTTCAAGGACATCCCGCTCGGCGACGTCACGACGTCGATGACGATCAGCGGCCCGGCCGTGCCGGTCTTCTGCATGTACCTCGTCGCCGCCGAGCGGCAGGGCGTCGATCCGGGGGTGCTCAACGGGACCCTCCAGACCGACATCTTCAAGGAGTACATCGCCCAGAAGGAATGGCTCTTCCAGCCGGAGCCGCATCTGCGCCTCATCGGCGACCTGATGGAGCACTGCGCGCACGGCATTCCCGCGTACAAGCCGCTCTCGGTGTCCGGCTATCACATCCGCGAAGCCGGGGCGACGGCCGCGCAGGAGCTGGCGTACACCCTCGCGGACGGTTTCGGGTACGTCGAACTGGGGCTCAGCCGCGGCCTGGACGTCAACACCTTCGCGCCGGGTCTCTCGTTCTTCTTCGACGCGCATCTCGACTTCTTCGAGGAAATCGCCAAATTCCGTGCGGCCCGCCGGATCTGGGCCCGCTGGATGCGTGAGGTGTACGGCGCTACGAGCGAAAAGGCGCAGTGGCTGCGCTTCCACACCCAGACGGCCGGTGTTTCGCTGACCGCACAGCAGCCGTACAACAACGTCGTACGGACCGCCGTCGAGGCGTTGGCGGCGGTGCTGGGCGGCACCAACTCCCTGCACACCAACGCGCTGGACGAAACCCTCGCGCTGCCGAGTGAGCAGGCCGCGGAAATCGCGCTGCGTACGCAGCAGGTGCTGATGGAGGAGACCGGGGTCGCCAATGTGGCGGATCCGCTGGGCGGTTCGTGGTTCATCGAGCAGCTGACGGACCGCATCGAGGCGGACGCGGAGAAGATCTTCGACCAGATCAAGGAACGGGGCCTGCGGGCGCATCCCGACGGGCAGCACCCCATCGGTCCGATGACCTCCGGAATTCTGCGTGGCATCGAGGACGGCTGGTTCACCGGCGAAATCGCCGAATCCGCCTTCCGTTACCAGCAGGCGCTGGAAAAGGGCGACAAGAAGGTCGTGGGCGTCAATTGCCACGAAGGTTCGGTCACCGGCGACCTGGAAATTCTCCGGGTCAGCCACGAAGTCGAACGCGAACAGGTCCGCGTCCTCGCCGCCCGCAAGGCCGCCCGCGACGACGCCCGGGTGTCCGCCTCCCTCAAGGCGCTGCTGGCCGCCGCTCGGGACGGCAGCAACATGATCGAGCCGATGCTCGACGCGGTACGCGCCGAGGCCACCCTGGGCGAAATCTGCGGCGCCCTGCGCGACGAGTGGGGCATCTACACGGAGCCGGCGGGGTTCTGAGCGGACCTTTCTCGCCCTGACCCACTTTTCCGTTCCCGCTGAGCCGGCCGACGACCGCTGTCGGCCGGCTCAACGCGTCAGTACGAGCCCGAGCACCGGACCGACCACGACGACCCCGAAGAGGGCGACCGCGGCGGTGGACACGACGGCGGTGTGGGTCCGGGTGCCTTTGACGGCGCGCCAGGCCTCGCGCTTCTCGCGGAAGGTGCCGCGCGTGCCACCCGTCAGGAACCCGTAGAGGAGAGCGGGGGCAGCGATCAGGAGAGCCAGGAAGGCGCCGGAGAAGTCCCCGGCGGCCTCGCTGCCGCCGGCGAGAACGTAGTCCGATGACAGCAATGCAAGAAGGATGCTGTCCTGATTCGACTGGGCGGAGAGCCGGGTACCGGCGCCGTAATGGATCTCAGTGGGCAGGAAGGCCTTGTCGACGAGGCTGCTGTCGTCCCCGCGGAAGCTTCCCGTGCAGCCGGATTCACTGCGGCCCGAATAGCTGGCGGTGCGGGAATGGTGGGACTCACATTCCTTCACGGTGAAGGTGCCGTGCGTGCCCGTGACGCCTGCGGCGGCCAGCCCCCTGACGACACACAGGGCAACGGTCAACAGGGCAATGACGGAGACCGCCACGCGGGACCAGAAACCACCCGGCGACAACTTGCCGTACATGCGGAGGGACTTGGACATGACGAACGTGACCTTTCTGAGGGGGAGGAGGCTCGGACGCTGGGGCGGTTCAGTTCCGAAGTGCGAGGGCCAAGAGCGGGCTGACGACGAGCATGCCCACGGCGGACAGTGCCACGATGCCGAGGACGACCGCACGGGTTGTGGTGCCCTTCGTTCCGCGCCAGGTCTCACGGAATCCGCGGCCGCTGTTGATGAGGTCGGTGAGCAGCACGAGCAGGGCCAACGCCACCGGGAGCAGGCAGGCGAACGCTTCGACGAACGACTGCAGGGCCTGGGTGGTATTGACCAGCTCGGCGTCGTGTCCGCCGGTCAGCTGGGCCGGGAGTTCGACACCCGCGGGTACGGGATCGTCCAGGGAGCTCATTTCCGCTCGGGGGTCATTCGAGTTTCCGGCGTCCGGGCGAAAGGTCCCGGTGCAGGCGTAGTCGGTGTAGGAATGACCGTGGCGGGAGTGGTGATAAATCGAGGTGCACTGCGAAACGACAAAGTGTCCGGGCTTTCCTATGGCGCCGGCAGAGGCCAATGCCGACCGGGCGGACAGTGCGCCGATGGCAAGGAAAGCAAGAATTGCGAGCACCGGAACGAACCGCCACAGAAGGCGCTTTACGGCAGGTGGGGCCTGAAGACGGAACATTACGGATATTCCCTTTCGTGGTTGCCGGCGGAGCCGCGGCGGATGACGTAACTCTCAGGGGGGCGGCGGCGGTTGCACCGGATGCGAAAGGGATCTTCACCGGTCCCCCACGCGGGTGGTCGCGAGCCCTGGATACCGTACGTTACGGTTAATGCGTTCTTTGCGCTCGCAAGTCAATGCCATTTCGAGGGGGAGTCATGGCAGGTGCCGGTTATGACGTCGATCCGGCCGTTCTGAAAACGCAGGGCGGCGTTTTCCGGGAAATCGGCTCCGGGGTCGGTGAGGCCGCCAAGAAGCTGAAAGCCGCGTGCGGCGGTGATCCCGCGGAGGCGTGGGGGAAGGACGACTTCCTCGACATGTTCAACAATTTCTACGCGCCGGTGGCCGAGGGGCTCTGCGACTCCATGCCGCACCTCGGTGAGGAGATCACCAAGATCGGCAACAAGCTCGAAGCCATGGCCGCGCACTACGACTCCACCGAGCAGGATCAGCACGACCACCTTGCCAAATACGCGGCGCAGCGGCCGCACTTCGCTGGCTGAAGCCCTGGCATGGCACCCTGACGCCCCGCCGGCTCCGCCTGCCTATCCGTACACCCGCACCCACGCACACTGTTTCTCGGGGGACACCTCACCGTGGCCATCACGCTGCCGACCGAGCTCGACTGGATCCTCGATCTGCTGGGTTTCCAATGGCCCAATGTCGACGAGGACAAAATGCGGGAAGCCGCGGAAGGCTGGAGCAATTTCGCCGCGGCCGCCCGCCAGTACCAATCGCAGGGCGTCACTGCCTCCAACGCCGTGCACGGCGCCAATTCCGGTGAGGCCATCGAGGCATTCGACAACACCTGGAAGAAGTTCGGCGGTGACGGCGGCTTCTTGGAAGAGGCCGCCGACGCCGCGGACGCCCTCGCCATCGTGCTGCAGGTGGTCGCCACCATCGTCCTCGTGATGAAGATCGCGGTGATCGCCCAACTCATCGCACTGGCCATCGAGTTCGTCGCGGCCCAGGCCGCGGCCCCGGTCACCCTGGGTGCCTCCGAGGCCGGTGCGGCCGCGGCCACGGTGACGACCCGGGTCCTCGTCCGCCGGATCATCACCGAGGCGAAGCAGAAGATCGTCCAGGCCGTGAAGGACGCCCTGGCCCAGAAGGTGGAGAAGAAGGTCGGCGAGATGCTGAAGGAACTCGCCATGGACTTCGCCAAGGACGCGGCCAAGGGGCTTGGGGGGAACATCGCGACCCAGGGCATCAAGAGCCATTTCGGGGCGCAGGACGGGTTCGACTGGGCGGAAGCCCGCAAGGCGGGGCTGAAGCCCCTGGTGAATCTCGACGGCAAGGGGCTCGGTCTCGCCGGGGACAAGGTCAAGGACCTTAGTCAAGCCGGTACGGGCCTGTACCACATGGGTCAGGGCATCGGGAAGGTCGCGCAGGGCGACTTCGCCGAGGGTGGCAAGCAGATCTGGGACGGACGCGAGGAGACGGCCAAGGGAGTCAGGGAACTCCACGGCGTCCGCTACAAGGACAAGGAACCGGCGGCCGAGGGCGAGAGCTCGACCGAGGGCGGCGCGTCCGAAGGCGGTTCCGGCTCCTCGGCCGAGGGAGGCTCCGGCTCTTCGTCCGGGGAGGGTTCCGGGTCGTCCGGGTCCGGCAGCTCGACCGCCTCCTCCGGGGCGGGTGGCTCCACGACCTCCTCCGGGACGGGTGAGTCCACCGCCTCCTCCGAGGGCGACGGCGCCGCCTCATCCCGTACCGCCGCCACTCCCACCCCACCCCCCGCCCCCACCACCGAGAGCGGCCAGGCCGAGGCCGAGCGGGCCCGTAGCGCCTTCGGCTGAAAGGAAACACGTCCATGAGCAACGGCAACGGCTTCACCAACCCCGGCGAGCGGGACTATCCCGTCGAGGACCGGGACCTCGCCGAGGAGCAGAACGAGCACCTCACCAGGTCCCTTCGGGCCGTACGGGACAACGCGTCGGCTCCGGCCGAGGCGCAGCACCTCGCACGCAAGCTGCTCGGCGGACGCCTTGAGCTCAAGGACGTGCTCGACGACCCGTCCGGCTACCGGGCGCTCACCGATGGGCTCGCCGGGATGCGGGAGAGCTGGCGGGCGATGGCGCCGGAGGACCGGCAGGCGGTGCGGGCAAGGGTCGAGGAGAAGGCCGTGGAGGCGGAGGCGGACGGGGTCGGCGCCACGTACCGGCCTCGGTAGCCGACCTCAGGGGGACGGCACCGGCATCCGCAGCCGGAACAGTGCGCCGCCGCCCGGGGCCTGTTCCGCCGTGAGGTCGGCGGCGTGGGCGTGGGCGATCTGGCGGGCCATGGCGAGGCCCAGGCCCGAGCCGGGGAGGGCGCGGGCGGCGTGGGCGCGGTAGAAGCGGTCGAAGACGTGGGGGAGGTCTTCGGGGGCGATGCCCGGGCCGTGGTCGCGGACCGTCAGGTTCAATTCACCGGCAGCGCAGTCGAGTTCGGCCTCCACCGGTCCGCCCGGTGGGGAGAACTTGGCCGCGTTGTCGAGAAGGTTGGAGAGCAGTCGGGTCAGGCGGGAAGGGACGCCGGGGGTGGTGACCGGGGCCGCTTCGGGGGTGATGCGGAGGGTGAAGGTGGTCTCCGGCCAGTGTTCGCGGGCGGTGGCCACCGCGTGTTCCAGGAGGGCGGCCGGGCGGACCTGTTCGACCAGCGGCTGGGGCTCCTCGTCCCGGGCGAGTTCGATGAGGTCGTTGACGAGGGTGGTGACCTCGCGCAGCTGCCGGTTCAGGGCCGCCGAGGCGCGGTCGCGCTGGGCGTCGGTCAGGCGGCCGGCGCGGGCGAGCAGTTCGGCGTTGGTGCGGAGCGCGGTCAGTGGCGTGCGTAGTTCGTGGGAGGCGTCGGCGACCAGGCGGCGCTGGGCGGTGACGGACTGTTCCAGAGCCGTGAGCATGGTGTTGAAGGTGGCGGCGAGGCGGGTGAGTTCGTCCTCGCGGGCGGTCGGGCCGGCCGGGAGCGCGATGCGGTGGCGGGGGTCGCGGGTGGCGGCGATGCGTTCCGCGGTCGCGGTGAGGCGGGCGACCGGCGCGAGGCCCGCCCGGGAGACCGCGTAGCCGAGCGCGGCGGCCAGCAGGATGCCGGCGCCGCCGACGGCGGACAGTGCCCAGGCGGCGTGCCGTACGCCGCGTTCGACGGTGTCCGAGCGGAGCGCCACCTGGAGCGCCTCGTGCCCGCCGGGGCGCGGCGCGGTGTACATCCGGACGGGCTGCCCGTCGACCGTCAGGTCGCGGTAGTACGGCGCGTGCCGGCCGGCCGCGACCTTGCGGGTGGCGTCGGAGACCGGCAGGACGCGGTAGCCGCCGCGCGGGTCCTTCGCCGGGTCGGCGGGGACGATCTGGAAGCAGGGCACGGCCTGGTAGCGGCAGGAGGCGTCGCTCACGGTCGGGCCCCAGTCGCGGGTCTCGTGGATCTTCTGGGTGGCCGTCTGGGCGAGGTTGAGGTCGAGCTGGCGGGTCATCTGGTAGCTGATGATCATGAAGGCGGCGGCGCAGACACCGACCGCGACCAGGGCGACCGCGGCCGAGGCGGCCAGGGCGAGCCGGGTGCGGAGGGGGTAGTGGTGGCGCCGCCAGGGAGCCGTCTCCTGAGTGCCCGAATCCTGGGAGCCGTCCGGATCTGTTGGCCCCTGGGTGCCGTCCGTGTCCCCCGGCCCCCGCGCCGCCCCTCGTTCCCCGTACTCCCCGTACTCCCCGCGTTCCCCGCTCATCGGTTCTCCGGGAGGCTCAGGCGGTAGCCGATGCCGTGCACGGTGTGGACCAGGCGGGGCTCGCCGCCGGCCTCCAGTTTGCGGCGGAGGTAACCGACGTACACGGCAAGGGAGTTGGAGTCCGGGCCGAAGTCGCGGCCCCAGACGCGCTCCAGGATCATCTCGCGGGGCAGCACCTGGCCCGGGTGCAGCAGGAGCAGTTCCAGCAGCGCCCATTCGGTACGGCTGAACTCCAGCGGGCGGCCCGCGCGGTGGCCGCTGCGGCTGACCGGGTCGACGACCAGGTCGTCGAAGGAGAGCCGGGTGTCCTCGACGGCGGGGGACGCCGCCCGGCGCAGCAGGGCCCGTAGCCGGGCCAGCAGTTCGTCCAGCGCGAAGGGCTTGACCAGGTAGTCGTCGGCGCCGGCGTCCAGCCCGTCGACGCGTTCGCTGACCGAGTCCAGCGCGGTCAGTACGAGGATGGGCGTGCGGTCGTCCAGCGCGCGCAGCCGCCGGCAGACCGCGAGCCCGTCCAGCACCGGCATCATCACGTCCAGGACGATGGCGTCCGGCTGCCAGGCGGCGACCTCCGAGAGCGCGGCCAGGCCGTCGGCGGCGCCGCGGACCGCGTAGCCCTCCACGGACAGGCCGTCCTCCACGGCGGCACGCACCTCCGGTTCGTCGTCGACGACGAGGATCTTGGGGACCGGGGCGGGCCCGGGAGTGGACGGCGGCATGGACATAGGCTGCCAAACACCTCTCTTAGAAGCTTCTTAGGGCACATGGCGAGCGTGGCGGCCATGCGCACACCACTCTCTGTCGTGATCGGGGCGGGTGGCACCGGCGGTCACATCTACCCCGGCCTCGCCCTCGCCGACGCGCTCCGCAGGGCCGTGCCCGATGCCGTGATCTCGTTCGTCGGGACCGAACGCGGGCTGGAGACCCGGCTGATCCCGCAGGCCGGGTACCGGCTGCACACCGTCGACATGATCCCCTTCGACCGCTCGCTCGGCGCCCGACGTTATCTGCTGCCGGCCGCGCTGCTGCGCTCGGGAGCCCAGGTCCGGACGATCCTCAAGGAGCAGGGCGCCCAGGTGGCGGTCGGGATGGGCGGCTATCCGAGCGCCCCGGTGATCGTCGGGGCGCGGCTGGCCGGGCTGCCCAGCCTGATCCACGAATCCAACGCGGTGCCCGGCCGGGCGAACCGGTTCGCGGCCCGCCTGACCCCGCACCTCGCCCTCGCCTTCGACCGCAGCCGGCCGCACCTGGCGGGCGGGGAGCGCGCCGAGACGGTCGGGATGCCACTGGTGGGCCCGCTCGCCGGGCTGGACCGTACGGCGCTGCGGCCGGCCGCCCGGCGGGCGCTGGGTGTCCCGGACGGGGCCCGGTTGCTGCTGGTCAACGGCGGCAGTCTGGGCGCGGCCCGGCTGACGGCGGCGGCGGTGGGGCTCGCCGCCCGGTACCGGGCGCACACCGATCTGCGGATGCTGATCAAGACCGGCCCCGCGGCCCTGGAGGAGACCCGGGCCCTGCTGGCGGCGAACGGCGGGGCGGCGGTCGCCGAGGCCGTGCCCTACCTGGACCGGATGGACCTCGCGTACGCCGCGGCGGACCTCGTGGTGTGCCGGGCCGGTTCGGCGACCGTCGCCGAGCTGGCCACGATCGGGATGCCGGCGGTGCTCGTGCCGTATCCGCATGCGCCCGGCGACCACCAGACGCACAACGCACGGGTGCTCTCCGACGACGGCGCCGCGGTGCTGCTGCCCGACGCCGAGACCACGGCGGAGCGGCTGGACGCGCTGGTCACCCCGCTGCTGACGGACCCCGCCCGACTGGCCGCGATGGGCGCGGCCGCCGACCCCGGCACCCATGCGCGCGCCGCGGACCTGCTGGCCGCCAAGGCCCTTTCGCTGGCCGGCCACCACCCCCACCACCTGAGCACTCACCTGAAGGAGACGGCATGAACAACAGCAACAGCCCCGGCAACAACGGACGGCAGTGGGCCGGGCGGCGGGTCCTGGTCACCGGGGCCGAGGGGTTCATCGGTTCCACCCTGGTCGATCTGCTCGTGGAAGCCGGCGCCGAGGTACGCGCCTTTGTCCACTACAAGCCGTACGCGGAGAAGGGCCATCTGGCGCGCCATCTGACGCCGGGCGGGCCGGTGGAGATGGTCGCGGGGGACGTACGGGACGCGGGCCGGGTGGCGGACGCGGTCGCCGGCTGCGACACGGTCTTCCATCTGGCCGCGCTGATCGGGATCCCGTACAGCTACGACTCGCCGGGCGCGTACGTGCAGACCAATGTGGTGGGCACGGAGAACGTGGCGGAGGCCTGCCGGCGGCACGCGGTGCGGCGGCTGGTGCACACCTCCACGAGCGAGGTCTACGGGACCGCGCGGACCGCGCCGATCGCCGAGGACCACCCGCTGCAGCCGCAGTCGCCGTACTCCGCCTCGAAGATCGGCGCGGACATGATGGCGCTGTCGCACTGGCACGCCTTCGAGCTGCCGGTGACGGTGGTGCGGCCGTTCAACACCTATGGGCCCCGGCAGTCCGCGCGGGCCGTGATCCCCACGATCCTGGCCCAACTGCACGCGGGCGCCCGGGAGGTCAAGCTCGGTTCGCTCACCCCGACCCGGGACTTCACCTACGTCACGGACACCGCGGCCGGGTTCCTGGCGCTGGCCGACTGCGACCGGGCGCTGGGGCAGGTGGTCAATCTCGGGACCGGGCGGGAGATCGCGATCGGTGCGCTCGCCGAGGCGCTGATCGCGGCCTCGGGGCGGGAGGCGGAGGTGGTGGTCGATCCGGCGCGGCTGCGGCCCTCCGGCAGCGAGGTGGAGCGGCTGCTTTCGGACAACTCCCGGGCGCGCGAGTGGTCCGGGTGGCAGCCGGAGGTCTCGCTGGAGGAGGGGCTGAAGCGGACCTCGGCGTGGGTCGCCGAGCATCTGCACCTCTTCGCGGCCGACCGCTATCAGGTCTGATCCGTCTCCATGCGGTGCCCGGGCCCGGCGGCCTGTTCGGCCTGGCCGGGCCGGCCGTCCAGGCCGGCCAGCCCGCCGAGGAAGAGGGCGGTGAAGTCCCGGCCCCAGTCGGCGTCCACCGGTTCGCCGCTGACCAGGGTGCGGTGCACGATCGCGCCGGCGATCACGTCGAAGATCAGGTCCATGGTGCGGGCGGCGGTCCGCGCGCCGTCCTCGCCGGGGGTGTCGGCGGGCAGTTCGCCGCGTTCCTGGGCCCGCGCCCGGCCCAGCAGGACCAGGCGCTTCTGGCGGTCGACGATGGCCGAGCGGATCCGTTCGTGCAGCGCCTCGTCGGTGGTGGACTCGGCGACCACGGCCATCAGGGCCGTCTTGGTCTCGGGCCGGGCCAGCAGCGCGCCGAACTGCAGCACCACGCCCTCGATGTCCGCCTGCAAAGAGCCCCGGTCGGGGAGTTCGAGCTCGTCGAAGAGGACCGCCACGGCGTCCACGACGAGCTCGTTCTTGTTGGCCCAGCGGCGGTAGAGCGTCGTTTTGGCGACTCCGGCGCGGGCCGCCACCGCGCTCATGGTCAGCCCTCCCCAGCCGAGGTCGACGAGGGCGGCACGGGTGGCGCTGAGGATCGCGTGGTCGGTCTCGACGCTGCGCGGGCGGCCCGTGCGGCCCTTCCTCGGGCTGGCGGAGTGGTGCATGCGGGCGACCATACCGGCCAGTACGGGCCGGGGCGGGGCGCCTCGTGAGGGAGATCACGGAGCACGGGGCCGGAACCGGTTGTCGCGCAGGGGCGACGGCGAGTTACGCTACGACCCGTAGCGTAAGACTGGCATCCCTCCTCCGGGTGCGGATCCGTCCTGAGCGACAACCACCGGCCTGGGTGGGGACCCGAGGCCTTGTACGGCCCTTGAGGCCGACCGCACCACCGAGTACCACCCCGGCGCTCCGGCAGCCGGACACGCTGACCACGTCGACCGACCGCACCGCTTTCCGGATCGCTTTCCGGAACGGGCCGCCCAGGGGGGAGGATGGACCCATGCAGCCACGCAATATGTCCATGAGCGGAGTCGTCGACCTCGCAGCGGTGAAGGCGGCCGGGGAAGCGAAGCAGAAGGCCGAGCAGGCGCGCGCCGAGGCCGCCCGTACGGGCCGGGCGCCGGCCGGCGGGGCCCGCCTGGTGTACGACGTCGACGAGGCCGGGTTCCAGCAGGACGTCCTGCAGCGCTCCACCGAGGTCCCGGTGGTCATCGACTTCTGGGCCGAGTGGTGCGAGCCGTGCAAGCAGCTGGGTCCGCTGCTGGAGCGCCTCGCGAACGAGTACGCCGGTGCGTTCGTCCTGGCGAAGATCGACGTCGACGCCAACCAGATGCTGTTCCAGCAGTTCGGGGTGCAGGGCATCCCGGCGGTCTTCGCGGTGGTCGCCGGGCAGCCGATCCCGCTGTTCCAGGGCGCGGCCCCGGAGGCACAGATCCGGCAGGTGCTGGACCAACTGGTGCAGGCCGCCGAGCAGCAGTTCGGCATCGTCGGCGCCCAGGTCGACGCGCAGGCCGCGGCCAGGCAAGAGGCCCCCGCGCCCGCGCCGGGTCCGTACGACGCGCTGCTGGAGGCCGCCAGCCAGGCGCTGGACGCCGGTGATCTGGGCGGTGCCGTCCAGGCGTACAAGAACGTCCTGTCCGACGATCCGGCCAACCCGGAGGCCAAGCTCGGCCTCGCGCAGGCCGAACTCCTGCAGCGGGTGCAGGACCTCGATCCGCAGGTCGTGCGCAAGGAGGCCGCGGACAACCCGGCCGACGTGCCGGCGCAGATCCGCGCCGCGGACCTGGACCTGGTCGGCGGGCATGTCGAGGACGCCTTCGGCCGGCTGGTCCAGACGGTGAAGCGGACCGCCGGGGACGACCGGGAGGCCGCGCGGCTCCGGCTGCTGGAACTGTTCGAGGTCATCGGCGCGGAGGATCCGCGGGTGACGGCGGCGCGCACCGCGCTCGCCCGGGTGCTGTTCTGACCCACTGTCCTACGAGGCGTCCGCTTCTGACCAGGCGTCCGCTTCTGACCTGTACGACCTCCAGGCGTTGACCAAACAAACGAAGCAGCGGCCACGTTTTACCTAAACTTGGTAAACGTGGCCGCTGTTACTTGGAGTAAGTCAGAGTGACCCCCTTGCGGCACTGTGTCCGCAATTGCGCGATGTCTCTTCGCGGTGAGTGGCGACCGTATGTGTCGGGCCGGTGTCGGTCGGTCGTCGCGTGGTTATCAGCCCGTTACCCGCAAGTAACGAGCCCCTTGTGCACGGGCCGTGAATGGACCACGATCGGCCACGCTCGGTCCATTCCCGCAGCCCGGCATCCGGTCGGCGCGACGGGGCACTTGGGTCCCCACCGAGTGGTCGGCGGCAGTGGCGCCGGCCGTGGACAGGGGGGTCTCTGCCCTTCGGCGGAGCCTGTCCCAGGAGGTTGCGCGAGAGCGTGGCCAGTGGTTGTCGCTCGGGGGTGATCGCCGGTATTCGGAACACGATGTGCCTCCGAGAACGGGCGCTCTCCTTCCCGAGGACGTAGCACTTCTCCCATCCCAGGTACCGCCGTCCCAACTCGGGCGGCAGATACCGGAGATGTACGTCCGAGAAGGAGGAAAGTCATGGAGTCCCTGGCTCGTGGCGGGACCAGATGGAAGCGGTTCGCCGTTGTCATGGTGCCGAGCGTGGCGGCGACCGCCGCGATCGGCGTCGCCCTGTCGCAGGGTGCCCTTGCGGCGTCGTTCAGCGTGTCCGGCCAGCAGTTCAAGGTCACGACGGACCGTCTGGACGGCACCGGCTTCGTTCAGTACGGAGCCATTGACGCCCAGAAGGGCGGCAAGGCTGTCCCGGTGGCGGTCTCGGCGTTCTCCAACGCCAAGATCAAGAACCTGTGCCAGTCGGTGGTCGTTCCGGTCCCGGTCTTCGGCGATGTGTCGCTGAAGCTGTCGGCCGGTGGTGGCAGCACGCCGGTGGAGGCGAAGAACCTCTACATCGACCTCGATCAGCTGGACGCGGACGCGACCTTCAACAACATCAACATCGGTGTTGCTGCGGGATCGACGTCCAAGGGCCCCGGCATTCAGAAGGGCGACAAGACCGACCCGGGCTCGTTCGCCCAGGAGGCCGACTCGGCCGTGCTCACCCACGTCAAGCAGACGGCGTGGGCCACGACGGCCGGCACCTTCAAGCTCAGCGGCCTGAAGATGAGTGTCGCCAAGGGCAAGAACGAGTGCTACTGACGCACTGAGCGTACGGGCGCGGGGCCTCACGCCAGTGCGGTGGCCCACGCCGTTCCCCGTGCCCGTACGCCGGGTAGCGCTTGGTAGACATCTCAGCTCAGAACCACCGATTTGCCAGTCCCGAGGAGCTGTACGACATGAGCGCCGAAACGCGACCACGGCTGATCGATTCCGTCGGCCGGAAGCGGATTTCGTTCCGGGAGTGGCGCGGACACCGCCCGTTCTGGGGCGGGTTGCTGACCCTGCTGGCCGGTCTGCCGATCATGTACATCCCTTACGCGAACCTCACGATCGGTTCCCTGACCGTCCGCATGTCCACCACCGCCGGCGCCGGCTCGCTGATCATCGGCGTTCTGCTGGTCGTGCTCGGGCTGACCATGTGGTTCCAGCCGGCCTCGCGGGTCTTCGCCGGTGTGGCGGCGATCCTGCTGGCCCTGGTCTCCATCGTCGTCTCGAACTTCGGCGGTCTCGTGGTCGGCTTCCTGATGGGGCTGATCGGCGGTGGCCTGGGCGTCGCCTGGGCACCGGGCGCACCGGAGAAGAGCGGGGACGACGCGGGCGAGCCGGTCCGCAACGTCGCCGGGCCGGTGGTCGCGACGGATCCCGCCCGCGGGTCGGGCAACGGACTGGACGACCTGTCAGGAACGAGCCCGATCAATGAAACGAACGGGAGGCACCGTGCCGGGTGACGAGCTGCATGAGGAGAACGCAGCCGCCGGGGCGAGAACCGGGCCGAGGCACGCGGCGCCGAAAAAGCCGCTGCTGACTCGGCTCCACGTGCCCGCGGGCAAGGCGATCGCGATCGCCGCCATGCCGTCCGCCGTCCTCATGGGCATGGGGCTGACGCCCCAGATGGCGATCGCCAAGCCGGCGCCGCCCAAGAGCCCCTTCAAGGACGGGCCGTGCGTCACTGCTCCGGACAAGGTGGACGGACAGGACGGCAAGAAGGCCAAGGACGGCGCGAAGGACAAGAAGGCCGGCGGATCGGCGAAGGACGACAGCACGCCGTCCGCCAAGCCCTCCGTCTCGCCGTCGCCCTCGGCCGGCAAGCAGGCGGACAAGACACCCGAGGCCACGCCGTCCGGCTCCGCCTCGAAGACCGACGAGCCCTCGGGCTCCGCGACCCCGTCGCCGTCGGCCTCCGAGGAGAAGAAGGACGACGGGGGTCTGCTGGGCGGGATCGGCGACGCGCTCGGCGGTCTCCTCGGCGGGGGCTCGTCGGACGACGACAAGGCGTCCGCCTCGCCGAGCACGACTCCGTCCCCCTCGTCGTCGGCCTCGGCGTCGAAGGAGTCCACGTCCGGCGACGCGGCCAAGGACACCGCGTCCGCCACCGACAAGGCCACCAACCCGGTCAAGGACACCGTCGACGGCCTCACGGACGGCGCCAAGAGGGCCGCTGACCCCAAGAACGGGTCGAAGACGGTCAACGACACCGTGCACGGCGCGGTGGGCACGGCCGACAACGCCCTGCCCGGCGGCGGTCTGGACGGCAAGGACGCCGACGGCAAGCAGTCGTACCCCTGCGTCGTCGAGAACAAGCAGAAGGGCAAGGACGAGCAGACGCCCGTCACCCTGCCCGACGACCCCTGGCACCTGGAGTCCAGCGGTCTGACCCTGCGCGGCCTCGACTACGAGGGCGTCGTCAACGTCACCACGCAGAGCGGCCACACCAAGCAGGCCCTGAAGTTCACCGCGGACAGCGTGGACATCGGCGACCTGCACCAGATCGTGGACGACAAGGCGTCCGGCAAGCACTACCACGTCCGGTCGACGCCCCACTCCAAGTCCACGATCCGCGGCGGCAAGGTGACCATGTACACCGAGCGGCTGCAGGCCAACCTCTTCGGACTGATCCCGATCGTCTTCGATCCGGAGCACCCGCCGCCGCTGAACATCTCCTACGCGTACTTCACCAAGGTGAAGCTCGACCAGGCGGGCCAGTTCGGCGGCAACCTCACCGTCCCGGGCATGAACGTGTCCATCGAGGACTGACCGGGCACACCACCCGGCCGGAACTTTCCGGGAGCCGCGGAAACGGCGGTGGGCCGCCCCTCCGAGAGGGGCGGCCCACCGCCGTTTCGCCGTACGGGAGCGTCAGCCGCGTCCGCCGCCGAGGTGGTGCACCCGGACCATGTTGGTGGTGCCGGGGACGCCGGGGGGCGAACCGGCGGTGATGATCATGGTGTCGCCCTCGCTGTAGCGCTGGAGCTTGAGCAGCTCGGCGTCCACCAGGTCGACCATGGCGTCGGTGTTATTGACGTGCTCCACCACGAAGCTGTCCACGCCCCAGCTGAGCGTGAGCTGGTTGCGGGTGGAGACGTCGGTGGTGAAGGCCAGGATCGGCTGGACCGCGCGGTAGCGGGACAGCCGGCGGGCGGTGTCACCGGACTTGGTGAAGGCCACCAGCGCCTTGCCGTTGAGGAAGTCGGCCATCTCGGCGGCCGCCCGGGCCACCGAACCACCCTGCGTACGCGGCTTCTTGCCGGGCACCAGCGGCTGCAGGCCCTTGGAGAGCAGCTCCTCCTCGGCCGCCTCGACGATCTTCGACATCGTCTTGACGGTCTCGATCGGGTACTGGCCGACCGAGGACTCCGCGGAGAGCATGACCGCGTCGGCGCCGTCGAGGATGGCGTTGGCGACGTCGGACGCCTCGGCGCGGGTCGGCCGGGAGTTGGTGATCATCGACTCCATCATCTGGGTCGCGACGATCACCGGCTTGGCGTTCCGGCGGCACAGCTCCACCAGGCGCTTCTGCACCATCGGGACCTTCTCCAGCGGGTACTCCACCGCCAGGTCACCACGGGCGACCATGACGGCGTCGAAGGCCATCACGACCTCCTCCATGTTGGCCACCGCCTGCGGCTTCTCCACCTTGGCGATGACCGGCACCCGGCGGCCCACCTGGTCCATGACGCGGTGCACGTCCTGCACGTCCTTGGCGTCCCGGACGAAGGACAGCGCGACCATGTCGCAGCCCATCTTCAGGGCGAACTTCAGGTCCTCGATGTCCTTCTCGGACAGTGCGGGGACGTTCACCGCGGCGCCGGGCAGGTTGATGCCCTTGTGGTCGGAGATGACCCCGCCCTCGATGACGATGGTGCGCACCTGCGGGCCGTCGACCTCGACGACCTGCAGCGCGACGTTGCCGTCGTTGATCAGGACCGGGTCGCCCTTGGAGACGTCACCGGGCAGGCCCTTGTAGGTCGTGCCGCAGATGGTCTTGTCGCCGGGGACGTCCTCGGTGGTGATGACGAACTCGTCGCCGCGCACCAGCTCCACCGGGCCGTCGGCGAAGGTCTCCAGACGGATCTTGGGTCCCTGGAGGTCGGCCAGCACGCCGATGGCGCGGCCGGTCTCCTCCTGGGCCTTGCGGAGTCGGTGGTACCGCTCCTCGTGCTCCGAGTGGGTCCCGTGGCTCATGTTGAAACGGGCCACATTCATACCGGCCTCGATCAGCGTCTTCAGCTGCTCGAAGGAGTCGACGGCGGGGCCCAGGGTGCAGACGATTTTGGAACGGCGCATGGCTTGGATCCTATCGGTTTGTTTCAGAGCGGAATATTCCGGTAGGCGAAAACACCAACGTCTAGGCGTTGACCAGGGCGTATGTCTGCTGGGCGATCTCCAGTTCCTCGTCGGTGGGCACCACGGCGACCGCGACCCGGGCGTAGTCGGGCGAGATCAGCCGCGGCTCGCCGGAGCGTACGGCGTTCAGCGTGGCGTCCACGGCCAGGCCCATCTCCTCCAGACCGGCGACGGCGGCCTCGCGCACCGGGGCGGCGTTCTCCCCGACGCCCGCGGTGAAGGCCACCGCGTCGACCTTGCCGAGCACCGCGCTGTAGGCGCCGATGTACTTCTTCAGCCGGTGGATGTAGATGTCGAAGGCGAGCCGGGCCCGCTCGTCGCCCTCGTCGATCCGGCGGCGGATCTCCCGCATGTCGTTGTCGCCGCACAGCCCGACCAGCCCGCTCTTCTTGTTGAGCAGCGCGTCGATCTCGTCCGTCGACATCCCCGCCACCCGCTTGAGGTGGAAGGTCACCGCCGGGTCGATGTCGCCGGACCGGGTGCCCATGACCAGGCCCTCCAGCGGCGTCAGGCCCATCGAGGTGTCCACGCAGCGGCCGCCGGCCACCGCCGAGGCGGAGGCGCCGTTGCCCAGGTGCAGCACGATGACGTTGACCTCGGAGGGGTCCTTGCCCAGCAGCTCGGCGGTCTTGCGGGAGACGTACGCGTGCGAGGTGCCGTGGAAGCCGTACCGGCGGATGCGGTGGGCGTCGGCGGTCGCCACGTCGATGGCGTAACGGGCCGCGTGCTCCGGCATCGTGGTGTGGAAGGCGGTGTCGAAGACGGCGACCTGCGGCAGGTCGGGGCGGAGCGCCCGGGCGGTCCTGATGCCGGTGATGTTCGCCGGGTTGTGCAGCGGGGCGACCGGCACCAGCCGCTCGATCTCCGCCAGGACCGCGTCGTCGATCACGGTCGGCGCGGTGAACTTCAGCCCGCCGTGCACCACCCGGTGCCCGATCGCGGCCAGCTCGGGGGAGTCCAGGCCGAGGCCGTCGGCGGCCAGCTCCGCGGCGACGGCCTTCAGCGCGGCGTCGTGGTCGGCTATCGCGCCCTCGGTCTCCCGCTTCTCACCGCCGGCCGCCAGCGGGGTGTGCACCAGGCGCGAGCTCTCCTCGCCGATCCGCTCGACGAGCCCGACGGCGAGCCGGGTGCCCGCGGCGGAGCCGCCGTCCGGCTCCGCGCCCATGTCGAGCAGCTGGTACTTCACCGACGACGAGCCGGAGTTGAGGACGAGGACGCGGGTGGCAGTGGCAGACATCTGGTGCTTTCCGGTGGGTTGCGGGAAGGGGTTCGGCGGTTCAGGCGGTGGGGCCGGCGCCGGGCCGGGCACCCTGCGCCTGGATGGCGGTGATGGCGACGGTGTTGACGATGTCCTGCACCAGCGCACCGCGCGAGAGGTCGTTGACCGGCTTGCGCAGACCCTGCAGGACCGGGCCGACGGCGACCGCACCGGCCGAGCGCTGCACGGCCTTGTAGGTGTTGTTGCCGGTGTTGAGGTCCGGGAAGATCAGCACGGTCGCCTTGCCGGCCACGTCGGAGTCCGGCAGCTTGGTCCGCGCGACCGCCGCGTCCACCGCCGCGTCGTACTGGATCGGTCCCTCGACCTTGAGGTCCGGGCGGAGCTCGCGGACCAGCTCGGTGGCCTTGCGGACCTTGTCGACGTCCGCGCCGGAGCCGGAGGTGCCGGTGGAGTACGACAGCATCGCGATCCGCGGCTCGACGCCGAACTGGGCCGCGGTGGTGGCCGACTGGATGGCGATGTCGGCCAGCTGCTCGGCGTTCGGGTCCGGGTTGACCGCGCAGTCGCCGTAGACCAGCACCCGGTCGGCCAGGCACATGAAGAACACCGACGAGACGATCTGCGCGTTCGGCTTGGTCTTGATGACCTCGAAGGCCGGGCGGATGGTCGCCGCGGTGGAGTGCACCGCGCCGGAGACCATGCCGTCGGCCAGGCCCTCCTGGACCATCAGCGTGCCGAAGTAGGAGACGTCGGCGACCACGTCGTAGGCCAGCTCGTAGCTGACGCCCTTGTGGGCGCGCGCCTTCGCGTACAGCTCGGCGAACCGCTCGCGCAGCTCGGAGGTCTGCGGGTCGATGATCTGGGCGTCCGCCAGGTCGATGGCCAGGTCGGCGGCGCGCTTGCGGATCGCCTCCTCCTCGCCCAGCAGCGTCAGGTCGCACACGTCGCGGCGCAGCAGCACGTCGGCGGCGCGCAGCACCCGCTCCTCGGTGCCCTCGGGGAGGACGACCCGGCGGCGGGCGGACCGGGAGCGCTCGATCAGCTCGTGCTCGAACATCATCGGGGTGACCCGGCCGGAGCGGGCCACCGAGATCCGGTTGGTCAGCTCGACGGTGTCCACGTGCCGCTCGAAGAGGCCCAGCGCGGTCTCCGCCTTGCGCGGCGAGGCGGCGTTGAGCTTGCCCTCGATGGCGAACAGCTCGGCGGCGGTCGGGAAGGAGCCGCCCGGTACGGAGACCACCGGGGTGCCGGGGGCGAGCCGGCCGGCCAGCGCCATGATGTCGGGGCCGGGCCGTTCGTCGAGGGTGAGCAGCACGCCGGCGATCGGCGGGGCCCCGGCGCTGTGCGCGGCGAGCGAGCCGATGACCAGGTCGGCCCGGTCCCCGGGGGTCACCACGAGGCAGCCGGGGGTGAGGGCGGGCAGGAAGGTCGGCAGCATGGCGCCGCCGAAGACGAAGTCGCGGGCGTCCCGGGCCAGGCCGGAGTCGTCGCCCAGGAGTATCTCGGCGCCGAGGGTGTGCACGATCTGGCCGACGGTCGGCGCGGAGAGCGAGCCGTCCTCGGGGAGCGCGTAGCAGGGCACCGGCAGCCGGGCGGCGAGCCGCTCGACGACCGCCTCGCGCAGCTCGGGGGCCACCCGGTTGACGATCACGGAGACCACGTCGCAGCCCAGTGACTGGAAGGCGCGGTAGGCGTTGCGGGCCTCGGCGCGGACCGACTCGGCCTCCTGGCCCTGGCCGCCGACGACGGCGATCAGCGAGGCGCCGAACTCGTTGGCGAGCCGGGCGTTCAGGCTCAGCTCGTCGGGCAGGCTGGTGTCGGCGTAGTCCGAGCCGAGGACCAGGACGTACTCGTAGTCGCGGGCCACCGCGTGGAAGCGGTCGACGAGGTGGGAGACCAGCTCGTCGGTGCCGCGCTCGGCCTGGAGCGCGGCGGCCTCGTCGTAGCCCATGCCGTATACGGTCCCGGGGGCCTGGGCGAGCCGGTAGCGGGCCCGCAGCAGGTCGAAGAGGCGGTCCGGTCCGTCGTGGACCAGCGGGCGGAAGACCCCCACCCGGTCGACGTGGCGGGTCAGGAGTTCCATGACTCCCAGCTCGACGACCTGGCGGCCGTCGCCGTGGTCGATACCGGTCACGTATACGCTGCGCGTCACGCGTGCACTCCGATCCATTCCGTTGGTCGCAAGGTCAAAATTGGCCGTTATGGTGGGCTTGCCCCTCTTGACAATACCTGCGCGTGTGGCTACGTCGCCCCTCCAGTTTCCCTTGAGGGGGCCGGGCGGGGACAGTAGGGGTGGGGTCGATGTGTGCGGCCGGGACCCGTCGGGCCCGTGAAACAATCGGACCGGCTCAGGAACCCACAGCGAGCACAGGAGACACAGCACGATGCGTATCGGAGTCCTCACCGCAGGCGGCGACTGCCCTGGCCTGAACGCTGTGATCCGCTCCGTCGTCCACCGCGCCCTCACCGGCCACGGCGACGAGGTCATAGGTTTTGAGGACGGCTTCGCCGGCCTGCTCGACGGCCGCTTCCGCAAGCTGGACCTGGAGGCGGTCAGCGGCATCCTCGCCCGCGGCGGCACCATCCTCGGCTCCTCCCGGCTGGAGCGCGCCCGGCTGCAAGAGGCCTGCGAGGACGCCAAGGACCACTCCAAGGACTACGGCATCGACGTCCTGATCCCGATCGGCGGCGAGGGCACCCTCACCGCGGCCCGGATGCTGTCGGACGCCGGACTGCCGGTCGTCGGCGTCCCCAAGACCATCGACAACGACATCTCCTCCACCGACCGCACCTTCGGCTTCGACACCGCCGTCGGCGTCGCGACCGAGGCCATCGACCGCCTCAAGACCACCGCGGAGTCCCACCAGCGGGTCATGGTCGTCGAGGTGATGGGCCGGCACGCCGGCTGGATCGCGCTGGAGTCCGGGATGGCCGGCGGCGCGCACGCCATCTGCCTGCCCGAGCGCCCCTTCGACCCGGCCGACCTGTGCGCGATGGTCGAGGAGCGGTTCGCCCGCGGCAAGAAGTTCGCGGTCATCTGCGTCGCCGAGGGCGCACACCCGGCGCCGGGCTCCATGGACTACGGCAAGGGCGCCATCGACCAGTTCGGCCACGAGCGCTTCCAGGGCATCGGCACCGCCCTCGCCCGCGAGCTGGAGCACCGCCTCGGCAAGGAGGCCCGGCCGGTCATCCTCGGTCACGTCCAGCGCGGCGGCACCCCGACCGCCTACGACCGGGTGCTCGCCACCCGCTTCGGCTGGCACGCCGTCGAGGCCGCGCACCGCGGTGACTTCGGCAGGATGACCGCACTGCGCGGCACGGACATCACGATGGTGCCGCTGGCCGACGCGATCACCGAGCTCAAGACCGTGCCGGGGTGGCGGATGGACGAGGCCGAGTCGGTCTTCTGAGCCGGCCCCGCCCCGTACGGCGGCGGGCCCCACACGGCGGCGAACGTGAACACGGCGGCGCGCCTCCCCCGGCAGGGGAAGGCGCGCCGCCGTGCGTGGACCGCCTCACTCGGCGCCGATCGCCTCCAGCATGTTCAGCCGGGCCGCCCGGCGGGCCGGCCACAGCGCCGCCAGCACCCCGACCACCAGCGCGATCAGCACGAACAGCGCCAGCCTGCCCCAGGGCAGCACCATCTCGTACGTCGGGAACGACGAGCCGACCAGGCTGCCGCCGGCCCAGGCCAGGAAGATCCCGACCCCGATGCCGAGCACCGCGCCGAACAGCGAGATGACCACCGACTCCAGCCGCACCATCTGCTTGATGCCGGTCCGCGCCAGGCCGATCGCCCGCAGCAGCCCGATCTCCCGGGTCCGCTCGAACACCGACATCGCCAGGGTGTTGACCACACCGACGACCGCGATGATCACGGCCATGCCCAGCAGTCCGTAGACCATGTTGACGACGGTGTCGATCTGGCCGGCGTTCTCCTTGCGCAGGTCGTCGCGGGTCTGGACCTTCAGCAGCGGGCTGTCGCCGAGCGCGTGCCGGATCTCCTTGGTCAGCGCGGGGGACGCGCCGTCCGCCGCCTTCACCAGCAGGTCGTCGTTCTTCACGCGGGACAGGTGCGGGTCGACCAGCGAGACATCGGCGAAGGACTCCCCGAGCATCTCGTTGTCCCGATAGACGGCGGCGACCTTCAGCCGGGTCGGCCGCTTCTTGGCGTCCTCTTCGCCGAACCGGGCGCTCACCGTGTCGCCGGCGTGCCAGCCGCGCCCCTTGGCGTCCGTCTGCGAGACCGCGATCCCGCCGGCCCGGACGGCGTCCAGCGAGCCCTCGGTGAACGTGAGCCGGGTGACCTTGTCGATCTGGCTGAGGTCGGTGCCGCGGAGGTAGACGAAGTCGCCCCCGCCGCTGTCGGTGCTGAAGCCCGTGCCGCGCAGCGGCGCCGTCGCCTCGACGCCCGGGACCTTCGCCACCTTCTTCGACAGCTCGGGGTCCAGACCGACGAACGTCGAGGTGTTGACCCGGTAGTCCGCGGTCAGCCCGTCGGCCGCCATCTTGTCCATGCCGAGCTGCGCGGAGTGGCCCACCACGGTCATGCCGGTGATCAGGGTGAGCCCGATCATCAGCGCGGACCCGGTCGCCGCGGTACGGCGCGGATTGCGCAGCGCGTTCTCCTTGGCCAGCTTCCCGGCGACCCCGAACAGCCGGGTGGTGACCAGCCCGGCCAGCGAGACCAGCGGCCGGGACAGCAGCGGCGCCAGCACGATCACGCCGGTCAGCGTCAGCGCCGAACCGGCCATCGCGATCGGCAGGTCGTCGCCGCTCTTCAGGGTGGAGACGTACAGCATCACCGCCACGCCCAGGCCGGTGAGCAGCAGACCGAGGATGTTGCGGACGACCAGACTGCGCGGCGCGGGCGGCGCCTCGACGGTGGTCAGCGCCTCCACCGGCGCGATCCGGGCCGCCTTGCGGGACGGCAGCCAGGCGGCGAGCACGGTCACCACGACGCCCACGGCCAGCGCGGCCAGCACGGTGTTGGGGGCGATGACGACCGGGCCGTCGGGGAAGCCCGCGCCGTTGGCGTTCAGCACCGCCCGCAGGCCCACCGCGATCCCCAGCCCCAGCGCGAAGCCGACGACCGAGGAGATCAGGCCCAGCAGCGCCGCCTCGGCGAGCACCGAGCGCACCACCTGGCGCCGCGAGGCACCCACCGCGCGCAGCAGCGCGATCTCCCGGCTGCGCTGCGAGATCAGCATGGTGAAGGTGTTGGCGATGATGAACACCCCGACGAACAGGGCGATTCCGGCGAAGGTCAGCAGGGTCTTGCTCAGTGCGCTGTTCTGCTGGGCGATCATCTTGGCCTGCTCGGCGGCGAGGGTGCTGCCGCTGGTCGCCTGGGCGCGGCCCTTCGGCAGCAGCTCACGGACCTTGGCGGTCAGGGCCTGCTGGTCGGTGCCGGGCGTCGCCGACACGACCAGCTCGTCGAACTGGCCGGGGTGCAGATAGAGCCGCTGTGCGGTGGCGGTGTCGAAGAGCGCCAGGCTGCCGCCCGCGGTCACCTGCGGGTCGTCGCTGCGCACGATGCCGACCAGCTTCTTCTTCAGCAGCGGCCCGTCGGTGGCGAACCGTACGGTGTCGCCGAGCGTGACCCCGGCCGCCTCGGCGGTGGACTCGGCCAGCGCGATCTCGCCGCCGTTCGCCGGGCCGCGGCCCCGTACGAGCGGGTAGCGGGGGTCGGTGCCGTCCTTGCCCGGGCGGTAGTTGACCGCGCGGTTCTGCCAGCCGTTGCCGACCGGCTGGTCGTCGCGGCCGGCGAGGGTGGCCTGGCCGGTGACGTCCGGCCGTACCGCGGCCACGCCCGGCAGCGCGCGGATCCGGTCCGCCAGCCGGTCGTCGAGGGCGGTGGCCCGCTTGCCGTCCTTGGCGGCGTCGGCGGCACCGGGGCCTTCGGGGGCGTCGTCGATGGCCTGGACGGAGACGGCCACGTCCTTGAGGTTCTTGGCGGAGGCGTTCTTGACGGCCTCGCCGACGGTGTCGCTGAAGATCAGGGTGCCGGCGACGAAGGCGACGCCGAGCAGTACCGCGAGGGCGGTCATCAGCAAACGGGCTTTGTGCGCAAGGACGTTGCGCAGTGCGGTTCGCAGCATGGTGGTGGTGTCAGTCCTGGGTCCGGGGGCTCGGGATACGTAAGGGGGCGGGCGGGGCCGCGTCGGCTCGTCCGGCCCTCGGTCAGCTGGTCCGGCCCTTGGCGTCGAACAGCCGCATGCGGTCGAGCACCGCGTCCGCGGTCGGGTCGTGCAGCTCCTCGACGATCCGGCCGTCGGCCAGGAAGACCACCCGGTCCGCATAGCCGGCCGCGACCGGGTCGTGGGTGACCATCACCACGGTCTGCTCCATCGCCCGCACCGACTCGCGCAGGAAGCCCAGCACCTCGGCGCCGGAGCGGGAGTCGAGGTTGCCGGTCGGCTCGTCGGCGAAGATGATCTCCGGCCGGGCGGCCAGTGCCCGGGCCACCGCGACCCGCTGCTGCTGGCCGCCGGAGAGCTGGGCCGGCCGGTGCGCCAGCCGCCCGCCCAGCCCGACGGTCTCGATGACCGCGCTGACCCACTCCCGGTCGGGCTTGCGGCCCGCGATGTCCATCGGGAGGGTGATGTTCTCCAGCGCGGTGAGCGTGGGCAGCAGGTTGAACGCCTGGAAGATGAAGCCGATCTTGTCGCGGCGGAGCCGGGTCAGCTGCTTGTCGTTGAGCGAGCCCAGCTCGACGTCCCCGATCCGGGCCGAACCGCCGGAGATCTTGTCCAGGCCCGCCATGCAGTGCATCAGCGTGGACTTGCCGGAGCCGGAGGGGCCCATGATCGCGGTGAACCGGGCCTTGCCGAACTCCACGGAGACGGAGTCCAGCGCCACCACCCGGGTCTCCCCGTGGCCGTAGACCTTGCTCAGGTCGGTGGCGCGGGCGGCGACGGCGCCGGTGGTGCGGGTGGGTGCGAACGAGCCGGGCAGGCCCGGGACGGCGGCCGGGTGGGACACGGGGACTCCTGGAAAGGGGACGGGAAATGCGACCTCCCCATTCTCGAAGGCGCAGGTCACCGCGGTCGTCGGCCCCAGGGACCGAAAGCCGGGCCGATCGGAAGAGTGATGTCGGCCTCCGGTGTCCTCCTCTGGGGGGACGGCCGTACGACCTGGGAGCGACGGGATCCCTCAGGGTCGCCCGGGCGCCGCCGGCCCCGGGGCCGCGCGCCTCACCGGCCCGCGGCCGTGTGCGGTCAGGGCAGCTCGCCGGCCCGGGCCCAGAACTCGGCCAGGATGTCGTCGAGGAAGGCGCGCCCCGCCTCGCCCGACTCCCCGGTCCCGTCGCCGCCGCCCCAGTTGAGCGTGGCCGCCATCGACGCCTGGTAGTCGGCGTGCAGCGCCTGCAGGACCTCCTGGATCCGCTGCTTGGGCAGCGGGACGAGCTTGCCGACCGGCCGGACGTACGCCTGCCAGCGGGTGGTGGCGGCGCTGGTCAGCAGCTCGGCGAGCCTGGCGTCCTGGCCGGTGAAGCGGAGCAGCGCGGGCAGCGGCAGGTCCAGCGCCTCGACCAGCGCGGCGGCCTGCCGCTCGGTGCCGCCCCACCTCCCGCCCGCCTCCAGACGTTCGTACGCGGCCGGGTCCATGCCGATCCGCAGGGCGAGCGCGTCCGGTGCGAGGCCGGCCGCGAGGCGGTACTCGCGCAGGGTGCCGGGGGCACCCAGCAGTTCGCCCGGCGCACACCACAGGGCACCGGCGAGGGCGGTCAGTTCGGATTCCGTAGGAGCGCTTTCCCCCAATTCCCAGGACGCCACCGTGGCCGGGGACACCGGAATTCCATAAGCGGCGCGAATTCCGTAGGCGACATGGGCAGGGGTCATGCCGAGGGCCTCGCGGAGCCGGCGGGCGGCGGTGGCGTCGAAAGGGGGCCTGCGCGGCTCCCCGGCGTGCGTGTTCACCGGCACACGGTAAGTGACGATGTGGCTTCGCACCTATCGTGTGGAAACCCAAGGATGAAAGTCGTAGGAACCTCCGAGCCGGTCGGTTTTTGTCGGCCGGGGCGTGAAGATTTCCGGCCGATCGGTCGCTCACCAGCGCCGACCGGCCCACCGCTCCTTCACTACCCCTTCACGGCGCCGCCCAGCGCGAAACCCCCGCCGAGTCGCCGGGAAATGAGGACGTACAGCAGCACGACGGGTGTCGAGTAAAGGAGGGAGAATGCCGCGAGTTCACCGAACGCGATGGCCCCGTAATTGCCGAAGAAATTGAAAATGCTGACCGACGCGGGCAGTTGCTCGGGGGAGAGCAGCAGCATGAACGGCACGAAGAAATTGCCCCACATCATGATGAAGGTGTAAATGGCGACCACCGCGAGTCCGGGCCCCATCAGCGGCAGGATCACCCGCAGCAGGGTCTGCCGCCAGGACGCGCCGTCCGTCCACGCCGCCTCCTCCAGGGCCCGCGGCACCCCGTCCATGAAGTTCTTCATCAGCCAGACGGCGAACGGGAGTTGGGCCGCGGCCAGGAACAGCGCGGTGCCGTAGCGGGTGTCGATCAGATTGATCTGCACGAACAGCCCGTACACCGGCACCATCACCGCGGTGATCGGCAGGCACGTCGAGAACAGGATGGTCAGCAGGTACGGGCGGGCGAAGCGGGAGCGGAAGCGGGACAGCGGATAGGCGGCCAGCGCCGCGCAGACCACGGTGAGCAGGGTGGCGCCGCCGCAGATCAGCAGGCTGTTGAGCATCGGCGTGAAGGTGATCTCGTCGGTCAGCACCGCCGAGAAGTTCCCCAGCGTCGGGGAGGTGGGCGGCCGCACCCGCAGCGTGGCGTGCGCGTCCAGCGACGCCAGCACCAGCCACAGCAGCGGAACGGCGAACGCCACCGCGACGGCCAGCAGCCCGGCGTCGGCGGCCAGCCGGCGGACGACCCGCCGGGGAAGCGGCAGCGGCACGGCGTCAGACCTCCTCGCGCATCAGGCGCAGCCAGCCGGCCGCGAACACCGCGCCCACCAGCAGCAACAACAGCGCCACCGCGGTGCCGTAGCCGATCAGCGACTTCAGGAACGCCTGGTCGTACATGAACACCGGCAGCGTCCGGCTGCGGTTGCCCGGGCCGCCCCGGGTCATCGCCCAGATCAGCCCGAAGACGGAGAGCGTCTGCAGGGTGTTGAGCATCAGGTTCGTGCCGATGGAACGGCGGATCATCGGCAGCGTGATGTGCCACAGCCGGCGCAGCCCGCCCGCGCCGTCCACCTCGGCGGACTCGGTGACCTCCGGCGGGATCGCGGACAGCGCCGCGGAGTAGATCAGCATCGAGAACGCCGTACCGCGCCAGACGTTGGCGAACGACACCGCCAGGATCGGCAGCGTGAACAGCCAGTTCTGGGTGGGCAGATGGAGCCAGGAGAGCACTGCGTTCAGGGTGCCGCGCCGCTCGAAGAACGTGTACAGCAGGAAACCGGCGACGATCTCCGGGAGTACCCAGGCGGTGATCACCACGGCGCCGGTCAGCACCCGCACGGGACGTGAGGCGCGCCGCATCAGACCGGCCAGCGCCAGACCGAGGGTGTTCTGCCCGAGGATCGAGGAGACCACCGTGAACACCAGCGTCAGCACCACCGCGTTGCGGAACCCCGGATCGCCGAACGCCCGCCGGAAGTTGGCCAGGCCCACGAAGGACGCCGACTCCTGGCCGGTCAGCTGGGTGTCGGTGAAGGCGAGGTAGACGCAGTACGCGATCGGGCCGGCCAGGAAGAGCAGCAGCAGGACGGTGGCCGGGAGCAGCGGCGACCAGCGCAGCAGCCGGGTGCGCACCGGGACGGCCCGCGGGCTGCGGGCGGGGGCGGCGGCCCGGCTGCCGGCGACGGTGCCGGTCACGGCCGGGCGACGGTCCGGCCGTCCACGAGCGCACCGAGGCCCTCGTCGTAGTCCTTGGCCGCCCCGGCCGGGGAGGAGTCGTCGGCGGTGACCGCCTCCATCGCCTCCCCGATCGCCGCCGCGACCTTCGGGTACTCGGGCAGCGCGGGACGGAAGTGGCTGACCTTCACCAGCGAGGTGAAGAAGCCGATGCCGGGGACGGACTTCAGATAGCGCGGATCGGCCGCGACGTCCTTCCGTACGGAGATCTGCGCGCCCCGTACGCACCACTCCAGGGCGTTCGCCCTCGACTGGAAGGTCTGGATCAACTTCCATGCCAGGTCGGGCTGTTGGGCCCGCTGCGGTATCGACCAGGTCCAGCCGCCGGCCAGGCTCACCCTGCCCGGCGGGTCACCGTGCTGCGTGGGGAACGGCGCCTGGCCCAGCGTCGTCGACCACTGCGGCCAGGGGTTGCCGCCGCCGGTCTTCTGCCACTGCTGGCCCAGCCACGAGCCGTCCAGGTCGATCGCCAGCTTCTCCTCGGGGAGCAGCTCGGCGGCCACATTGGTCTGGATGTTGGGGCTGAGCGCGTCGGAGACGTCGGGGCCGAGCTTCTCCTTGTAGACGGTGTCGATGAAGGCCAGGCTGTCCCGGAAGCCCTTGCTGCCGGTGACCCACTTCCTGGCCGCCGGGTCGTACAGCGGGTCCTGCCCCGTGCCGTACAGCAGCATCTCGAAGCCCTGCATCACGGCCGCCTCGCCCGCGCCCTTGCCGGTGAAGACGTTCAGCGGGATCACCCCGGGGACCTTCTCCTTGACCGTCCGGGCCGCGGCCAGCACCTCGTCCCAGGTCCTCGGCCGCCAGTTCGCCGGCAGCCCGGCCCGGCGGAAGATCTTCTTGTTGAACCACAGCCCGCGGGTGTCCGTACCGTCCGGGACGCCGTACGTCTTCCCGTCCTGCCCGCGGGCCGCGGCCTTCGCGGCCGGCTCGAACTGCCGCCAGTCGGCCCAGGCCCTCACCTGGGCGTCCAGCGGCCGCAACAGCCCCGCCTTGATGTCGGAGTTGACCAGGAAGGTGTCCTCGTAGACCAGGTCGGGGGCGGTCCTGGGGGAGCGCATCATCTGCTCGATCTTGGCGTAATAGTCGTTCTCCGACGCCTGGATCGGGATCAGCCGGACCTTCTTGCCCGGGTTGTTCTTCTCGAACTTCCGGGCCACCAGGCGGATGTAGTCGTCCCGGACCGTGACCTTGGCGTTGGTGTCCTTGATGAAGGCGACCTTGACGGTGTCCTTGTCGCTCCCGGACCCGCTGCCGCAGCCGGTGAGCGTCCCGGCGGCCACGACGGCGGCGGCGAGCAGAATCAGCGGAGCGGTGGGGCGCACGGCAGACCTCCTGCGGGACCACGGTCAACTCACTGTCAACTCACCATGGGGTGCTGCCCGCTGAACGTAAGTCACCGGTCACAGTGGGTCAATGGCCCGACCAGCGGTAGCGCAATTCGGGCCGGCCGACCTGGCCGTACTGCGGCGCGCGGACCGCCCGGCCGCCGTCCACCAGATGCTCCAGATAGCGGCGCGCGGTGATCCGGGAAATGCCCACGTCGGCGGCGGCCTCGGCCGCGGTCAGCCCGCGCTCGGCGGCCCGCAGCACATCGGTCACCGCCCGCAGGGTGGCCGCGGTCAGCCCCTTGGGCAGCGCGGCCGGCCGCGGGGCGCGCAGCGCGGCGATCGCCCGGTCCACCTCGTCCTGTCCGCTGGCCTCCCCGCTGGTGGCGCGGAACTCGGCGTACCGGGTGAGCCGGTCCCGCAGCGTGGCGAAGGTGAACGGCTTCAGCACGTACTGCACCACCCCCAGCGAGACGCCCTCCCGGACCATCGTCAGATCGCGGGCCGAGGTGACCGCGATGATGTCGGCGCCGTGCCCGGCCGCGCGCAGCGTCCGCACCAGCTGCAGCCCGTGCCCGTCGGGCAGGTACAGGTCCAGCAGCAGCAGATCGACCGGGTGCTGGTCGAGGTGGCGGCGGGCGTCGCCCATGGAGTGCGCGGTGCCGGACACGGTGAAGCCGGGCACCCGCCCGACGTACAGCGCGTGCGCATCGGCGGCCACCGGATCGTCCTCGACGACCAGCACCCGGATGTCGGAGGGTCTCACCGCCGCCCACCTCCCTCGGCCGGGCCGGCCGGCCCGCCTGTCCGCATCATGCCGTCGTCCCGGTCCGCAGCGGCAGCCGTACGGTGAATCGCGCGCCGCCCTCGGCCGCCCGGTCCAGGGCCACGGTGCCGCCGTTGCGCCGCACCGCCTGCCGCACCAGGGCCAGCCCCAGCCCGCGGCCGGCCGCGCCCTGCTTGGTGCTCCAGCCCCGCCGGAAGATCTCCTCGGCGGCCTCCGCGGCCACCCCCGGCCCGTTGTCCGCCACCCGCAGCAGCAGCTCGCCGCCGTCCGCGCGGGCGCTGACCCGCACCTGCGGCGGTTCGGCCGGGGCGTGCTCCGGGCCCGGGGCCGCGGCGTCGATGGCGTTGTCGAGGAGGTTGCCCAGCACCGTCACCAGGTCCCGGGCCGGCAGCCCGGGCGGCAGCACCCCGTCGTCGATCCGGCTGTCCGGCGTCAGCGTCAGCTCCACCCCGCGCTCGTTGGCCTGGGCGGCCTTGCCCAGCAGCAGTGCGGCCAGCACCGGCTCGGCGACCGCCCCGACGACCTGGTCGGTCAGCGCCTGCGCCAGTTCCAGCTCGGCGGTGGCGAACGTGACCGCCTCCTCGGCCCGGCCCAGCTCGATCAGTGAGACCACCGTGTGCAGCCGGTTGGCGGCCTCGTGCGCCTGCGAACGCAGTGCTTCCGCGAAGCCCCGCACCGAGTCCAACTCGCCGGAGAGGGCCTGCAGTTCGGTGTGGTCCCGCAGGGTGACGACGCTGCCGCGCTGCTCGCCGCCGGAGACCGGCGCGGAGTTGACCACCAGCACCCGGTCGCGGGTCAGATGCAGCTCGTCGACCCGCGGCCCGGACGCCAGCAGTGCCTCGGTCAGCGGCTCCGGCAGTCCGAGCTCGGTCACCGCCCGGCCCACCGCGTCCCCGGAGAGGCCCAGCAGTTCCCGCCCGCCGTCGTTGATCAGCGCGACCCTGCGCCGCCCGTCCAGCATCAGCAGCCCCTCGCGCACGGCGTGCAGCGCCGCCTGGTGGTAGTCGTGCATCCGGCCGAGCTCCTGGGCGTTCATGCCGTGGGTGTGCCGGCGCAGCCGGGCGTTGATCACATACGTGCCCGCACCGCCCAGCACCAGCGCCGCCGCGGCCACCCCGACCACCGCGAGCACCTGCTCGCGCAGCTGCCGGCTGATCGTCTTGATCGTGATCCCCGAGCTGACCAGCGCGGTGATCCGGCCGCCGGCCCGCGGATCGCGGACCGGGGCGACCACCCGCACGGACGGGCCGAGCACCCCCATGTGCGTCTCCGGGAAGATCCGGCCGTGCAGCGCCGGACCGATGTGCCCCAGGTACTTCCCGCCGATCGCGGACGGCTGCGGATGCGTCCAGCGGGTCCCGTCCGGAGCCATCACCACCACGAAGTCCACCCCCGCGTCCCGCCGCAGCCGCTCGGCGTACGGCTGGAGCGCGGCCGTCGGGTCCTTGGTGCGGGCCGCCGCCACCACGGCCGGGGAGTCGGCCACGGCGGTGGCCGCGGCGGTCGCCTGCCGCCGCGCCGTCTCCTCCGCCTGCCGCCCGGCACTGAGATACGCGAACACGGCGCAGCCCACGACGACCGCCGCGACCAGCACCACCTGCATGGCGAAGAGCTGGCCGGCCAGACTGCGCGGACCGCGCAGCCGGCCGGGCCACCGGGGCCCGCGGGATCGGGGGAGTCGCATACGGAACAGTCTGCCGGGTCACTTTTGCGTGAACGAAATGCACGTAAGGGTGACGGGCGCCACACCGGCCCTGCATAGTCACCGGGACTCGTTGAGCGCCGGAGCCGCAGACCAGGCGCAGGACCGTAGACCGTCAGGAGGCAGCCGTGGCTGCACAGACCCCACCGTCCGGGGGGACCACCGAGGAAGCCGCGCCGGTGAAGCGGGACCGGACCCACTTCCTCTACATCGCCGTGATCGGGGCGGTGCTCCTCGGCATCATCGTGGGCTTCGCAGCCCCCGGTGTCGCCGTCGAGCTCAAGCCGCTCGGTACCGGGTTCGTGAACCTGATCAAGATGATGATCTCGCCGGTCATCTTCTGCACCATCGTGCTGGGCGTCGGCTCGGTCCGTAAGGCCGCCAAGGTCGGAGCGGTGGGCGGACTGGCCCTCGGCTACTTCATGGTGATGTCCACCGTCGCGCTGGCCATCGGCCTGGTCGTCGGGAACGTCCTGGAGCCCGGGTCCGGGCTGCACCTGACCGAGTCCGTACGGCACGCGGGCCACGCACAGACCTCGGGCAGCGCCGAATCGCTGCCCGACTTCCTGCTCGGCATGATCCCCAAGACGCTGGTCTCGGCCTTCACCCAGGGCGAGGTGCTGCAGACCCTGCTGGTGGCGCTGCTGGTCGGCTTCGCGCTGCAGGCGCTGGGCTCGGCGGGCGAGCCGGTGCTGCGCGGCGTCGGGCACCTGCAGAAGCTGGTCTTCCGGGTCCTGGCCATGATCATGTGGGCGGCGCCGGTGGGTGCCTTCGGCGCGATCGCGGCGGTGGTCGGCGAGACCGGCCTGGACGCGCTGAAGTCGCTGGCCATCATCATGGCCGGCTTCTACCTCACCTGTCTGCTCTTCGTGATCGTGGTGCTCGGCGCGCTGCTCCGGCTGGTCGCCGGGATCAACATCTTCCTGCTGCTGAAGTACCTCGCCCGGGAGTTCCTGCTGATCCTGTCGACGTCCTCCTCGGAGTCGGCGCTGCCCCGGCTGATCGCGAAGATGGAGCACCTGGGCGTCAGCAAGCCGGTGGTCGGCATCACCGTCCCGACCGGCTACAGCTTCAACCTCGACGGCACCGCGATCTACCTGACGATGTCCTCGCTGTTCGTGGCCGAGGCGATGGGCAAGCCGCTCTCGCTCGGACAGCAGGTCTCGCTGCTGGTCTTCATGATCATCGCATCCAAGGGGGCCGCCGGGGTCACCGGCGCGGGCCTGGCCACGCTGGCCGGCGGGCTGCAGTCGCACCGCCCCGAACTGGTCGACGGCGTCGGCCTGATCGTCGGCATCGACCGCTTCATGAGCGAGGCCCGGGCGCTGACCAACTTCGCGGGCAACGCGGTCGCCACCGTGCTCATCGGCACCTGGACCAAGGAGATCGACAAGTCCCGGGCGGCCGAGGTGCTGGCCGGCCGGGTCCCGTTCGACGAGAAGACGCTGTCCGTCGACGCGCACGGCCCGGCCGCGGAACCGGCGCCGCCCGCCGTCATCGCGAGCCCCCGGGACGGCGGTCCGAAGGAGTCCGCCACGGTCTGACCCCCAGAAGGCGAGAAGGGCGGACGCCGGTCGCGGCGTCCGCCCTTCGGCGGTCGGCAGGAATGCCTACGCCGGCCGGAGCCAGATCGTGGCCAGCGGCGGCAGCACCAGCGAGACGGAGCTGGTCCGCCCGTTCCAGGGGACGGTTTCGGTCTTCACCGGATCGGGGTTGGCCACGCCGCTGCCGCCGTAGCGCGGCGCGTCGGTGTTGAGCACCTCGCGCCAGGCCGGGACGTCGTCCGGGACGCCGGTCCGGTACGCGTGCCGGACCACCGGCGAGAAGTTGGTGACCGACACCAGCGGGGCACCGTCGGCGGCGAAGCGGAGGAACGAGAAGACGTTGTCCTCGCTCGCGTCCCCGTCGATCCACTGGAAACCGGCCGGTTCGGTGTCCCGCTCCCACAGCGCCGGGGTCGCGACGTAGTGCCGGTTCAGGTCCCGGACCAGATCGCGCACGCCCCGGTGGTCCGGCTCGGCCTCGTACGACGGGTCGAGCAGCCACCAGTCCGGGCCGTGGCTCTCCGCCCACTCCGCGCCCTGCGCGAACTCCTGTCCCATGAAGAGGAGTTGCTTGCCCGGGTGGGCCCACATGAAGCCCAGGTAGGCCCGGTGGTTGGCGCGCTGCTGCCACCAGTCCCCGGGCATCTTCGACACCAGCGCCTGCTTGCCGTGCACCACCTCGTCGTGCGAGATCGGCAGCACGTAGTTCTCGGAGTAGGCGTAGATCATCGAGAAGGTCATCTCGCCGTGGTGGTACTTGCGGTGCACCGGCTCCTTGGAGACGTAACCGAGCGAGTCGTGCATCCAGCCCATGTTCCACTTCAGGCCGAAGCCCAGACCGCCGAAGCCGCCGGGCCCGACGTGGTGGGTGGCCCGGGTGACGCCGTCCCAGGCGGTGGACTCCTCGGCGATGGTGACGACGCCGGGGCAGCGCCGGTAGACCGTGGCGTTCATCTCCTGGAGGAAGGCGACCGCGTCGAGGTTCTCCCGGCCGCCGTTGACGTTCGGGGTCCAGCCGCCGTCCTCGCGGGAGTAGTCCAGGTAGAGCATCGAGGCGACCGCGTCCACCCGCAGCCCGTCGATGTGGAACTCCTCGCACCAGTACACCGCGTTGGCCACCAGGAAATTACGGACCTCGGTGCGGCCGTAGTCGAACTCCAGGGTGCCCCAGTCGGGGTGCGCGGCCCGGGACGGGTCCTGCGGCTCGTACAGCGGCCGCCCGTCGAACTCCGCCAGCGCCCAGTCGTCGCGCGGGAAGTGCGCCGGCACCCAGTCCATCAGCACGCCGATGCCCGCCCGGTGCAGGGCGTCGATCAGGAACTTGAAGTCGTCGGGCGTGCCCATCCTGGCCGTCGGCGCGTAGAAGCCGGTCACCTGGTAGCCCCAGGAACCGCCGAAGGGGTGCTCGGCGACCGGCATGAACTCGACGTGGGTGAAGCCCAGGTCCTTGACGTAGGCGGGCAGCTGCGCGGCGAGCTGCCGGTAGGTGAGGCCGGGGCGCCAGGACGCCAGGTGCACCTCGTAGACGGAGAACGGCGCCTGGTGGACCGGGCGTCGGCCGCGGTGCGCCATCCAGTCGTCGTCCTGCCAGCGGTGCCGTGAGGTGTGCACGACCGAGGCGGTGGCGGGCGGGCACTCGGTCCGCCGGGCCATCGGGTCGGCCCGTACCGTCCGCGAGCCGTCCGGCCGGGTGATCTCGAACTTGTACAGCTCCCCCTCGCCGAGGCCCGGCAGGAACAGCTCCCAGACACCACAGGACCCCAGTGACCGCATCGGGTGGCCGGTGCCGTCCCAGTAGTTGAAGTTGCCGACGACGCGGACGCCCTGCGCGTTGGGCGCCCACACGGTGAAGCGGGTGCCGGTCACGCCCTGGTGGTCCATGACGTGGGCGCCCAGCGCCTGCCAGAGCTGCTCGTGCCGGCCCTCGCCGAACAGGTGCAGGTCGAGTTCGCCCAGCGCGGGCAGGAAGCGGTACGGGTCGTGCACGGTCGCGGCGCTCTCGCCGTAGTCGACCAGCAGCTGGTACTCCGGGACGGTGCGCAGCGGCAGCACACCGGCGAACAGCCCGTCGCCCTCGGGGTGCAGTTCGGCGCGCAGCCCGTCCGCCAGGACGGTGACACCGCTCGCGAAGGGCCGCAGGGTACGGACGAGCAGCCCGCCGCGCACCGGGTGGGCGCCGAGCAGCGCGTGCGGGTCGTGGTGCGCGCCGGCCAGCAGCCGGCCGCGGTCCTCGTCCGACAGCGGGGTGGCGGCCCGTACTCCGCGGCCGCCGCTGCCCGGCCGGGCAGGCGCGGGCTGCCGCGCCGCTCCGGACGCGGTCCCGGCCGGCCGGGCGGGACCGGCGGCCGCCTCCCGGGGCGCGGGCGGACGGGTGCCGGACGCCGGGGCGCCGGGGCTGCCGGGGGCCGCGGTCCCGGTGCCGGGGGCGGCGGCCCCGGTCGCGCTCTCGGCGGTCGCGTCCGGCGTGGACGGGGGGTCGCCAGGGGTGGGGCGGGACGGCGGTGGGGCGGCGGTCACGGGCGGGGCCTCCTCGGGGGCGGGGCGTCGGCGGTGCGTCGGGGACGTCGGCGGGCGGGGCGGGATCGCGTCGTCGGGTCAGGGAGGCCGGGTCAGGGCGGGCCGGTCCCGTCCACGCCCACGGCCGGTTCGCCGCCCGCCGCCAGCCGCCGGACGGCGGCCATCGGCACGGACAGCCAGTCGGGACGGTGCCGGGCCTCGTAGAGCACCTCGTAGACCGCCTTGTCGGTCTCGTAGGCCCGCATCAGCTCGGGCGCGGAGCGCGGATCGAGCCCGCCGGCCTCGGCGTAGCCCAGGCAGTACGCGGCCCGGGTGCGCCGGGCCCACTCCAGCGCCCAGGGGTCCGCGCCGGCCGGCCCGCTGCGCGCCGCGTAGTCGAAGGACCGCAGCATCGCCGCGACGTCCCGCACCGCGGGCTGCAGCTTGCGCCGCTCGGCCAGCGGGCGGGCCGGTTCGCCCTCGAAGTCGATCAGCGACCAGCGGCCCTCGTCGGCGGAGCGCAGCGTCTGGCCCAGGTGCAGATCGCCGTGGATGCGCTGGGCGGCCCAGCTGCGGCCGTCGTGCCCGACGGCGGCCAGCGCGTCGAAGGCGGTGCGCAGCCGCGCGCGGTAGGGCTGGAGCACGGGGACGGCCCGGGCGGTGGCCTCCAGCCGCTCGATCATCTGCGCCGCGATCAGGTCGAGCTGCGGGCGGCGCAGCTCGGTGGTCGGCAGCGTCTGGGCCAGCGCGGTGTGCACCTCCGCGGTCGCGTGCCCGAGCGCCCGGGCCGAGCCGGTGAAGTCGGCGCGGACGGCCAGCGCGTTGAGCGCCAGCTGCCAGCCGTCCGCCGAGCGGGGCAGGAACGGCTGGAGCACGCCCAGCGTGGTCGCCTCGCCGTTCTCCTCGGCGACCGCCGACTCGAACCACGCGGCCGGCGCCGGCACCCGGGCGCACTTGGCGTCCGCCAGTGCCCGGGGCAGTTCCAGATCGGGGTTGATGCCCGGCTCGACCCGCCGGAAGACCTTCAGGATGAACGAATCCCCGTACACGATCGAGGAGTTGGACTGCTCGACGGCGATCGGCCGGGCCGGCAGGCCGGAGGGGATGTCCGCGTCGGGTTCGCGGCAGAACCGCAGGCCCCCCAGTCGCCCGGGGATCCGCAGCCGTTCCAGCAGCAGCCCGCAGAGCCGGTTGTCCAGCAGCGCGTCGTAGACCACCCGGCCGCGCAGCGGGCCGCCGCCGGGCCGGCCGATCACCGCCGGTGCCAGCTGGGGCGGCGGCGCCGGATGCACCCCGAGCAGCAGCTGGTAGCGGTCCCCGCCGGCCGGGGTGCGGCTCGGCGGGGAGCTCTGCTGGGCCCGGACCAGCAGCTGCAGCAGACCGGGCGAGGTCCCGTCGCCGGTGCACGGCAGCAGCTCGGTCGCGGACAGCAGGGAGAAGCCGGTGAGCAGCCGTCCCTTGCCGGCGAACCAGCGCTGGCGGGGAACCCATTCGGCGAGCAGTGGTGCCAGTGAGGAGAGCAGATCGGGGGCGGTGACGAGCGGACGGTGGTCAGGGGTGTTACGGGTGGCACGGGTCGGGGCGGTGTCCGACATGGCGTCGCGTCCTTTCCCCGGGCACACGACAGGTAGGGCAAAGTGTCCCGGAATACGGCCTTCACTGTGCGGTGGCGCGGTGGCGGTACCCCCGGACGGAGGGTGTGAAGATCCTCCCGGCGGGGGTGTCGGGATCGCGGCAGCGGTCGTGCCGGTGCGCGTGTCCGCTGCGCGGCGGTCCCCCTCGAACCGGGGACCACCGAGGGCTCACCCGGCCCGTGCGGTAGTAAGGAGACTGCCCGAGCGAAAGGTCAAAAAACGCCCGTACGCGGTATACGGCCGCGTACGGGCGGGGTGCTCGGTGCCCGTGCCCGGTCAGGGCCGGGGCACTAGGTGGCGTTTCTGCGCAGCCGGAACCAGTAGAAGCCGTGGCCCGCGAGGGTGAGCAGGTACGGAAGTTCCCCGATGGCCGGGAAACGGACGCCGCCGATGAGTTCCACCGGATGGCGGCCGCTGAACGCCCGCAGGTCCAGCTCGGTCGGCTGGGCGAAGCGGGAGAAGTTGTGGACGCACAGCACCAGGTCGTCGTCCGCGCCGCCGGTGCCCTTCGAGGCCCGCAGGAAGGCCAGCACCGCCGGGTTGGTGGAGGACAGCTCGGTGTAGCTGCCGAGGCCGAATGCCGGGTTCTGCTTGCGGATCTCGATCATCCGGCGGGTCCAGTGCAGCAGCGAGGACGGCGAACTCATCGCGGCCTCGACGTTGGTGACCTGGTAGCCGTAGACCGGGTCCATGATGGTCGGCAGGAACAGCCGGCCCGGGTCGCAGGAGGAGAACCCGGCGTTGCGGTCCGGGGTCCACTGCATCGGGGTGCGGACCGCGTCGCGGTCGCCGAGCCAGATGTTGTCGCCCATGCCGATCTCGTCGCCGTAGTAGAGGATCGGCGAACCGGGCAGCGACAGCAGCAGGGCGGTGAACAGCTCGATCTGGTTGCGGTCGTTGTCGAGCAGCGGGGCCAGCCGGCGGCGGATGCCGATGTTGGCCCGCATCCGCGGGTCCTTGGCGTACTCCGCGTACATGTAGTCCCGCTCTTCGTCCGTGACCATTTCGAGGGTCAGCTCGTCGTGGTTGCGCAGGAAGATGCCCCACTGGCAGCCGGACGGGATCGCCGGGGTCTTGGCGAGGATTTCCGAGACCGGATAGCGCGATTCGCGGCGCACCGCCATGAAGATGCGCGGCATGACCGGGAAATGGAACGCCATATGGCATTCGTCGCCGCCGACCCCGTAATCACCGAAGTAGTCGACGACGTCCTCCGGCCACTGATTGGCCTCGGCCAGCAGCACGGTGTCCGGATAGTGCTTGTCGATCTCGGTGCGGACCCGCTTGAGGAAGGCGTGCGAGGCGGGCAGGTTCTCGCAGTTGGTGCCCTCCTCGGCGTAGAGGTACGGCACCGCGTCGAGCCGGAAGCCGTCGATGCCCAGGTCCAGCCAGAAGCGCAGGGCGGAGATCATCTCCTCCTGGACCGCCGGGTTCTCGTAATTGAGGTCCGGCTGGTGGGAGAAGAAACGGTGCCAGTAGTACTGCTTGCGGACCGGATCGAAGGTCCAGTTGGAGGCCTCGGTGTCGACGAAGATGATCCGGGCGTCGGCGTACTGCTTGTCGTCGTCCGCCCAGACGTAATAGTCGCCGTAGGGGCCGTTCGGGTCGTTGCGTGATTCCTGGAACCACGGGTGCTGGTCGCTGGTGTGGTTCATCACCATGTCGATGATGACCCGCATGCCGCGGTGGTGTGCGGCGTCCACGAATTCCACGAAGTCCGCCAGATCGCCGAATTCGGGGAGCACCGCGGTGTAGTCGGCGACGTCGTAACCACCGTCCCGCAGCGGCGATTTGAAGAACGGGGGCAGCCAGAGGCAGTCCACCCCCAGCCACTGCAGGTAGTCGAGCTTCGCGGTGAGGCCCTTGAGGTCACCGATGCCGTCGCCGTTGCTGTCCTGGAACGAGCGCACCAGGACTTCGTAGAAGACGGCCCGTTTGAACCAGTCGGGATCGCGGTCCTTGGCCGGGGTGTCCTCGAACGTGTCGGGGACAGGCTCATTGACGATCAATTGGGTGACCCTCCGATCGGTGAGGACGGTCGCAGCGACAGCACATGGGCGGGCGCGAGCGAGCGGCCCGGCTCCAGGCGCACATAGTTGTCCCTGCCCCAGTGGTAGGTATCGCCGGTGAGCTCGTCGCGCACCGGGAAGGACTCGTGCCGGCCGAGGCCGAGTTCCGGCATGTCCAACGACACCGTCGCCTCGTGGGTGTGGTGCGGGTCGAGGTTGACCACCGTGAGCACCGTGTCCGTCCCGGCGCCGTGGCCCGCGCGCTTGGAGAACGCGAGCACGGCGTCGTTGTCCACGGGATGGAAGTGCAGATTGCGGAGCTGCTGCAGGGCAGGGTGCCGGCGGCGGATGCGGTTCAGGGCGGTGATCAGCGGGGCGATGGTACGCCCCTGCTTCGCCGCCGCGTCCCAGTCGCGCGGCCTGAGTTGGTACTTCTCCGAGTCGAGGTACTCCTCGCTGCCGGGGCGTACCGGGGTCGACTCGCAGAGCTCGTATCCGGCGTAGACGCCCCAGGTGGGGGACAGGGTGGCGGCCAGCACGGCACGGATCTCGAAGGCGGGGCGGCCGCCCTCCTGGAGGTAGGCGTTGAGGATGTCCGGGGTGTTGACGAAGAAGTTGGGCCGCAGATAGGCGGCGGACCCGCCGGACAGCTCGGTGAGGTACTCGGTCAGCTCCTGCTTGGTGTTGCGCCAGGTGAAGTACGTGTACGACTGCTGGAAGCCGATCTGGGCGAGGGTGTGCACCATCGCGGGGCGGGTGAACGCCTCGGCGAGGAAGAGCACGTCCGGATCGGTGCGGTTGATGTCGCCGATGACCTTCTCCCAGAAGGCCACCGGTTTGGTGTGCGGATTGTCCACCCGGAAGATCCGTACGCCCTTGCCCATCCAGAAGCGCAGCAGCCGCTCGGTCTCGCGGACCAGCCCGCGGAAGTCGGCGTCGAAGGCGAGCGGATAGATGTCCTGGTACTTCTTCGGCGGGTTCTCGGCGTACGCGATCGAGCCGTCGGAGCGGTGGTGGAACCACTGCGGGTGCAGGGTGACCCAGGGGTGGTCCGGGGAGCACTGCAGCGCGAAGTCCAGGGCGACCTCCATCCGCAGGTCGCGGGCGGTGCGCACGAAGTGCTCGAAGTCCTCGAAGGTGCCCAGGTCGGGGTGGAGCGCGTCGTGCCCGCCGGCCGCCGAGCCGATCGCCCAGGGGGAGCCGACGTCGTCCGGGCCGGCCGACAGGGCATTGTTGGGGCCCTTGCGGAAGGACGTGCCGATGGGGTGGACGGGCGGGAGGTAGACGACGTCGAAGCCCATGGCGGCCACCGCCGGGAGGCGTTCGGCGGCGGTGCGCAGGGTGCCGCTGACGGCCGTGCCGTTCGGGGTGACCTTGGCGCCCTCGGAGCGCGGGAAGAGTTCGTACCACGAGCCGTACAGGGCCCGGCGGCGCTCGACGACCAGCGGCATCGGGCGCGAGACGGTGAGCAGTTCGCGCAGCGGGTGGCGGCCCAGGGCCTCGACGACCTGCGGGGCGAGCGCGGCGGCGAGCCGGGTGGCGGCGGGCAGCTTCGGGTCGCGCAGGGCGTCCACGGCGGCCAGCACCGCCTCCCGGCCGTCGCTCTTGGGGACGTCGGCGGCCGCCCGCTCGTGCAGCTCGGCGCCCTCGGCGAGGACCAGCTCGGTGTCGATGCCCGCCGGGATCTTGACGGCGGCGTGCTTGCGCCAGGTGGCCAGCGGGTCCGACCAGGCCTCGACGGTGAAGGTCCAGCGGCCCTCGATGTCCGGGGTGACCTCGGCGCTCCAGCGGTCGGTGCCGGGCGCCCGTTCCTGCATCGGTGTCCAGGGTCCGCAGCGGCCGGCGGGATTGCGCAGCACCACATTGGCCGCGACCGCGTCATGGCCTTCGCGGAAGACCGTGGCCGAGACCTCGAAGGTCTCGCCCACCACGGCCTTCGCCGGGCGGCGGCCGCAATCGATCTGCGGGCGGATGTCCAGAACAGGGATGCGACCGATCATGGGCTCACCTGGGGGCTTGTGACGCTTTGCGGGGTTTTGTCCTTTGTATCCGCTCCACGGGAAGGGGACCGGGTGCGGGCGTGGGGCTCCTGTCCGCTTCACCCGGCTGGCGGAGAACACGGCCGGCCGGGGCGTACTCGATGAGCCTTCCCTCGACCGGCGGACATGAACTCGGGCGGAATGTGAACGTCTGGTACGTCACCAGGGGCCCGGTGCGGCCTCGCGGACACCCGGCCACCTCGGTGCGGACGGCTGCGGAGCTGGGCGGACACGATCGGCGTTCGCCTCCTCAACTCAGGTGTGATCACAGCGGAGTTGCGGTGTGCGGAAGTACCGGTGTCGCGCCGCGGCCGGTCGGCGCCACACCGCAGCCTCTCTCCAGGAGGGATCTCGTACAAGGGCGCCTGAGGGGGTGGAATCGGCCATATCGGGAAACGCGCGGGTAGGGAGGTGCGTGTGGCCCGCGGGGCTCCTCAACTCCCTTGACACGTAAGGGCGTTGGCGCTCCGTGCGCGGTGTGGTCGTCGCCCGGGACACCCGGATGGGGGAGTGGTGGGCTGCCGGGTGTCAGCGGTCCCGGCGGTGGGCCACGGCCTTCCTGACCAGACGGCCCTCGGCGAAGCACAGCTCGTAGGCCGCTGTGGTGTCGGGGTCGATGCCGTAGTACGTGCAGGACCAGCCGTGGGGCGGCGCGGGGGTGCCCTCCGGGGGGACGTCCAGGTGGAAGAACGGCACCAGGTCGTCCACCTGTGTGCGCGGCATGCCCGGGCGCAGCCGGTCGTAGCTCGCCCGGTCCAGGATCGTCCACTCGGTGCTGACCAGGGCGAAGGCGCCCATCAGCACCAGCAGTGCGGCGGTCACCGCGAGCGGGACGGTCACCGTCTGGCGCAGCCGCCGCCGCACCTGGCGCCGGGCCCGGTCCAACTCCCGGGCGGCGGCGGTCGGTTGGGGTGCGGCGTCGGAACCGGTGAGCGGGCCGCCGGTGAGGGGGAGCCGGGCGGCGACGGTGAAGCCGTCGTCGGGGGTCGGGCCGCTGTGCAGGGTGCCGCCCGCCAGCCGTACCCGCTCGTCCAGGCCGACCAGTCCGCTGCCGCCGGAGACCGCCGCCGGGGCGGGGCCGGGCGGCGGCGCGGCGTTGGTGACGGTGACCCGAAGCTGCCCCTCCGCCCGCTCGATCCGCACCCGGACGGCCGCGCCCGGGGCGTGCTTGGCGGCGTTGGTGAGCGCCTCCTGGACGAGCCGGTGCACGGCGGGTCCGGTCATGCCGGGCAGGCCGGCCGCCCCGGCCTGTTCCGCGCCGGCCCGTTCCGTCCCGTCCGGTTGCTCCGGCCCGCCCGGCCGTTCCGCTCCGTCGGGCCATTCCGCTCGGTCGGGCCGCTCGGCCTCGTCGGGCTGCTCCAGTGTCACCGTCAGCCCCGACGCCCGGGCGCGTGCCACCAGCTCCGGCACGCTCTCGTCCGCGGACCGCCGGGGCGCGCCCTCGTCGTCCGTCCGCAGCACGCCGATGATCTCCCGCAGCCGCTCGGTCGCCGCACCGGCCGCCGCCCGCAGCTCACCGGCCGCCGCCCGGCGGTCCGCGGCCAGTTCCGGGTCCAGCTCCAGCGCGCCGGCCCGCAGCGCGATCAGCGCCAGCTCGTGGCCGAGCGAGTCGTGCATGTCGCCGGCGATCCTGGTCCGTTCGCGCAGCCGGGTGCGGTCGGCCACCGCCTGCTGCTCGCGCTCCATCCGGTCGGCCAACTGCCAGCCGGTGCGGACGAGTTGGGCGTACTGGCGGCGGTAGCGGCCCAGCAGCCAGGGCAGCACCACGTTCAGCAGCAGCGTCATCAGGAAGGTGAACCACGGCCACAGGGTGCGGGCGGCCAGCGCGCACACCGGTACGCCGGCCAGCGCGACGCCGGTGAAGAACCACAGCGCGGGCCGGGCCCGGGCCACCCGCACCCCGGCGAGATGACCGAGCACGGCCAGGGCGAGGAAGTACGCACCGGTGAACAGCTGCACCGACAGCACCAGGCTCGGCACGACCGGCACCGCGACCGCCACCAGCGGTGCCCGCCGGCGGACGAGCACGGCCAGCGCGAGCAGCGGGAAGCCGGCCAGGGTCGCCCAGCGCTGTGGCCCTGAGAGGCCGTCGAGGACGTAGAGCAGCGGCGGTACGCACAGCAGCAGCCACAGTGCGAGGCCGGGGAGCCGGGCGCGCAGCCGTCCCGCGTCCGTGCGCCGCGTCCAGGACCGCGGTGCGGCCCGGGACGGCAGATGTCTCACGAGGTGGGGACCAGGCCGGCCTCGTAGGCGAGGACTGCGGCCTGGACGCGGTTCTTGACGCCCAGCCGGGCGAGGGCCGCGCTGACGTACGCCTTGACGGTGCCCTCGACCAGGAAGAGCCGCCGGGCGATCTCCGCGTTGGACAGCCCGGCGCCGACCAGTCCGAGCACCTCGCGTTCGCGTGGGGTCAGCTCGGCGACCCGGGCCCGGGCGGCCGTACCGCGGCCCAACTGCCCCTGTGCCATATGGGAGATGACCCGCCGGGCGACGGACGGGGCGAGGCAGGCGCCGCCCGCCGCGACGGCCCGGACCCCGGCGATGAGCTCCCGCGGATCGCCGGTCTTGAGCAGGAAGCCGGCGGCGCCCGCGCCGAGCGCGCCGGCGATGTGGTCGTCCTCCGAGAAGGTGGTCAGCATGACCACCGCGGTCCCGGGGAGGGCGGTGGCGAGTTCGGCGGCCGCGGCCAGGCCGTCCAGGCGCGGCATGCGGATGTCGAGGAGGCAGACGTCGGGGCGGTGCCGCAGCGCGAGGTCGACCGCCGCGCGGCCGTCGCCGGCCTCCGCGACCACCTCGATGCCGGGCGCGGTGGCGAGGATCGCGCGCACCCCGGCCCGCAGCAGGGCCTCGTCGTCGGCCAGCAGCACCCTGATCGTCTCGTCCATCCGGACCCCCGTTCCGCCCCGTTGCGCGCGCCGATCGCCCCGGGACGCGCGAAGGCGGTGTCCGGAGGGTCTCCGGACACCGCCCGCTTCGGGGTCACGTTACCCCGGGCCGATCAGTGCGCATCGGCCGGTCGCGTCACTTGACGGCGACGCCGGTCCAGGCCGCCTCGACGCCCTTGACCTCGGGGCTGTCGGCCTTGTACAGGTCGGTGGCCGCCTTGATGGTCGCCTCGCGGGCCGCCTTGTAGTCGGTGTTCGAGGTCATGTACTCGGTCAGGGCCTTGAACCAGATCTTCTCGGCCTTGTCCCGGCCGATGCCCTCGACCTTCTTGCCGTCCGCCGTCGGGCTGTCGTACTTGACGCCACCGATCTCCTTCGGGCCGCTGCCCTCGGACAGCAGGTAGAAGAAGTGGTTGGCGACGCCCGAGGAGTAGTGCGGGTCGAGGTTGCCGGTGTTGGAGTCCCAGTTGTCCTTCGACTGGCCGTCCTTGGACGGCTTGTCCATGTAGCGCAGCGGGGTGCCGTCACCGTTGATGTCGATCTTCTCGCCGATGAGGTAGTCGCCCGGGTCCTTGTCGTTCTTGGCGTAGAACTCGACCGAGGTGCCGAAGATGTCCGAGGTGCCCTCGTTGAGGCCGCCGGACTCACCGCTGTAGGTGAGGTTGGCGGTGGCGGAGGTGACACCGTGCGACATCTCGTGCGCCGCGACGTCGATGGCGGTGAGCGGCTTCTTGTTGCCCTCGCCGTCGCCGTACGTCATGCAGAAGCAGCTGTCGTCCCAGAAGGCGTTGACGTAGCTGTTGCCGTAGTGGACGCGGGACGAGGCACCCTTGCCGTCGCCCTTGATGCCGCTGCGGCCGTGCACGGTCTTGTAGTAGTCCCAGGTCAGGGCCGCACCGTAGTGGGCGTCGACGGCCGCGGTCTGCGGGTCGTCGGGCTTGCCGGTGCCCCAGGCGTCGTCGTCGTCCGTGAAGGCCTTGCCGTCACCGGACTCGCTGTTCCCCAGGTTGGAGGTCTTGTGGCCACCGCGACCGTCGTCGGTCAGGGTGAAGCCGCTGCCCTCCTTCTTGGTGCCCAGCTCGACGCTGCCGCTGTACTCGCTCTCGCCCTTGCCGGTGTGGATCTCGTCGTACTGGAAGAGCTTCTTGCCGGTGTTGGCGTCGGTGATGACGTGCAGCCGGCTGGGGGTGCCGTCCTTCTGGACGCCCTTGACGACGGTGTCGTAGGCCAGGACCGGCGAACCGGAGGCGGCCCAGACGACCTTCTTCGGGGTCTGCGCGGTGGCGGCCTTCTTGGCGGCGAGCGACTTCACCGCGGTGCCCTGGGCCGACTTCGCGGCGGCCTGGGGGGCGATCCTGGCGGTGGTGGAGGCCACCTTGATGCTCTTCTGCGTCGACTTGGTGGTCGACTTGATCGCGCCGCCCTTGGCGGTGTGCACGACCAGGTCACCGCCCAGCACCGGAAGTCCGGCGAAGGTGCGGTCGTAACGGGTGTGGGTGGTGCCGTCGGCGTCCTTGATGACGTCCTTGACGACCAGCTTCTCCTGACCGCCGAGGCCGAGGGCCTTCGCGGTCTGCGCCTTGGTGCCGTCCGCGTCGCGCAGGAGTTCCGCGCGGTGCGAGGCGCTGAGCTGGAGGGGGGAGGCGTCCTTGTGGGGGGCCGGGGCCGGCGAGGCGCCGGCCGTACCGACGGTGATGCCCGCCGCCAGCAGGGCGGCGGCCGCAAGGGCGCCACCGGTCACACGGGTCTTGCGGGATATGTGGGGGGCCACGCGTGCTCCTTCAACTTTGCCAAGTGGTGGGGGTGCAAAGCGATGCGGGTGTGACTCGCGTCCGGAACACTGCCAGCTGAACGCGAGCATGTCAGGAGCCTGTTCACAGGTTGGCCGAAAATCGTCCGCACTGAGGTGATCGGTGTCCGCATAACGGAGGCGGGCGCCGCCCCCGGATTACCGGGGACGACGCCCAATTTCCCTGCTCACCAGGTCAGTTGCCCGTCTTCCCGGCGACCGGCCCGGCTATGTCACACCAAGGTGACGGCTGAGTGCTCTCGCCGGATCAGAACGTCAGCTTCCAGCCGTTGATGTAACCGGAGTCCTGCGAGTAGACGTCCTGGACGCGCAGCTTCCAGGTGCCGCTCGCCGCCTTCGAGGAGGCGTTGACGGTGTACGTGGTGTTCACGTTCGCCGCGGAGTCGTACGGGTTGGAGTTCTTCAGCCGGTAGGCCGTGCCGTCCGGGGCGATCAGGTCGATGACCAGGTCACCGCGGTAGGTGTGGACGATGTCCACGCCGACCTTCAGCGTGCTGGAGGCGTTGCCGCTGCGGCTGACGCTGATCGGCGAGGTGACCGCCGCGCCCGCGTCCGGGATCTGCACATCGGCGGAGTTCTCGAAGACGTTGCCGCCGCCGGTCGCGTTGACCGTCCAGGTGAAGGAGGTGGTTCCGGTCTTCTTCGCGGAGTCGGTGACCGTCACCGTCACGTTGGACGTGCCGGCCGTGGTCGGCGTCCCGGAGATCAGACCGGTGCTCGCGTTGATGGACAGCCCGGAGGGCAGCCCGCTCGCCGCGTACGACAGCGCGCCCGCGGTGCCGCTGGTGGCCTTGATCTGCAGGCTCGCGGCCTGGCCGACGGTGCTGGTCTGGTTGCCCGGGTTGGTGACGGTGACCCCGCCGCCGTCCGGGACACGGGAGCCGACGTTGACCGCCGCCCAGGTGTTGGCGACCGTGTTGTACGAGGCGCTGCCCTGGCCGAACAGGTCAGCGGCCGCCTTCAGCGTGGCGGTGCGGGCGTCCGCGTAGTTGGTGGTGGCGGTCATGTACTGGCTGAGCGCCTTGAACCACACCTTCTCGGCGTTGGCCCGGCCGATGCCCGGCACCGGAAGGTTGTCGAAGGTCGGGCTGTCGTAGTGGACGCCGCCGATGTCCTTCGGGCCGCTGCCCTCGGAGAGCAGGTAGAAGAAGTGGTTGGCGACGCCGGACGAGTAGTGCACGTCCTTGTTGCCGACGCCGCTCGACCAGTAGTCCGCGGAGGCGCCGTCCTTGCTGGGCTTGTCCATGTAGCGCAGCGGGGTGCCGTCGCCGTTGATGTCGATCTTCTCGCCGATGAGGTAGTCACCGGGGTCGGCCGGGTTGTTGGCGTAGAACTCCACGGCCGTGCCGAAGATGTCCGAGGTGGCCTCGTTCAGACCGCCGGACTCGCCGCTGTAGTTGAGGCCCGCGGTGTTCGAGGTGACGCCGTGCGACATCTCGTGGCCCGCCACGTCGAGGGCGGTCAGCGGGGCCGCGTTGCCGCTGCCGTCGCCGTAGGTCATGCAGAAGCAGCCGTCGTCCCAGAACGCGTTGACGTAGCTGTTGCCGTAGTGAACGCGGGAGTAGGCGCCCACGCCGTCGCCCTTGATGCCGCTGCGGCCGTGCACGTTCTTGTAGTAGTCCCAGGTCTCCTGGGCGCCGTAGGCGGCGTCCACGCCCGCGGTCTGGGTGTTCTGCGGCGTACCGTCGCCCCAGGTGTCGTCCGCGTCGGTGAACAGCGTCCCGGTGCCGGACGACCCGTGCTTGAGGTCGTAGGTCTTGTGGTTGCCGCGGGTGGAGTCGGTCATCGAGAAGTTCGGCGCCGAACCCGACGTGCCGATGGTGACCTTGCCGCTGTACTCGCTGTTGCCGATACCGGTCTCGATGCCCTGGTAGCGGTAGATCTCGGCGCCGGTGGTGGCGTCCGTGACGACGTGCAGCTGGTTGGGCGTGCCGTCGTCCTGCAGCCCGCCGACCACGGTCTCGAAGGCCAGCCGCGGCTTGCCGTCGGCGACCCAGATCACCTTGCGGGGCGCCTTTGCCGGAGCGGTCTTCTTCGACCCGAGGGTCTTCGCCGCGGAGACGGCCTTCGCGGCGGCCGCGGCCGGAGTGATCTTGGCGGTGGTGCTCGCGACCTTCAGCTGCGAACGGACGGCCTTGGTGACGCCCTTGAGCGTGCCGCCCTTGCTCTCGTGCACGACGAGGTCGCCGCCGAGCACCGGCAGTCCGGCGTAGGTGCGCTCGTAGCGCGTGTGGACCGTGCCGTTGGCGTCCTTCGAGACGTCCTTGACGACCAGCTTCTCCTTGGCGCCGAGCTTGAGCTCGCGGGCCGTCTTGGCGGTGGTGGCGCCGGCCGCCCGTATCAGCTCCGCACGCTGGGACGGGGACAGCTTGGCCGGCAGTGCGCCCGGATCGGGTACGGCGTGCGCGGTGCCGGGCCGCGGGGCGGCCGCCGTGCCGGTGCCGGCCTGGACTCCGACGGCCAGCATCGCGGTGACGGCGACCAGTGCGCCGGTCGCGACGGCGCGTCCATGGGGGGTGCGTCTCACACTGACTCCTTCTGCGGTGGCCGCTACGTGACGGTGCGGCCGAGGGGGACCGGGCGACCCAACGGCCGTCCGGGCAGATCGAGGCAGAACACTTGGAGCGTGTGGGGGGAGACGTACGCAAGAGGTGCGACGTACTGGTGGAACGGATCGTGCAGGGGAAGCCCGCTGCCGCATGGCGTGGTGCTGTGGGGACCGTGCGGCGACTGCGGGGAAGAGTCCCACCACGGCTGGCTGGTTGTCAGGGTCCGTTCAAGTAATTGGCCGGAAAACGTCCGTTGCGCGAAATCGACGTCCGGAATCCGGACGAGGGGTGATCGCCGTCACGGCCGCCCCCCGTGCCAGGAGCGCCAGAGCGCCGCATACGCACCACCGGCCGCCACCAGCTCGTCGTGGGTGCCGAGTTCGGCCAGCCGGCCGGCCTCCATGACGGCGACCCGGTCCGCGTCGTGCGCGGTGTGCAGCCGGTGCGCGACGGCGATGACCGTACGGCCCGCGAGCACGGCGGCCAGCGCCCGCTCGGTGTGCCGCGCGGTACGCGGATCGAGCAGCGCCGTCGCCTCGTCCAGGATCACCGTGTGCGGGTCGGCCAACACCACCCGGGCCAGCGCCAGTTGCTGGGACTGCGCGCCGTCGAGGCGGTGACCGCCCGGACCCAGCTCGGTGTCCAGGCCGGCCGGCAGCTCCCCGGCCCAGCCGGCCCCGACGGCCGCCAGCGCGGCCCGCAGCTCGCCGTCCCCGGCACCGGGCGCGGCCAGCCGGAGGTTGTCGCGGACGCTGCCCAGGAACACGTGGTGCTCCTGGGTGACCAGGACCACGTGCTGCCGCAGCACCTCCGGATCCAGCCCGGCGACCGGCACCCCGCCGACCGTCACCGACCCGCGGCGCGGCGCCTCGATGCCGGCCAGCAGCCGCCCCAGCGTGGACTTCCCGGCCCCGGAGGGACCCACCAGCGCCAGCCGTTCACCGGGGCGGACGGTGAGGGTGACGCCGTGCAGGACGTCCCCGGCACCCCGGTCCGCCGCCCCGGCCGGCCCGTCACCGCCGGTGGGGTAGGCGTAGTGCACGCCACGGACCTCGATCCGGTCCCCGGCGGGCACCGGACCGGCGCCGGCGACCGCCTCCCGGGCGTCCGGCACCGTCCCCAGCCCCTCGACGCGGGCGAACGCCGCACCGCTGCTCTGCAGTTGCTCCAGCCACAGCAGAACCGTGTCCAGCGGCTCGGACAGCTGCCGCAAATACAGCGCCGCGGCGACCACCGCGCCCAGCCCGACACCGTCCCGCCCCACCAGGGCCCCGCCGGCCAGCAGCACACCGGCCACCGGCAGGACATGGCCGACATCCACGGCGGGCAGCAGCACACTGCGCAGGAACAGCGTCCGCAGCCGCGTGCGGCGGCACTCCTCGATCGCCCGCTCGCCCGCCGCCCACCGGCGCTCCTGCAGGCCCAGCGCCTCCACGGTCCGGGCTCCCGCGGCGGTGGCGGCCAGCAGCTCGGCCAGTTCCGAGGTCGCCGCGCCCTCCGCGAGGTACGCCCGGTGCGCCCGGCGCAGATACCAGCGGACCGCCAGCAGTCCGCCCAGCAGCCCCAGCGTGCACAGCCCGAGCAGCGGAGCGACCACCACCACGGCACCGAGCAGGAACAGCGCCTGGACGGCCGCGACCGAGACCTCCGGCGCGGCGTCCCGCAGCGTCCGCCCGACCGACGTGACGTCCGTCGTGCCGCGGGCCGTCAGATCGCCGGTCCCGGCCCGCTCCACGACCGCGGCCGGCAGCGCCAGCGCCCGGTCGACGTAACCCTCCCGGATCCGCGCCGCGGCCCGTTCCCCGAAGCGGTGGCCGACGTACCGGGCCTGCCGTGCCAGCAGCAACTGGGCCACCGCGCACACCAGGATGACCAGCGCCAGCCGGTCCACCGCCGCCACCCCGCCGCCGTCCCGGACCGTGTCCACGATCCGCCCCAGCAACCACGGACCGGCCAGCCCGGCGCCGGCCGCCAGCGCGTTCAGCACCAGCATCAGCGCGAATGCCCGGCCGTCCCGGCGCACCAGCCGCAGCGCGGCCCGCCGGGTCGCGGCCGGCCCGGCCACGGGAAGCCCGTGCGCGCCGGGTGAGGTGGTGTGTGCCGCCGATGACGTCATGACGCGGCCCCTCCGTCCTGGTCCTCGTGCGCTTCCCCGTCGTCTTCCTCTGCCTCTGCCTCTCCCTCGTCCTCGTCGCGGGCCACCAGACGGCGGTACGCGGGGACGTCGTCGAGGAGTTGGCGGTGCCGGCCGACCGCGCTGACCTTGCCGTCGACGAGGAAGCACACCACGTCGGCCTGATCGAGCAGCAGCGGGGAGGCGGTGGTGACGACCGTCGTACGGCCCGTGCGGGCGGCGTGCAGCCGGGCCGCGACCGCCGCCTCGGTATGGGCGTCCACGGCCGAGGTCGGCTCGACCGCGAGCAGCACCTCCGGGTCGGCCAGCAGGGCCCGTACCAGGCGCAGCCGCTGCCGCTGCCCGCCGGAGAGGTTGCGGCCCTGCGCCGCGACCGGCGAGTCCAGCCCGGCCGGCAGCGCCCGGACGATGTCCTCGGCCAGGGCCGTGTGCAGGGCCCGGCCGATCGCCGCGTCGGTACGGTCCCGGCGTCCGCTCACCACCTCGCGCAGGGTGCCGGCGAACAGGTCCGCCTCGTTGTCCGCGACCAGGATGCGGGTCCGGACCCGGGTCAGCGGGATCTCGTCCAGCCGGACCGCGCCCCAGGCCGCCGCGGAGTCGGCGAACCGGCCCAGGCGGTCGACCACCGCCGCCGATTCGGCCGGCCGGCCGGCGACCAGCGCGGTCAGCAGCCCGGGCACCACCTCGACGCCCGACTCCGGATCCCGCAGCACGGCCACCCGCTCGGGCCCGGCCGACCGCCGCGGCGGTACGGTCCCGCCGTCCGCTGCCACGGCATCCGCGGCGCTGGTGACGTCCCCGGAATCCGCCGTGTCCGCCCGTAGTTGCAGGAACCGTACGACCCGCCGGGCGGCGACCAGGCCGCGGGTGAGGTCGTAGCCGCCCTCGATGAAGGCCGACACCGGCACCACCAAGGCCGCCGTATAGCCGTAGACCGCCACCAACTCGCCGGTGGTGAGGTCGCCCTGGGCCGCCATCCGGGCCGCGAGCCAGGTGACGGCGGCCAGGAACAGGATCGGCAGACCCACTCCGAGCGCCTGGATCCAGCTCGTCACCGCACCGACCCGGTAGCCCTCGCGGCACAGCTCCTGCGACGCGCGCCGGTAGCGGCCCGCGAACACCTCCTTGCCGCCCAGCCCGCCGAGCACCCGCAACCCGCCCACCAGATCGCCCAGTTGGGCCGCCAGTCCGCTCTGCCGCTCGCGGTAGTGGGTCTCCGCGCCCTGCAGCCGTCCCAGCAGCGGTCCGACCGCCACCGCCAGCAGCGGTACGCCCAGCAGCACCACGGCGGCGAGCAGCGGCGAGACGGCCAGCAGCAGTACGGCGACGACGCCGTACGCCAGCACCCCGCCGACGCCCGGCCCGGTCATCGTCAGGGTCTGGCTGATCACCGCGACGTCGCCGATCCCGATGGTGACGACCTCCCCGGCCGTCACCTGCCGGGGCAGCGCCGCGCCCAGCCGCAGGGTCTGCGCCATGACCGCCCGGACCGTACGGAACGTGGCGTCCATCCGGATCCTGGTCATCGTGCGGTGCCGCATCATGCCCAGCCAGGCGTTCAGCCCGCCGACGGCCAGCAGCACCGCCACCCAGCCCGCCAGCGCCGCGGTCCGCCCCGGTGCCAGCCCCTCGTCGATCGCCCGGGAGAGCACGTACGGCGGCACCATCAGCCCCGCGTTCCACAGGCTCCCGTACGCCGCCCCCGCCGCCACCCGCCCACGCTGGCTCGCCACCAGCCACCACAGATAACGCCCCGCACTCCGCGGCGCGTCCGCCGGCTGCTTCATCCCGTACGTCCCCCCGTCCGTCCGCGCGCGGCCGCCCGCGCCGCGCCGCCTACCCCACGCTGTCCCGCCACGCCCGGTGCAGGGCGGCGAACCGGCCGCGGTCCTTGATGAGCCGGTCCGGCGGGCCGTCCTCGACGATCCGGCCGTCGGCCATGACCAGGACCCGGTCGGCGATCTCGACGGTGGACAGGCGGTGGGCGATGACCACGGCCGTACGGCCTTGCAGGACAGTGTCCATGGCGCGCTGGACCGCGCGTTCACCGGGGATGTCCAGGGAGCTGGTCGCCTCGTCGAGGATGAGCACGGCCGGGTCGGCGAGCAGTGCCCGGGCGAAGCCGACGAGTTGGCGCTGGCCGGCGGATATCCGGCCGCCGCGCTTGCGCACGTCGGTGTCGTAGCCGTCCGGCAGGGCGGTGATGAAGTCATGGGCACCGATGGCCTTCGCGGCGCTCTCGATCTCCGCGCGGGTGGCGTCCGGCCGACCGAGGGCGATGTTGTCGGCGACCGTGCCGGAGAACAGGAACGCCTCCTGGGTGACCATCACGACGGCGCGGCGCAGCTCCGCCGCGGACAGCTCGCGCAGATCGACGCCGTCGAGCAGGACCCGGCCCTCGGTGGGGTCGTAGAAGCGGGCCAGCAGCTTGGCGAGGGTGGACTTGCCGGCGCCGGTGGCGCCCACCACGGCGACGGTCGAACCCGCCGCGAGGGTCAGGTCGAAGCGGGGCAGCACCTCGCCGCCGGTCCGGTAGGCGAAGCGGACCCCGCGGAACGCCACCTCGCGGCCCGGCCGGCCGGACGCGACGGCCGGCAGCCCGGCGGGGGCGGACGGTTCCGGGACCGACGGGCGCTGGGCGAGCAGACCGGCGATCTTCTGCAGCGAAGCGGCGGCGCTCTCATAGGCGTTGAGGAACATGCCGAGGCGGTCGATGGGGTCGTAGAGCCGGCGCAGATAGAGCACCGCGGCCGCCAGCACGCCGAGCGCCAGTCCGCCCGTGGCGACGCGGTAGGCGCCCCACAGGACGATCGCGGCGATCGCGACGTTGGCGGCCAGGCGGGAGAGGACCACATAGCGGGCCATCTCCAGCAACGCGTCGCCGTTGACCCTCTCGTGGCGGTGGTTGAGCCGGGCGAAGGCCGCGTCGTTGGACCGCTCGCGGCGGAACGCCTGCACCGGGCGGATGCCGTTGAGGGTCTCGGTGACCTGCACGATGACGCCCGCCATCGCCGTCGACTTGGCGCTGTAGACCCGGTGGGAGCGGCGGCGGTACGAGCGCACCTGGAGCGCCAGCGGGGCGGCGGAGACGAGTGCGGCCACGCCGAAGCCCGGGTCCAGGAAGAGCAGGGTCACGGTGATGTAGACCGACGACAGGGCGATGGTGATCAGTTCCTGGATGCCCTCGTCGAGGAGTTCGCGCAGCGACTCGACGTCGGTGGTGGCCCGGGATATCAGCCGGCCGGACGTATAGCGCTCGTGGAAGTCCAGGCCGAGCGCCTGGCCGTGCCGGAAGATCCGGCCCCGCAGGTCCAGCAGCACGTCCTGGCTGACCAGGGCGGACACCCGGATGAAGCCCCACTGCAGCCCGCCGGACGCCGCGGCGCACAGACCGGCCACGACCGCCACGGCGACCAGCGGCCCGTGGTCGTGCGCGCGCAGCGCCGGCACCGCCCGGTCCAGTGCGTAGGCGACCAGCAGCGGACCGGCCTGCACGGCTGCCTGCTGGAGGAGCAGCAGTACGGCGACCAGGCCGACGCGGCGGCGGTGCGGCGCCAATAAGGAGGCGAGGAGTGCCCGGGCGGCGTTCCCGGGCGCGGGCAGCCGGTCCCGTTCGAAGGCGTCGTCGGCCTCCGGCGGCTGCCCCGGGGAGCGGGCCGGGTCGGCGGGGGGCTGCTGGGCCGCTCCGGGGCCGGGCTCGGGGCCGGGCTCGGGGGCGTCGGAGGGGCGGCCGGTCGTGGTGGTGGTCATCGGGCGGCCTCTTCCTCGCCGGACATCAGCGCGGCGTATTCGGCGTGGTCCCGGAGGAGTTGGTGGTGGGTGCCGACGGCGGTGATCCGGCCGCCGGAGAGCAGCGCCACCCGGTCGGCGAGCAGGACCGTGGACGGGCGGTGGGCGACGACCAGGGCCGTGGTCGTCGCCAGGACCTGCCGCAGCGCCGCCTCCACCAGGGCCTCCGTGTGCACGTCGAGGGCGGACAGCGGATCGTCGAGGATCAGGAAGCGGGGCCGGCCGACCACCGCGCGGGCCAGCGCCAGCCGCTGCCGCTGTCCGCCGGACAGGCTCAGGCCCTGTTCGCCGACCGGGGTCGCGCCGCCCTGCGGCAGCGCGTCGACGAACCCGTCGGCCTGTGCCACCCGCAACGCCCGCCGCAGATCGGCCTCCTGTGCGTCGGCCGCGCCCATCAGGACGTTCTCCGCCGCGGTCGCGGAGAACAGCGTGGGCTCCTCGAAGGCCACCGCGACCAGCGAACGGACCTCGTCGCGGCCGATCGTCGCCAGATCGCGGCCGTCGAGGGTGATCCGGCCCGCGGTCGGGTCGTACAGCCGCGGCACCAGCGCCGTGAGCGTGGTCTTCCCGCTGCCGGTCGCGCCGACCAGGGCCATCGTCTCGCCGGGGCGGATGTGCAGGGTGACGTCCTGGAGGGTGGGCGGGGCGTCCGGCGGGGCATCGGGATAGTGGAACCCGACCCCGGAGAAGACCAGACCGCCGGGGACCGGCCGGGCCCGGTCCCCGCTCGACCGCTCGCCGCCGGCCGGCGGTGCGCCGCTCACCTCCGGCCCGCCCGCCTCCGGCGCGTCGCTCACCTCCGGCCCGCCCGCCTCCGGCGCGTCGCTCACCTCCGGCTCGTCCATCACCTCGAAGTACCGGTCGGTGGCGGTGGCCGCCTCGTTGCTCATGGCCAGCAGGAAACCGATCGACTCCACCGGCCAGCGCAGCGCCAGCGCCGTCGACAGGAACGCGACGAGCGTGCCCGCGGACAGCGCGCCGTCGGCCACCTGGACCGCGCCGAGCACCAGGGCGGCGCCGAGCGCACATTCCGGGAGGGTGGTGTTCAGCCCCCATATCCAGGCCAGCAGCCGCGCCTTGCGCAGCTCGGAGGCGCGCAGCCGGCCGGTCAGCTCCTTGAAGGCCCGGGCCTGGCTGCGGTGGCGCCCGAAGCCCTTGATGATCCGGATGCCGAGCACCGACTCCTCGACCACGGTGGTCAGATCGCCGATCTGGTCCTGGACGACGCGGGCCGCCCGCCCGTACTTCGCCTCGAAGACCGAGCACAGCACCAGCAGCGGCAGCAGCGGCGACAGCAGCACCAGCCCCAGCGACCAGCGCTGGGCCACCAGCAGCACCCCGCCCACCAGGATGGTCACGCCGTTGACCAGCAGGAACGTCAGGGGGAAGGTGAGGAACATGCGCAGCATCTGCAGATCGGTGGTGCCCCGCGACAGCAGCTGGCCCGACGGCCAGCGGTCGTGGAAGGCGACCGGCAGCCGCTGCAGCCGGCGGTACAGCGCCGCGCGCATCGCCGCCTCCACCCCGGACAACGGGCGCGCCACCAGCCAGCGCCGGAACCCGAACAGCAGCGCCTCGGCGAGCCCGAGCAGCAGCAGGTATCCGCCGCCCAGCCACACCCCGTCCGGGTCACCCGCCGCGATCGGCCCGTCCACCAGCCACTTGAGCACCAGCGGGATGACGAGGCTGAGGCACGAGGCCACCACCGCCACGAACGCGGCCGTGAACAGCCTTGCCCGCACCGGGCGCACGAACGGCCACAGGCGCAACAGCGAGCGCACCGCGGAGGGTTGGGGCACCTCGGGCAAGGACGTCGGGTCGGTCGGGTTCGTCGCGTACGTGGTATCGGCCATCACTCGCGAGCGTAAGGCGCACCACTGACATCGCTCAGCCGGATTTCGGCGGGCCGCGGCCGGCACCCGTCAGTTCGCGCCGCGCCGCCCCGCCCCGCTCCCGCGCCGGCCCGCACCGCCCCGGCCTCAGCCCGGCACCGCCCGGAACAGCACCAGGGACCGGCCCTCCAGCGTGAGCGTGCCGCCCGCCGGGCAGGGCGGTTCGCCGGCGGTGGGCTGTTCCTCGCGGGCGGTGTCGACGAGGAGTTCGTAGGTCTGCGCCCAGGGCGGGCCGGGGAGGGTGATCCGGCGGGGGCGGGCGGCGGCGTGCAGGACGGCGAGGAAGCTGTCGTCGACGACCCGGACGCCCCGTTCGTCGCGCTGGGAGATGTCATTGCCGGAGAGGTACATGCCGAGCGTCGCCCCCGGGGTGTACCAGTCCTGTTCGGTCATCTCCGTCCCGTCCGCGGTGAACCAGGCCAGATCGCGCAGCCCGCCCTGCTCGTGCGGCCGCCCGGAGAAGAACGCCCGGCGGCGCAGTACGGGGTGGGCGCGGCGCAGCGCGATCAGCCGGGCGGCGAGGTCGGCCAGCGGCCGCCAGCGGGGGTCGTCCAGGAGCGACCAGTCGAGCCAACTGGTCGGGTTGTCCTGGCAGTAGGCGTTGTTGTTGCCGTGCTGGGTGCGGCCCATCTCGTCGCCGGCCACCAGCATCGGCACGCCGGTCGACAGCAGCAGGGTGGTCAGGAAGTTCCGCAGCTGGCGGTGGCGCAGCGCGGTGACCTCGGGGTCGTCGGTCTCGCCCTCGGCGCCGCAGTTCCAGGACCGGTTGTCGTTGTTGCCGTCCCGGTTGTTCTCGCCGTTGTCGCCGTTCCGTTTGTGCTCGTAGGTGACCAGGTCGCGCAGGGTGAAGCCGTCGTGCGCGGTGATGAAGTTGACCGACGCGTACGGGCGGCGACCGCCCCAGGCGTAGAGGTCGCTGGAGCCGGAGAGCCGGTAGCCCAGGTCCCGCACGTCGTGCTGGGCGCCGCGCCAGAAGTCGCGGACAGTGTCGCGGTAGCGGTCGTTCCACTCCGTCCACAGGGGTGGGAAGGCGCCCACCTGATAGCCGCCGGAGCCGACGTCCCACGGCTCGGCGATCAGCTTGACCCGGCGCAGCACGGGGTCCTGGGCGATCACGGCGAGGAACGGGGAGAGCATGTCGACGTCGTGCATCGAACGGGCCAGCGCCGCCGCGAGGTCGAAGCGGAAGCCGTCCACGCCCATCTCGGTGACCCAGTAGCGCAGGGAGTCCGTGATCAGCCGCAGCACGTGTGGCTGGACGACGTGCAGGGTGTTGCCGCAGCCGGTGTAGTCGGCGTAGCGGCGGGCGTCGCCGGCCAGCCGGTAGTAGCCGCGGTTGTCGATGCCCCGCAGGGAGAGCGTCGGGCCCAGCTCGCCGGCCTCCGCGGTGTGGTTGTAGACCACGTCGAGGATCACCTCGATGCCCGCGTCGTGCAGTGCCCGCACCATCCGCTTGAACTCGCCGACCTGCTGCCCGCGGGTCCCGGTGGCGGCGTAGCCCGCGTGTGGTGCGAAATAGCCGATGGAGTTGTAGCCCCAGTAGTTGCGCAGCCCCCGGCGCACCAGGTGGTCCTCATGGGCGAACTGGTGGACCGGCAGCAGCTCGACGGCCGTGACGCCGAGCCGGACCAGGTGCTCCAGCGCGGCCGGGTGCGCCAGCCCCGCGTACGTGCCGCGCAGCCGCTCCGGAATGCCCGGGTGACGCATCGTGAAACCGCGGACGTGCAGCTCGTAGAGGACCGAATCCGGCCAGGGGGTCTTCGGGCGGCGGTCGTCCCGCCACTCGTCGTCGCCCTCCTCACCGGCGTCCCCGCCGACCACGACGCCTTTGGGGACGAACGGCGCGGAGTCCCGGTTGTCGCGGACCGTGTCGGCGAGGTGCTGGTCCGGCCAGTCGCGGACGTGCCCGTAGAGCTGGGCGGGCAGCGCGCCCCCGGGGCCGGCCGGCTCCGTACGGTGGCCGAAATCGCCGTCGACGGCCCTGGCGTACGGGTCGAGCAGCAGCTTCGCCGGGTTCCAGCGGGCGCCGGACCAGGGGTCCCAGCGGCCGTGCACCCGGTAGCCGTACCGCTGGCCGGGGCGCACGCCGGGCAGGAAGCCGTGCCAGATCTCGTGGGTCAGCTCGGTCAGGGGATGGCGGGTCTCCTGCTCCGCCTCGTCGAACAGGCACAGCTCCACGGCCTCGGCGCCACCGGCCCACAGGGCGAAGTTGGTGCCGGCGACCCCGTCGGGGCCGGTGCGGTGGCGCGCCCCCAGGGGAGTGGGGGCGCCGGGGCGGATGTCCGCGGGCGGGGCGAGGGGTTCGTCCGCCACCGCCTCTTGTTCGGGTGCGCTCGACACGTGCCGGCCTCCTGCGGCTCATGGCTCGGTCGGGCGGTGCCCAGCACGGAGTCCCGGCCGCGCGTACGTCCCGCCCTCCCCGTTGTTCTTCCCGCAACCGGCCGTTGCCGCACGTTTCCGCGCGCGGGGGCTCGGCGCGCCGTCCCGGAGCCGCTCCGGGACGGGACAAACGGATGGATCCGCACGCGACATACCCCCGTCACTCCCCACCATCCCGCACACTTCGGTATATGACCGGCCATCAGCAGGAACGTGCAGGGGGACGAGCGAAGAACCACCGGTACGTCCGCGTCCGCGTCGCCCGCGCCGTCGCGGCCTGGCTCGCCGGGACGGTGGCACTGGCCGGCTGCGGGGACACCGAGGCCCTCATCGGCGGCGCCCCGCGCTCCCCGGAGGAGGCGATCAGGATCGTCCCGGAGAACGGCGCGCGCGGCGTACGGGCCAACGGGCGGTTCGAGGTCCGGGTGCCGGAGGGGCGGCTGGAGCGGGTGCACGTCACCCGCACCGGAGGGGCCGGCCGGCAGTTGGTGGTCGGCCGGATCTCACCGGACGGCATGGTCTGGCGCCCCGCCACCGGCCCCTTGCGGCCCGGCACGACGTACACCGTCGACGCGGTGGCGCTGGACGGCGCCGGCCACCGGGCCGCCCGCCGCACCACCTTCACCACCGCCCCGCCGGTCCACCACGTCACCGGCTCGTTCTCGCCGCAGGGCGATGCCACGGTCGGCACCGGCCTGATCTTCTCGATGGTCTTCAACCGCCCGATCGCCGACCGCGCGGCCGTCGAGCGCGCCGTCCGGGTGAGCGCCCGGCCCCGCGTCGAGGTCGCCGCCCACTGGTTCGGCCACCGTCGCCTGGACTTCCGCCCCCGCGACCGCTGGCGGCCGGGCACCCGGATCACGGTGGAGCTCCGGCTGCGCGGTGTGAAGGCCGCACCCGGTGCCTACGGGACGCAGCGCCGGACCGTGCACTACCGGGTGGGCCGGGACCAGGTCAGCTTCATCGATGCCGCGCGGCACACCATGACGGTGCGGCGCGACGGACGGACCGTCGCGGTGCTGCCGGTCACCGCGGGCGACGCCGAGAACCCCACGTACAACGGACGGATGGTCATCCTGGAGCGGCACTCGCTGACGCGGATGGACGGCGGCACGGTCGGTTTCGGCGGCGAGTACGACATCCCCGACGTGCCGCACGCCATGCGCCTCACCAGGTCCGGGACCTTTCTGCACGGCAACTACTGGGCGCGGCCCGAGGTCTTCGGCGGCCTCAACACCAGCCATGGCTGCGTCGGCCTCAAGGACATCAAGGGCGGCGGCCCGCACACCCCGGCCGGCTGGTTCTTCGCCCAGTCGATCGTCGGCGACACCGTGATCGTCCAGAACTCCCCGGAGCGGCTGGTCGCACCGGACAACGGCCTGGGCGGCTGGAACCTGTCCTGGGAGCAGTGGCGGTCCGGCTCCGCGCTGCACTGACCGGCGCCGACGGCGAAGGGCGACCGCGCCGGAGCCGCTCCGGCGGACGCGCCCGGCCGTCCGCTCCCGCTCACCCCCGCACTTGGGACTAAACGGTGACATCCGCGGGGAGTTCACATGTCAGTGCGGTGTGGTTATCTAACGCCAGGCGCGCGGCCCTTCCGCGTCCGCGCGCGGGGGAGTGCGGGCCGTGCGAGGGGAAATGGGGCCAGTGGTGAACGTCCAGCCGAATCCGGGGGTGCCGGCGCGCCGGCGTCGGTGGCCGCGCGGGGGTCGCGCACCGCTCGCGTTGCTGCTCGGCGCGACGCTGATGCTGGTGAGCGCGTGCGGCGGCGACGACGGCGACGGTGACGACGGGAAGGCGGCCGGCAGGGCCGGCGGCGCCAAGGCCGCCTCGCAGGCCGCCGTGACGATAGCCCCCAAGGACGGCGCGGACGGCGTGGCCACCAGCGGCGCGCTGAAGGTGACCGCCCGGAAGGGACGGCTCAAGACCGTCAAGGTCACCGACGGCAAGGGCAATGCGGTCGACGGGAAGATATCCGGCGACGGCGCGCTGTGGCAGCCGAGCGGCCATCTGGGCGCCTCGACGAAGTACACCGTCGACGCGGTCGCGGTGGACGGCGGGGGCCGGGCGGCCGCCGAGCACGCGACGTTCACCACCCTCGTCCCGAAGAACACCTTCATCGGCCAGTACAGCCCGGAGAACGGCCAGCAGGTCGGCGTCGGGATGCCGGTCTCCCTCCGCTTCACCCGCGGCATCACCCACCCCAAGGCGGTGGCGGACGCCATCAAGGTCACCGCCAGCCCGTCGGTCCCGATCGAGAGCCACTGGTTCGGCAACGACCGGCTGGACTTCCGCCCCGAGAAGTACTGGGCGCCCGGCACCAAGGTCACCCTCAAGCTCGACCTCGACGGCGTCGAGGGCCGCCCCGGCGTCTACGGCACCCAGGCCAAGCAGGTCTCCTTCACCGTCGGCCGCAGCCAGGTCAGCACGGTCGACGCCGAGAAGAAGACGATGACCGTGGTCCGCGACGGCAAGAAGATCAAGACCGTCCCGATCACCGCCGGCGCGCCGGGCACCGAGACGTACAACGGCACGATGGTGATCAGCGAGAAGCACGTGGTGACGCGGATGAACGGCGACACGGTCGGCTTCGGCGGCGAGTACGACATCAAGGACGTCCCGCACGCCATGCGGCTGAGCAATTCCGGGACGTTCATCCACGGCAACTACTGGTCGGGCGGGCCGACGTTCGGCACCCGCAACGCCAGCCACGGCTGTGTCGGCCTGTTCGACCAGCGCGGCGGCGGCGACGGCTCCACCCCGGCGGCGTGGTTCTTCCGTAACTCCCTCGTCGGCGATGTCGTCATCGTCAAGAACTCGCACGACGAAACGATCCAGCCGGACAACGGCTTCAGCGACTGGAACCTCTCCTGGGAGAAGTGGAAGGCCGGTCAGTAGGTCCCTGCGGGAGAGCCGAGAGCTGAGAGCCGAGAGCCGGAGAGCCCGGGAGCCGGGAGCAGGCGGGGAGCGGCGGGAGACGGCCGGAAGGTGACCGGTGCGGGCACTGTGACGGACCGCACCGGTCCGCCCGCCGTTAACGCGTACTAACCTTCCGGCATGACTGTGAATCTTGAGGTCACCGAGGGTGTCGGCACCATCCGCCTGGACCGTCCGCCGATGAACGCACTGGACATCGCCACCCAGGACCGGCTGCGCGAGCTGGCCGAGGAGATCACCCGCCGCGACGATGTCCGCGCGGTCGTCGTCTGGGGCGGCGAGAAGGTCTTCGCGGCCGGCGCGGACATCAAGGAGATGCAGGTCATGGACCACGCGGCGATGGTCGTGCGGTCCAAGGCGCTGCAGGACGCGTTCACCGCCGTGGCCCGGATCCCCAAGCCGGTGGTCGCCGCGGTCACCGGCTACGCCCTCGGCGGCGGCTGCGAGTTGGCGCTCTGCGCCGACTTCCGGATCGCCGCCGACAACGCCAAGCTCGGCCAGCCGGAGATCCTGCTCGGCCTGATCCCGGGCGCCGGCGGCACCCAGCGGCTGGCGCGGCTGGTGGGCCCGTCCAAGGCCAAGGACCTGATCTTCACCGGCCGTCAGGTGAAGGCCGAGGAGGCGCTCGCCATCGGACTGGTCGACCGGGTGGTCCCGGCCGCCGAGGTCTACGAGCAGGCGCACGCCTGGGCGGCGCGGCTGGCGGCCGGACCGGCGCTGGCGCTGCGGGCCGCGAAGGAATCCGTCGACGCCGGACTGGAGACCGACATCGACACCGGGCTGACGGTCGAACGCAACTGGTTCGCCGGGCTGTTCGCGACCGAGGACCGGGAGATCGGGATGCGCAGCTTCGTCGAGGAGGGCCCCGGCAAGGCCAAGTTCCTCTGATACGCCCGTTGTTGGCGGGACGCCTGAGGTTTGGCCGGGACCCGATGCCTCGTGTGGGCGAATCGCTGAAAACTTAACTGCCGCTTAAATCAGCCGTGTTGACGCACCGGATCGATCATTCGTATGCCCGGTGTCGTCGCAGGTCAGCGGCAAGGTTCCGACACCTCGGATGCCACTGGCATATGTCTCCGTCGGGGGTTGGAACCGTCGATTCCGGGCAACGGATTCCGTCGGTTCCGCCCCCGCGACCGCCAAGTAACAGCCATGATGGGGGGCATGGCGGGCCTCGAAGGAATGGAGCAGCCGCGGCCGCGGAGCGATGCGGCCGCCGCGCGATGGGGCATCCCGGGTGCGGACCGGACCCCGGCGCCGGCTCCCGGCAGTCCGGTTTCGGTATCCGTCGACCTGGTGGCCGAGCCGACCCTCGGCGAGGTCCGGCTGCCCTCCCGTCCGCAGTCCGCCGGCATCGCCCGCCGGCTGACCGCCGCCGTCCTCCTGAAACAGTGGTCCCTGACGCCCCAGCTTGCCGAGCAAGCCGTACTGCTGGTCTCCGAACTCGTCGGCAACGCCGTACGCCACACCGGTGCCCGGACCCTGGCGCTGCGGATGCTGCGCCGCCGTGGCTGGATCCGCATCGAGGTACGCGATCCGTCCCGCGGGCTGCCCTGTCTCATGCCCGTCCATGACCTGGACATCAGCGGCCGTGGGCTCTTCCTCGTCGACACGCTCTCCGACCGGTGGGGCGTGGACCTGCTGCCGCGCGGCAAGACCACCTGGTTCGAGATGCGGGTCGGCGACCGCTGAAGGCCCCTCTCCGGCCGGTGCTCCGGTCGCGCGGTGACGGTCCGTAGGATGGGCTGTTCATGCGCGCGACGGGTACGGAGAGGAGGGACATGCACCAGCTGCGGCGATCGGCCGGCATGATGCTGCTCCTCCTCGCGGTGACCTTCGGTCCGCTGCTGTGCCGGACCGGCCTCGCAGCGGTGCCCCCCGCCGGCCGTACGGCAGCGTCGGCGGCCGTGGCGACGGCCGTGCCCGCGACCGGCGGGCGGCCCGCCGCAAAGCCGGCGGCCGCCCCGCTGACCGCCCCGCTGACCGCCCCGCCGACCGCCGCCGACCCGGCGAAGCGCTGCTCCGACCGGCATGCGCCCGGCCCCGACGAGTCCGCGCCGCTGCCCGTCCCGCACCGCGGTGAGCCGCTGGCCCCCGCGCCGACCGCCGGACCCGGGCCGCTCGCCGCCGACGCGCCCGCACAGTTCGCGCTGGCCCGTCCGCCGACGGACCACGCCCCCGCCAACGACCCCACCGCGCTCCTGCCCGTACTGCGGATATAGGCCGCCGGCCACACCCACCCGGCCGATTTCCCTCTCCGTACGTCAGGAGCTTCCGCATGCCCGCAAACGCATCCCGCACCCGCAAACTGGCCGCCCTCGGCGCGGTCCTGGCCCTCGTCGTGGCATTGGTCGCCATCGGTGTCGCCGTCGGCAAGGCCGTCGAGGGCGACCGCGACACCGCCGCCGGCGGCGAACCCGGAACCGCCGCCGCCACCCGGCCCGACGAGGACCCCGCCGAGCAGAAGATGTTCGACGACCTCGCCCGGCGGACCAGCCGGCGCACGGCCGGCGACCCGCTGGCCGTCGGCAAGAAGGACGCCCCGGTCGTCCTGGTCGAATACGCCGACTACCAGTGCTCGTTCTGCGGCCGCTTCACCCGCGAGACCCAGCCCGACCTGATCAAGAAGTACGTCGACGCCGGCACTCTGCGCATCGAATTCCGCAACTTCACGGTCTTCGGCGCCGACTCCGAGCGGGCCGCCCGCGCCTCCTGGGCGGCCGGCCGGCAGGGCAAGTTCTGGCAGCTGCACGACCTGCTGTACGCCAAGACCCGCAAGGGCGCGGCGCTGGCCGAGGACAAGCTCGTCGAGCTGGCCGAGGAGAGCGGGGTGCCGGACCTCGACACGTTCCGCAGCGACCTGAAGAGCGCGGACGCCGACCGGGCGCTGAAGAAGGACCAGGACGAGGGCTACCGGCTCGGAGTGCAGTCCACGCCGTCCTTCCTGATCAACGGCCGGCCGGTGGCCGGGGCCCAGCCCACCGAGGTCTTCGCGCAGGCGATCGAGGACGCCGCGGCGCGGGCCCACAAGGGCGGTGCGGGGGCCGGGAAGTGACCGACATCGGCTACCTCGCGGCCTTCCTCGGCGGGGTGCTGGCGCTGATCAGCCCCTGCAGCGCACTGCTGCTGCCGGCGTTCTTCGCCTACTCGCTCACCGGCACCGGCCGGCTGCTCGCCCGCACCGGGGTCTTCTACCTGGGGCTGGCCACCACGCTCGTACCGCTCGGCGCGGCGAGCACGGCGGCCAGCCGGCTGTTCAACGGCCACCGCGACCTGCTCATCACCCTCGGCGGCTGGACGGTCATCGCGATGGGGCTCGCGCAGATCCTCGGCCTGGGCTTCGCCTCCCGGCGCGCGCAGGCCGCGGCGGCCCGGATCACCCCGCGGTCGGCGGTCACCACCTTCCTCCTCGGCTGCGTCTACGGCCTGGCCGGCTTCTGCGCCGGCCCGATCCTCGGCGCGGTGCTGACCGTGACGGCGGTCAGCGGCTCACCGGTGTACGGCGCCTCGATGCTGGCCGTCTACGCCCTGGGCATGGCACTGCCGCTGTTCGTGCTGGCGCTGTTCTGGGACCGCTTCCGGCTGGGGTCCCGCGGCTGGCTGCGCGGCCGGGAGTTCACCCTGGGGCGGCTGCGGCTGCACACCACCTCGGTGGTGTCCGGGGCGTTCTTCCTCGGCATCGGCGTGCTCTTCCTGTGCTTCAACGGGACCAGCGCGCTGCCCGGCATCCTCGACGCCGACGCCGAATTCCGCGTCGAGGAATGGGCGACCCGGCTCGGGAACGGCGTGCCCGACTACGTCCTGATCGCCGTGGCCGCACTGGTCGTCGCCGGGGTGCTGGGACGCATCGCCCTCCGGCCGGAGAAGCGGCCGGAGGACGGGGGCGGCGAGGCGCCGCCCCCGGGCCGGTAGCCGGTACGTGCTGCGTCCGCCCCCGGGCGTCAGGCGCTCAGGGGGCGGCGCCAGCGGGGATGGGGGCGGGCGAACCGGCGTATGTGCGGATGGTGCGCATCGGCCCGGCGCCGGCGGTCGTTGCAGAGCAGGCACTTGCCGTAGCCCGGCGGGAGGGGGTCCTCCGGGTCGCCGTACAGCGGGTCGACCGCGCCGTGCGGATGCAGGGCGCAGCCGGTCGGCCCGGTCTCGGCGCCCAGCGAACTGGCGGCGGTCAGCGCCTGCCGGAGGACGTCGACGAGTTGGTCCGCGTCGTGCCGGTTGGGCGCGGACTGGAGGGCGGTGGTCAGGTCGGAGGCGGTGGTCAGCGCGGTCTGGAGTTCGCGCAGGTGTGCGTAACCCATGCCTTGGAGCGTAGGCGGACCCACTGACAGTTGATCTTCCGATCGCACTTCGCGGCTTCCCATGCCCGCATTCATGCCCGCCCACGCCCACGATTTAGCACCGGAAGAGTGACCGTCCCCTTGCGGGCGCATGACGGGCGGGGTAGGGCGCCGGCGGCCGGTCCGGCCGCCGGCTTCGCGGCTACGGCGCCACCGGCAGTGCCCGCTTGTGGGCGGTGAGGCGGTAGCGGCGGATGATGGCCTCGAAGGCGGGGGTCGGGACCGGGTTGCCTTCGAGGAAGTCGTCGATCTGGTCGTAGCTCACGCCGAGGGCGTCCTCGTCCGGCTTGCCCGGGTCGAGGGTCTCCAGGTCGGCCGTCGGCACCTTCGTGACCAGCTCCTGCGGGGCACCCAGGGCCGCCGCCACCGCGCGCACCCGGCGCTTGGTGAGACCGGTCAGCGGCACGACGTCGGCCGCGCCGTCGCCGAACTTGGTGAAGAAGCCGGAGACCGCCTCGGCCGCGTGGTCGGTGCCCACGACCAGTCCGTCGTGCGCCCCCGCGACCGCGTACTGCGCGATCATGCGCTGCCGGGCCTTGATGTTGCCGTGCACGAAGTCCTGGTGGTGCGCGTCGCGGAAGACCAGCCCGCCGTCCACCGCGGCCTGCAGCGCCGCGTCGCTCGCCGGGCGGACGTCGACGGTCAGTTCCCGGTCGGCGCGGATGAACTCCAGCGCGCGCTGGGCGTCCTTCTCGTCCGCCTGGACGCCGTAGGGCAGCCGCATCGCGTAGAACGTCGCCTCGTAGCCGTTGGCCCGGGCCCGCTCCACGGCGAGCTGGCACAGCCGCCCGGTGGTGGTCGAGTCGACGCCGCCGCTGATCCCCAGGACCAGCGAGCGCAGGCCCGAGGAGGTCAGCTGCTCCGTGAGGAAGGCCACCCGGCGCTCGATCTCCTGCTCGGCGTCGAAGGACGCGGTTACCTGGAGATCCCGGGCGATCTCCTGCTGCAGGGCCATGGACGCCGGGTCGGTCACGGCTGCTCCTTTTCCGCTCGGGTTCGTTTCCGGTACGGGCTCGCGGGCGTTTTCGGTGCGAGATCCCGTTTTCGGGAATGTGGGCCTGGTCACGCACGGCGCGCTCCGGTCACCGGTTGTCGTCTTTCCGCCTACGAAGCGTTGCGCGAGGTCGCGTTCTGCTTGTCGTCGGCATACGGACGGTGGCCGTGAGCGCGCTTTTCGCGTGCCGTAGGAAACTTTATGCCGGGTGCGCCCACTTCTTCAGGGCGGTCCGGCTGGAAAAGTTCGCGACGTCCTTGTCCAGCGGCTGGTCGGTGTACTGGTGGATGCGCCACTTCGCCTTGATCCGCGGGTGACCGGCGGCGACGTAATCGGCGATCCACAGGCCGTCGGCCACGTAGGACGTGGTGTCGTGGTGGAGCCAGAAATCGCGGTTGCAGTAGAGCATCACCCGGTGCTTGGGGCGGAGCTTCCGCACCTCGACCAGGAACTGGTCCTTCTGCGCGTTGCTGGCGGCCGTCCCGTCGCCGGTGCGCTCCCAGTCGCAGGCCAGGATGTCGCCCGGGACCGAAGCGCATTTCTCCACGAAATACCGCGCCTGGGCGGAGATGTGGCCCGGCCACAGGAAGTGGTAGAAACCCACCACACAGCCCGCTTTACGGGCCTTCGCGGCCTGGGAGTTCTGGTGCGGATTGATGTAGGAGCGGCCTTCGGTCGCCTTGACGAAAACGAAGTCCAGCCCCTCGACGGAATACGAGGTGTTGTAGGAGCTGACATCGACACCGTGCAGCATGAGTGGCCTCCTGCCGATCGGACCTGCGATTCGAAGCGCCAACTGCTCGACACGTCAACTGCCTTGCCACGAGTGCCGTGCTGTGCCGTGCGTGTTCCGTGCCCGCCGGGCCCGTGCCGTCCCCGTGCCGGGCCCGTTCGGCGTCCGTGCGCGCCCCGCGTCCTCGGTCTGCCCTTTCCCTGAGTCTTCCCTTTCCTGACCGGACGTACGTTCCCCACGGGCCGCCAGTTCACCGGCGGACGGAGGATGTTGTCCCGGTGAGCGGGTGCGGGAGGAGACGGCCCGTCAGCGGCGCAGCGCGCGGCGCAGTACGGCGCGGGCCCGGCGCCGGACGCGGCCGAGGGTGCGGTGCGCCGCGCGGCGGGTCCGGGTGGCGCGCAGCTCCTGGAAGAGGAGCTGGTAGCGCTCGGCGATCGGCTCGGGGTCGAAACGGCGGGCGCTCTCCCGCGCGGCCTCGGCCATCGTCCGGCGGCGCACGGGGTCCTCGATGAGGCCGAGCAGTCCGGTGGCGAGCGCCCGGCCGTCGCCGGGCGGCACCAGCAGGCCGTCCGTGCCGTCGTCGATGATCTCGGCCGGCCCCAGCGGGCAGTTGGTGCTGACGACCGGCACACCGCAGCGCATCGCCTCGACGAGGGTCATGCCGAACGACTCGGCGTCCGAGGCGGAGGCCACGATCGACGCCTTGGCGAACTCCGCCTCGATCGGCGAGCGCGGTCCGGTCAGTTCGGCGCGTTCGGTCAGCCCGAGCCCGTCGATCAGTCCCTGGAGCCGGTCGCGTTCGGCACCGCCGCCGTGTATCCGCAGCCGCCAGTCCGGGTGCTTGGCGGAGACCGCGGAGAACGCCTCGATCAGCAGGTCGAAGCGCTTGCCGCGGACCAGCCGGCCGGCCGCCGCGACCACCTTCGCGGTGCCGTCGGAGGGCGCGACGGGCGGTGCGGGCACGATGTTGGGCACCGCCAGGACCCGTACGCCGGGCAGCGGCATCCGGGTGCGGTAGACCGCGGCGTCCGCCTCGGTGGTGGTGACCAGCGCGTCCAAGTGCCGGTAGTGCCGGGCGAGTTCGGCGCGCAGCCGCTTGCCGTGCGCGTCGTGGCGCAGGTGCTCCTGGGCGATCCGCAGCGCGCGACGGGGGCCGAAGCGGGCCAGGTAGACGTTGATGCCGGGGCGGGTGCCGATCAGGACGTCGGCGTCGGTGCCGCGCAGGAACTCCGCGGCGCGGACGTCGACGAGCCGGCTGTACTGGTGGTGCCGCTTCTCGGCGAGCGGGAAGTCCTGGGCGGGCTCGCCGAACCGAGGGTCCGCCATGTCGTCGCTGCCCACCCGGGTGTCCACCAGCGGCACCAGCCGCACACGGGGGTCGAGGGTGAACCGGGGGACCTCGCGGTGGCGCAGCATCGAAACGATCTCGACCTCGTCGACGCCGGGCCGGCCGGCGAGCGCGGCGGCGAGGTTGAAGGTGGTGCGGATGGTGCCGCCGATGGCGTACGCGTTGTGCAGCAGGAGGGTGATCTTCATCCGGAGTGGTGTCTTCCCGAGGTCTGCCCCGTCGTGGGGCCGGCGGGTCGCGCACCGCGCCCGACCCGCCGTGCCGGCCCGTCCGGCACGGGGGCCACCGTGTCGGCAAGGGGTAAGCCGACTGCGTGGCGGGGGTGAGAGGCCGGTAAGAACCGTGGGTGAGAGCCGGGTAAGAAAGCCGCCGCCGGGCCGGCCGCCCGCCGCCGCCCCGCCGTGACCTTGGCAGACTTGCCGGGTGACCCATTCCGTACTGCTCGCCGAGGACGACCGGCCCATCCGCACCGCCCTGGAGCGTGCCCTGACCCTGGAGGGCTACCGGGTCACCGCGGTCGCCGACGGCATCCAGGCACTGGCCGCCGCGCACCGCGAGCGGCCGGACGTGATCCTGCTGGACGTGATGATGCCGGGCATCGACGGGCTGCAGGTGTGCCAGGTGCTGCGGGCCGAGCAGGACCGCACCCCGATCCTGATGCTGACCGCCCGGGTCGAGACCGCGGACCGGATCGCCGGCCTGGACGCCGGGGCGGACGACTACGTGGTCAAGCCGTTCGAGGTCGAGGAGGTCTTCGCCCGGCTGCGGGCGCTGCTGCGGCGGACCACGGAGGGTGCGGCCGGGGCGGGTGGCGCTCCCGCGGCGGCTTCCGGGCCGGGCGGCGAGGAGGCGGCCGGCGGGTACGACGTCCGGGCGGTGGACAGCGGGGTCGTCGAGGCGGCGGACCTGCGGATCGACGGGCCCTCGCGCCGCGCCTGGCGCGGGGACCGCGAGCTGGAGCTGACCCGCACCGAGTTCGAACTGCTGGAGCTGCTCGCCCGGAACGCCGGGATCGTCCTGGACCACTCGACGATCTACGACCGGATCTGGGGCTACGACTTCGGGCCGGGTTCCAAGAACCTCGCGGTGTACGTCGGCTACCTGCGGCGCAAGGTCGACGTCCCGGGCAGCCGCCCGCTGATCCACACGGTGCGGGGCGTCGGCTACGTCCTGCGGGAGGACTGACGTGCCCGGCCGGCTGCGGGCCTGGTTCCGGTCCCGGGCCGGCGCCTGGCGGGACCACGGGCGCGCGGCCTGGCTGCGCACCCGCCGGCCGGCCAGTCTGCGGACCGCCTTCGCGGTGGCGTTCGCCGCCGGTGCTGCCGCGGTCACCGTGCTCGTGGGCTTCCTCAGCTACGACGCGGCGGCGCGCCTGGTGCGGGTCGACGAGAGGTCGGTGTTCTCCGAGGTCGTCCGGGACCTGCGCACCCAGGTGCAGGAGAAGCAGTTCGGGCCGGCCGACTACGCGGCCTCCGACCCGGACCACGACGGGCCGCGCGACGACCTGACCCGGCCGACCCGCACCGATGTGCAGATCCTGGGCGCCGGCGGCCGGATCGTGGAGCTGGGGCGCCCGGCCCTGCCGGCCGGTGCCGCCGAGCGGCGGATCGCCACCGATCCGCAGGCCGGGCGGCACGCCGAGCGGGAGGCGGAGCTCGGCGACGACGAGTACCACGTCGCGACCGTCGCGCTCGGCGGCGGCCGCGGCGCGGTGCAGGTCGCCCAGAAGTTCAGCGAGACCGAGGACCTGCTGTCGGCGCTGCAGCAGCGCACCATCCTGCTGGCGGCGGTGGTCATCGCGCTGGCCGGCACGGTCGGCTGGTGGCTGGCGCGCCGGATCACCGGCCGGCTGGTGCGGCTGACGTCGGTCGCGGAGAGCGTCGCCGAGGACGGGCGGCTGGACGTGCCGGTGCCGGTGGCGGGCCGGGACGAGGTGGCCCGGCTGGGGCGGGCCTTCGACGACATGCTGGGGCGGCTGGCCAGCGCCGTCCAGGACCAGCAGCGCCTCGTCCAGGACGCCGGGCACGAGCTGCGCACCCCGCTGACCTCGCTGCGGACCAACATCTCGTTGCTGAAGCGGTTCGACGACCTGCCGCCGGACGCCCGCGAGGAGCTGCTCGCCGATCTGGCGGGCGAGGCCCGGGAACTCAGCGATCTGGTCAACGAGCTGGTCGGGCTGGCGGCCGGGCAGCGCGACGACGACCCGTTGTCGGAGGTGAGCCTGGCGGAGGTCGCGGAGAAGGCGGCCGCTTCCGCCCGCCGCCGCACCGGCCGCGAGATCACCGTACGCACCCTCCGCCCGGCGGTGGCCTGGGGCCGGCCGGCCGCGCTGAACCGGGCGATCGGCAATCTGCTGGAGAACGCCGCCAAGTTCGACGCGGGCGGCACCGAACCGATCGAGGTGCGGGTCACCGGCGCCCGGATCGAGGTCCTCGACCGGGGCCCGGGGATCGCCGAGGCCGACCTCACCCGCGTCTTCGACCGCTTCTACCGCTCGGCGGCCGCCCGCGGACTCCCCGGCTCCGGGCTCGGCCTCGCCATCGTCCGGGAGATCGCCACCGCCCACGGCGGCCACGCCTTCGCAGCCGCCCGCCCCGGCGGCGGAGCCGTCCTGGGCTTCACGGTGGGCCGGGGGTACGCCCACTGAGCCGGCTGGGGGGCGGTGGTCCGCTGCCCGCTGCTCTCTGCCCGCGGCCGGTGGGCGGTGGGCCGGTGGTCCGCGGGCGGTGGCTGGTGGGCGGTGGTCGGTGGGCCGGCTCTGGTGGGTGAGCTGGTGGGCGGTGGTCGGTGGGCCGGCTCTGGTGGGTGAGCTGGTGGGTCGGCCCGGTGGGTCAGCGCTCGTCCTCGGCTCTCGTTCCTCTGCGGGTCCCGTCCTGGGCCCATGGCTGGTGGCCGGTGTGCCGCCCTGGTGGGCCCCCCGGCGCTCGGCTCGGTGGCTCGGTCCGGCGGGTCGGTCGGGTGGGCGGTTCGGTGGTCCGGTCCGGTGGGTCAGCGCTCGTCGCTCGGCGCTGCTGAGCCCCGGGGGCTCAGCCCGGTGGCTCGGTTCGGTGGGTCAGCGCTCGGCGCTCGGCTCTCGTTCCTCAGCGGGTCTCGCCCTGGTCGCCCATGGCCGGTGGCCGGTGCGCCGCCCCGGTGGGCCCCGGGGGCTCGGCCCGGTGGCTCCGTCCGGTGGCTCGGTCCGACGGGTCAACCCGCGTCCCTCAGCCCCCCGTCCCTCAGTGGGTCTCGCCCTGGGCCACCTCCACCGACGCGTGGAGGTCCGCCGCGGCGTCCAGGGCGGCGGCTGCGGAGAACGTGACGCAGGTGAGCAGGGCCGCGGCGACCAGCCGGCGGCCGCGGAGGCCGGTGGGTATCCGGGGGCGGCCGGCCGCCGCTTGGGAGCCGAGCAGCGCGGCGACCCGGCGCGGCACCGGGCCGGTGGTCGCGGCGAGGACCGTACGGGGCCGGTGCGGCGCCGGGGCGTGCGGGCCGGCGGCCAGGGCGGCGCGGCCGATGGCGCGGGCGGTGACCCGGCGGTCGCCGACCCGGGCGGCGGCCGCTTCGTCCGCCCAGCGCTCCAGGGCGTACGCCAGCGGCGCGCGCAGCCCGCGGAGCAGCGGGTGGCAGACCTCGGCGAGCGCGGCGGTCAGCAGGAAGAGGTGGTGCCGGGCGGCGAGATGGGCACGCTCGTGGGCGAACAGCGCCTCGCGCTCGGCGGCGGACAGCGCCCGCAGCATCCCGGCGGTGACCACCACCCGGCCCGGCCGCCCCGGGAGGGCGTACGCATCGGGTGCGGCGTCGGGCAGCACGCACAGGTCGCCGGAGACCGGGTGCGGTGCGGTGGCGCGCCGGGCCGCGCGCAGCTCGGTGCGGTGCCGGCGGGCGCGGTGCGCGGCGGCGAGGGCGCAGACGGCGAGCGAGAGGCCGGCGGCCCCGGCGGCGGGGAGCATGACGGCCGGATCGCCGTCGGCCAGCGGGAGGGAGAGATGATCGAGGGCGGCGACCGGCGGCAGCCGCAGCGCCCCGGCGGCCACCAGCAGACCGAGCGCGGCGGTCGTGCACCCGGCGAGCAGGGCGGCGCAGCCGGTCAGCAGCCAGGCCGCGGCGCGCGGCGGCAGCGACTCGGCCAGCCGGCGGGCGGCGGGCACCGCGAGCAGCGGCATCAGCAGCGGGATCCAGACGGCGACGATCACGGGGCGGCCCCCGGGGCGGGCCGGCGGCCGGTCCCCGGCGCCCCCTGCGGGCCGTCCGCGGCGCCCTCCAGCAGGGAGCGCAGCAACTGCTCGTCCTCGCGGGTGAGTTGGGAGACGAAGCGGGCGAGCGCGGTGCCGCGGTCGTGCTGCTTGTCGAGCTCGCTGCGCATCCGCCGGGCGGTCAGCCCCGCGGAGTCCTGTATCGGGGAGTACGTGAAGCCGCGGCCCGCCCGGGAGCGGGACACCGCGCCCTTGTCGTGCAGCCGGGACAGGATCGTCGTGACGGTCGTACGGGCCAGCCGGCCGCCGAGGGCGCTCTGCACCTCGGCCGGGCTGAGCGGCCCCTCGGCCGCCCAGAGCGCGGCGAGGACGCTCGCCTCCAGCTCGCCGGAGGGGCGCCGCTGCACGGGTGGTGTCTCCGACATGGAACGCCCTTCACCTGCTCGTCGTCTACAGTTCCGTAGACCGTCTACGTGACTGTAGTCGGTCGGGCCGGTCGCACGGCAGGCCCGCAACCCATTATGTAAGGGGCCACCGACATGGCCGTAGCCGCTGCGTTTGCGCAGGTGGTAGCCGACGCGAGCGGCATGGGCCAGGCCGTCGACGTGCTCGACGCCGGCTCACTGCTCGCCGCGTTCGGCGCGCTCGGCGTCGCCGTCGTCCTGTTCGCCGAGACCGGACTGCTCGTCGGGTTCTTCCTGCCCGGCGACTCCCTGCTCTTCACCGCCGGACTGCTCTGCGCACCGGGCGCCGGCGGCGCCGTGCACCTCGCCCTGCCCCAGGTGCTGCTCGCCGCCGCGGCGGGCACGCTCGCCGGATCCCAGACCGGCTACTGGCTCGGCCGGCGCGGCGGCCGCGCCCTGCTGGCCCGCAGCCGCGCCCGCAAGCTGCACGAGGGCGCCGCCCGCGCCGAGGAGTACCTCGCCCGCTACGGCCACGCCAAGGCCCTCGTCCTCGCCCGCTTCGTCCCGGTCGTGCGCACCGTGCTGAACCCGCTGGCCGGGGCCCTTCGGGTGCCCGCCCGCACCTTCACCTTCTGGCAGATCACCGGCGGAGTGGTCTGGACACTCGGCCTCACCCTCGCCGGCTACGCACTGGGCTCGTCGGTGCCCAACGTCGACCGCCATCTGCTGCCGCTGGTGGCCCTCGTGGTGGCGGTGTCGCTGACCCCGCTCGCCCTGGAGGTGCTCCGCGCCCGCCGGCGCCCGGCGACGGCCGACCCGGAGGAGCAGCGCCCATGACCTCCCTCGCCCTCGGCGGAGCCGCGATCGACGGCACCGCCTACACCTGGATCACCGGTCTCGCGCACCGCGCCCCGCACGGCCTGAACACCGCCGTCGCCGCCTGGAGCGACTACGGGCTGGCGCTCTTCGCCGGGTTGATGCTGCTCGCCTGGTGGCGGGCGCGCCGCCGCGGGCCGGGCGCGATGGCCACGGCCCTGGCCGCCCCCCTGACCGTCGTCCTCGCCTACCTCGCGAACGACCTGGTCAAGAGCATCTTCGACGAGCAGCGGCCGTGCCGCACGCTGCACACCTTCACCGTCGAGAGCTGCCCGGGGCCCGGCGACTGGTCCTTCCCCAGCAACCACGCCGCCATCGCCGCGGCCGCCGCGGTCGCGCTCCTCCTGTGCGACCGGCGGCTCGGCCGGATCGCCGTCCCGGCCGCCGTCCTGATGGCGGCCTCCCGGGTCTGGATCGGGGCCCACTACCCGCACGACGCCGTCGCCGGCCTGCTCACCGGGGGCCTGCTGGCCTGGGCACTCACCCCGCTCGCCGACCGCGCGGCCCCGGCCGTCGCCCGGATCCGCGCGACCCGGTTGCGCCCCCTGGTGGCAGCGCGGTGACCGCGTCGGGAGGAGAGGCGGGGACCGGGCCCGGGCCGGACCGGGAGCCGGTGGCGGGCCGGCAACCGCGGCCGGAACTGGGCCCCGGCTCCGTCCCCCGGCCGGGGACCGGCGCGCTCCGCGCCCTGGCCGCGGTCTGTGCGGTGCTCTTCGCCGCCGCCGCGACCACCGTCTCCGTACGGCACGGCACCCCGCTCGCCCCCGAACAGGACACCGTCCACTGGGCCGCCGCCCACCACGGCGAGCCGGTGCGGTCCCTGGCGCGCGCCCTGACCGCCACCGGCACCGGCCTCGTCCCCTACCTGATGGCCGTCCTCGCCGGACTGCTGGCCGGCCGCGGCGCGACCGGCCGCCTCCGGGCCGTGACCTGCACGGTGGTCGTCCTCGCCGTCGGCCAGGCGATCCGCTACGGCCTGATGGAACTGCTCGCCCGGGCCCGCCCACCGGCCGTCGACTGGGCCGGGCACGCCACCGGATACGCCTTCCCCTCCGGCCACGCCACCACCTCCGCGCTCGCGGCCGGCCTGCTCGCCTGGGGTCTCGCCCACCGCTGCGGTCCCGCCGTCGCCCGCACCTGGTGCGCGGTCCTCGCCCTCTGGGCCGCCGGGGTCGGCCTCACCCGGGTCTATCTGGGCGTCCACTGGCTCGGCGACGTCGTCGGCGGCTGGCTCCTGGCCGCCACCTGGCTCACCCTCGCCCTCCTCCTGGAACCGGCGGCCTTCCGCGCCCTGGGCCGCCCGGAGTGCCCGGACCGATCCTGACCTGTGGCGTGCCGACCGGTGTCCGCGCACATAACGTGACCTGCACCTACGTGCTAAATTTTGGTCAACTGGCCGACGGATGGCGGAGGTTACGCATGATACGTGCGTACAAGTTCCGCCTTCGGCCGACCGTCCGGCAGGAAGCCGCCTTGCGGGCGATGCTGGCCGATCACCGTTCCCTCTACAACGGCGCGCTCCAAGAACGCCGCGATGCCTACCGGCACAGCTCAAGGACCTCGATCCAGTACGGGCAGCAATCCGCCCAGCTCAAGGAGATCCGGACGTTCGATCCGGAGCGGCAGGGGCGCTGGTCCTTCTCCTCCCAGCAGGCGACCTTGCGGCGACTGAACAAGGCCTTCGCCGCGTTCTTCCGCCGGGTGAAGACCGGTAAGAAGCCCGGATATCCACGTTTCAAGGGCGCCGGCCACTTCGACACGGTGGAGTTCCCCAAGGACGGGGACGGCTGCCGGTGGGACTCCACCCCGAACGATGCGCAGACGCGTGTTCGCCTTCAAGGCATCGGGCATGTCCGCGTGCACCAGCACCGGCCCGTGCGTGGGCAGGTGAAAACGATCAGCATCAAGCGTGAGGGCAAGCACTGGTACGTGGTGCTTGCCTGCGACAGGGTGCCACCCGAGCCCCTTCCGGCCATCAGGTCGATTGTCGGCATCGACATGGGCGCGGCGCACTTCCTCACCACATCGAACGGTGAGCACGTGCACAACCCGCGCTTCCTCGCATCGTCCGCCGAGGACCTGGCCGCCGCCCAGCAGCATCTTTCGTCGTTCCCCAGGCGCACGAAACGGCGCACGAAGAAGCACCGGGCTGCGGCGCGCAAGGTGGCCAAGTTGCACGCCAAAATCCGACGTCAGCGCCTGGACCATCACCACAAAGCCGCGAACGTGCTCGTTGCCGAGCACGACATGATCGTGCACGAGAAGCTGAACACAGCGGGCATCGCCCACGCACCCGCGCCCAAGCCCGACCCCGCCCGGCCCGGCGTTTTCCTGCCGAACGGGGCCGCAGCGAAAGCAGGCTTGCACCGCAGCATCCTGGACGCGGGTTGGGGAATCTTCCTGGGAATCCTGGCGCAGAAGGCTGAGAGTGCCGCTCGCCGCATGATCCCGGTGAACGCCCGCAACACCTCCCGCACCTGCCCCGAATGCGGGCACGTCGCGAAGGAGAACCGCACCACTCAAGCGATGTTCGCATGCGTCTCCTGCGGGTTCGTCGCGAACGCGGACCACGTGGGCGCCTTGAACGTCCTGCACAGGGCCGGGCTGGCCCTCTGTGACGCTGCTCAGCCAGCGACCCAGGAAGCCCGCGACGCCAGTCGTGGGTGGAGTCACGAATAGCTGACGATCCGACCAGGTCTTCCCCAAGGCGGCATGGACGCCGCCCGCGCCGAGCACCACTGTCCTGGGCGCCGGGACCGTACGGATCCCGCCACCGCCCACGGCACGCACCACCGCACCGCACCGCCAGGGGGAGATCGCCATGAACCAGCCGTTCGACGCCCGGTCCCCGCACCCGGCAGCCGGCCGGGAGACCGTCGCCGGGGCCCCGTACGGCCGCTGCCCGGCCGCCGCCGTCAAGGACCCCACCCCGTGCGAGGGACCGCACGACGCCGCCACCATCGTCGACCGGCACGGCCGCGAGGTGGCCGGCTGCGTACACCACTGCGCGCGCCTGCTGGCCGGCCTCGAAGGCGCCCGCGTGCACCCGTTCGTCCCGGCCCGGCACGCCCTGGAGATCTACTCCCGGGCGCGCGAACTCCCGCCCTTCGCCTGGGAGATCGGCAGGTAACCGCGCGCCGGGACCGACGTCTTCAGGCAGCCCTCGCCGTCAGCACTCGATGATGTTGACGGCGAGCCCGCCGCGGGCCGTCTCCTTGTACTTGACGCTCATGTCGGCGCCGGTGTCCTTCATGGTCTTGATGACCTTGTCCAGGGAGACGTGGTGCCGGCCGTCGCCGCGCAGGGCCATGCGGGCGGCGGTGACGGCCTTGACGGCGGCCATGCCGTTGCGCTCGATGCAGGGGATCTGGACCAGGCCGCCGACCGGGTCGCAGGTCAGGCCGAGGTTGTGTTCCATGCCGATCTCGGCGGCGTTCTCGACCTGCTCGGGGGAGCCGCCCAGGACCTCGGCCAGACCGCCGGCGGCCATGGAGCAGGCCGAGCCGACCTCGCCCTGGCAGCCGACCTCGGCGCCGGAGATGGAGGCGTTCTCCTTGAAGAGCATGCCGATGGCGCCGGCGGCGAGCAGGAAGCGCACCACGCCGTCCTCGTCGGCGCCGGGCACGAAGTTGATGTAGTAGTGCAGCACGGCCGGGATGATGCCGGCGGCGCCGTTGGTCGGCGCGGTCACGACCCGGCCGCCGGCGGCGTTCTCCTCGTTGACGGCCATCGCGTAGAGGGTGATCCACTCCATGGCGCGGGCGGTGGCGTCGCCCTCGGCGCGCAGCTTGCGGGCCGAGCCGGCCGCCCGCCGGCGGACCTTCAGGCCGCCCGGCAGGATGCCCTCACGGGACATGCCGCGCGTCACGCAGGCCTGCATCACCCGCCAGATCTCCAGCAGGCCCTCGCGGATCTCGTCCTCGGTGCGCCAGGCCTTCTCGTTCTCCAGCATCAGGGCGGAGATGGACAGGCCGGTCTGCTGGGACAGCCGCAGCAGCTCGTCGCCGGTGCGGAAGGGGTACTTCAGGACCGTGTCGTCCGGCACGATCGGGTTCTCGCCGGCCGCCGCCTCCCCGGCCAGCACGGTCTCGTCGACGACGAAGCCGCCGCCCACCGAGTAGTACGTCTTGCTCAGCAGCTCGGCGCCGTCGGCGTCGTGGGCCCGGACCGTCATGCCGTTGGCGTGGTACGGCAGGGTCTTGCGGCGGTGCAGGACCAGGTCCTCGTCGAAGTCGAAGGCGATCTCGTGGGCGCCGAGCAGGCTGATCCGCCCCGACTCCTTGATCGCCGCGACCCGGTCGTCGGCGGTTTCGACGTCGACGGTGCGGGGGGAGTCGCCCTCCAGGCCGAGCAGGACGGCCTTGGGGGTGCCGTGGCCGTGGCCGGTGGCGCCCAGGGAGCCGAAGAGTTCGGCGTGGACGCGGGCCGTCCGGGCGAGCAGACCGTCCTTCTTGAGCCGGCCGGCGAACATCCGGGCGGCGCGCATCGGGCCGACGGTGTGGGAGCTGGAGGGACCTATGCCGATGGAGAAAAGGTCGAAGACGGAGATGGCCACGGGGGCGGACTCCCTTGTCTGCTCGTGGTGGACGGTGGAGCTATCGGACGAAGAGGTACGTTTCTGCGCCGGATGTCGAGCGTAACGCGGACCCGGCGCGGTGCCGTCAGACGGAAACCGTCGGGCGGTGGTCGGTGGACGTAACAGGAGGTGTCGGGTGCACAGCGGGTGACGGGGCGGCCACGGTGGCGGTCGGCGGGCCGGTCAGGCCGGTCGCCCGGGCCCGGACGCCGGCCCGTACGGCCCAGAAGTAGAAGGCCGGCGCGGAGAGCGCGACCAGGGCGATGTCCAGGCCACCGGGGATGACGCCGTGCCCGCCGAAGTCCGGGCTGCCCAGCGCGGACAGTGCGGCCAGCCAGAGCAGGAAGGCGATCATCCACCAGGCCGGGGCGAACTGCCGCCGCAGCCGGGCCGCGCCGAGGGACCCGGCCTGGTGGCGCAGCACCAGCACCGTGACCGGCACGGACACCAGCGTCAGCGCGGTCACCTTGCCGGTGTCCGGCCACTTCGACCAGTACAGGGCGCAGGCCGCGAAGGCGAAGGTGACCGGGCAGAGGACCCCGGCGGCCGGGAGCCGGAACGGACGGGGCAGCTCAGGCGCGGTCCGGCGCAGCACCCCCACCGCGATCGGGCCGATCAGGTACGAGATGACCATGGCCGCCGAGACCACCCCGGCCAGCGCCTGCCAGCTGCGCCCGACGGTCAGCAGCAACAGGACCGAGAAGCCGAGGTTGAGCCACATCGCCGGGCGGGCGGTGCCGTACCGGGGGTGCACGGCCGCCAGCTTCCGCGGGAAGAAGCCGGTCTCCGCCAGGTTGGTGACCATGTACGCGGCCGAGGCCACGTTGGCGATGTTGGAGCCGGCCGGCGAGATGAACGCGCCGAACTGGAGCATGGTGACCACCCAGTGCAGCATCAGCAGCTTGGCGAGGTCGGCGAAGGGCGAGCCCAGGTTCACGCCCTGCCAGCCGCCGGCCCGGGCCAGCTGCCCGGGCGGCACCGCCCCCAGGTACGCGGTCTGGAGCGCCAGGTAGATCACCAGGCCCAGGGCGAGCGCGCCGACCAGGGCGACCGGGATGGCCCGGCCCGGGTTCCGGGCGGCGCCGCCGAGGTTGACCACGGCCTGGAACCCGTTGAAGGCGAAGACCACGCCGCAGGTGGTGACGGCGGTGAGCACGGCCGACCAGCCGTACGGGGCGAAGCCGCCCTGCGCGGTGAAGTTCGAGGTGTGGAAGCCGGAGGCGGCCAGCGCCGCCACGGCGAGCACCGGGATGGCGAACTTCACCACGGTGAGCGCGGTGTTGGCGCGGGCCAGCAGCTGCACCGACCAGTAGCAGGTCAGCCAGAGCGCGACGGTCAGGGCCAGCGCCACGGCCAGGCCGGACGCCGAGAGCTGGTGTCCGGCCGGTTCGACCAGCCCCTTCGCCCAGCCGAAGCCCCAGGACGTCATGTACTGGGTGGCGGCGATCGACTCGATCGGGATGAGCGAGGCGGTCGCGATCCACACCGCCCAGCCGGTGAGGAAGCCGAGCACCGGTCCGTGCGAGAGGTGGCCGTAGCGGGCCATTCCGCCGGGGATCGGGTAGGCGGCGCCGACCTCCGCGTAGGACATCGCGATCATGCCGATGAAGACGGCACCGATCACCCAGGCGACCAGGGCCGCGGGGCCCGCCACTTGTGCGGCGGCACCGGCGCCGAAGAGCCAGCCGGAGCCGAAGATCGAGCCGATGCCGATCATGATGAGGGCGAAGAGGCTGAGCCCCTTCCGGTCGCCCGCGCTCATGTCCATGGGGTGGTGTCGTCCGTCCTGCTGTGGAAATGCCCCCTCGCCGTTGAAGGGCCGCTGCGTATGCCGCTGACACCTTATTTCGCGCGAATCACCGTGAATCACCGGTTCCGCTGTGAGGGCGCGCGAGATCGACGAAGGAGGAGGGGAAGCCGGGCATGCGGACCACGAGCCCGGGACCAACGGCCCCGGGCTCACGGCCCGTTGAGCCCGCGTCCGCCGAGGCCGGCGGACCGGAGGATCACCGCATGAGACGCGTCACAGCGACGGGTACAGCGGGTACTTCTCCGCGAGCGCGGTGACCCGGGCCTTGAGGGCCTCGGCGTCGTAGTCCGGCTTGAGGGCCTCGGCGATGATGTCGGCGACCTCGCGGAAGTCGTCGGCGGTGAAGCCGCGGGTGGCCAGGGCCGGGGTGCCGATCCGCAGACCCGAGGTCACCATCGGCGGCCGGGGGTCGTTGGGGATGGCGTTGCGGTTGACGGTGATGCCGACCTCGTGGAGGCGGTCCTCGGCCTGCTGGCCGTCGAGCTGGCTGTTGCGCAGGTCGACCAGGACGAGGTGGACGTCGGTGCCGCCGGACAGGACCGACACACCGTGCTCGGTGACGTCGTCCTGGACCAGGCGCTCGGCGAGGATCTTGGCGCCTTCCAGGGTCCGCTGCTGGCGCTCCTTGAACTCGTCGGACGCGGCGACCTTGAAGGAGACCGCCTTGGCCGCGATGACGTGTTCCAGGGGGCCGCCCTGCTGGCCGGGGAAGACCGCGGAGTTGACCTTCTTGGAGATCTCCGGGGTGGCGGAGAGGATGACGCCGCCGCGGGGGCCGCCGAGGGTCTTGTGGGTGGTGGTGGTCACCACGTGGGCGTGCGGCACCGGGGAGGGGTGCAGCCCGGCCGCCACGAGGCCCGCGAAGTGCGCCATGTCGACCATGAGGTACGCGCCGACCTCGTCGGCGATGCGGCGGAAGGCGGCGAAGTCGAGCTGGCGGGGGTAGGCCGACCAGCCGGCGACGATCAGCTTGGGGCGGTGCTCCTTGGCCAGGCGCTCGACCTCGTCCATGTCGACCAGGTTGGTCTTCTCGTCGACGTGGTAGGGGACGACGTTGTAGAGCTTGCCGCTGAAGTTGATCTTCATGCCGTGGGTCAGGTGCCCGCCGTGGGCGAGGTTGAGACCCAGGATGGTGTCGCCCGGCTTGAGGAGGGCGAACATGGCGGCGGCGTTGGCCTGGGCGCCGGAGTGGGGCTGGACGTTGGCGTAGGGGGCGTCGAAGAGGGCCTTGATGCGGTCGATGGCGATCTGCTCGACGACATCGACGTGCTCGCAGCCGCCGTAGTAGCGGCGGCCGGGGTAACCCTCGGCGTACTTGTTGGTGAGGACGGAGCCCTGGGCCTCCATGACGGCGACGGGGGCGAAGTTCTCCGACGCGATCATTTCGAGGGTGGACTGCTGACGGTGCAGCTCGGCGTCGACGGCCGCGGCGACGTCGGGGTCGAGCTCGTGCAGGGAGCTGTTCAGAAGCGACATGGGTCTTTCCTGGAGGGGTCAGAGGGCGCAGAGCACTTCCAACGGGCGGGGTGGCTCAACCGGTGATGAACGCGGCGTACTCGTCGGCCGACAGCAGCTCGGCGGGCTCGTCGCTGATCTTCACCTTGAACAGCCAACCGCCCTCGAACGGGGCGGAGTTCACCAGCGAGGGGTCGTTGACGACGTCCTCGTTGATCTCCACGATCTCGCCGTGCACGGGCGCGTAGAGATCGCTGACCGACTTGGTCGACTCCAGCTCACCGCAGCTCTCGCCCGCCGTGACCGTGGAGCCGACCTCAGGGAGCTGCACGTAGACGACGTCGCCGAGCGCGTTCGCCGCGTGCTCCGTGATGCCGACCGTCGAGACGCCTTCCTCGGCGGCCGACAGCCACTCGTGCTCCTTGCTGTAGCGCAGCTGCTGGGGGTTGCTCATGGCTCGATTCTCCTGTACGCGAGGGTGTGATCGTGAATGGGGGCACCTCCCGGGACGAAGTCCGGGGGGAGCGTCTTGCACAGTGAGACGCGTGGTGGCGCGCCGCCGCCCGGTCCGCCGGGACGAACCGTTACTTCTGCCGCTTGTAGAAGGGCAGCGCGATGACCTCGTACGGCTCATGGCTTCCACGGATGTCCACGTGGACACCCTCGGTGCCCGGTGTGGCGTATGCCGCGTCGACGTACGCGATGGCGATCGGCTTGCCGAGCGTGGGGGAGGGGGCGCCCGAGGTGACCTCGCCGATCACCGTGCCGTCGGCGGAGACGACCGGGTAGCCCGCGCGCGGGACCCGGCGGCCCTGGGCGATCAGTCCGACCAGCTTGCGCGGCGGGGCGGCCTCGGCGCGTTCGGCGGCCACCTCCAGCGCGGCGCGGCCGACGAAGTCGCCGTTGTTGGTCGTCTTCTCGAACTTCACGACCCGGCCCAGGCCCGCGTCGAACGGGTTGGTGGCGGTGGTGAGCTCGTGCCCGTACAGCGGCATGCCCGCCTCCAGGCGCAGGGTGTCCCGGCAGGACAGCCCGCACGGCACCAGGCCCACGTCCTTGCCGGCCTCGGTCAGCGCCTCCCAGAGGGCGACCGCGTCGGCCGGCCGGACGAACAGCTCGAAGCCGTCCTCGCCGGTGTAGCCGGTACGGGCGATCAGCGCCTCGACGCCGGCGACCGTGCCGGGCAGGCCGGCGTAGTACTTCAGCCCGTCCAGATCGGCGTCCGTCAGCTTCTTGAGGATGCCGGGGGACTCCGGGCCCTGCACCGCGAGCAGCGCGTAGGCGTCCCGGTCGTCGCGGACCACGGCGTCGAAGCCGCCGCCCCGGGCGGTCAGCGCGTCCAGCACGACCTGGGCGTTGGAGGCATTGGCGACGACCATGTATTCCTGGTCGGCCAGACGGTAAACGATCAGGTCGTCGAGGATGCCGCCCTCGGCGTTGCAGATCATGGTGTACCGGGCGCGGCCGGTCTTCACCCCGCCGATGTTGCCGACCAGGGCGAAGTCGAGGAGGTCGGCGGCCTGCGGGCCGGTGACGGTGATCTCGCCCATGTGGGAGAGGTCGAAGAGGCCGGCGCGGGTGCGGACCGCGACGTGTTCGTCGCGCTCGCTGCCGTAACGCAGTGGCATGTCCCAGCCGGCGAAGTCGGTCATGGTCGCACCGAGTGCCCGATGCGTGGCATCGAGCGCCGTGCGGCGGGGGGCATCAGTCATGGTTCTGGGCTCCCAGGCAGGGGTGACAAGACGTTCTCCCCATCTGTCATCGGAACCTGAGAGGTTCACCGGGAGCCCGCGAACGGGCCCGGTTTGCACCTTGGGTGGAGCCGCCCCGTGGGCCGGGCCGGACTCGCTTTTCAGATCTGCCTCGCCCGCGCGGTATAGGGGCCTGAGAGATTCAAGGGAGGACTTGCTCCTTCGGCGCCCCGCCGTGGCGGCCGGGGACTCTCCCGCGCGGATTCAAGCGGCCGGTATGGAGTTGGCGGTGCACGGGTGAACCGAGATGTGCACGTGGCGCGCACATCATTGCACGGGATCGCCGAATACAGGAGGCCCGGTCGGCGCACCGTCCCCGACGTGGGCGGATCGGACAATCACCTTGATGGTCATTACCTTTTCTTGACACTCTGCGGGTAGGGAACCGGCCTCGGGCCGGACCGTAACCCGGACGGGAAGGGTGATCACGGTGCAGAGGGACGCGGCACTCGCGGCCACTTCGGGGGCCGGACCCGAAGAGCCGGCGGCGGTCGGCGCCGCCGAGCCGGTGACGGTCCGCGCCGCCGCACCCCGGGCCCGGCGCCCGGCCCGCCCGGTCGTCCGGCCGGGGCGCGCGGCGCGGGTGGTGGACCTGCGCGGCGACGGCCGGGCCCGGACCGCCGCCGAGCTGCGGTTCCCGCCCGGTGACCTGGTGGTCGTCTCCGGCCTGCCCGGCAGCGGCAAGAGCACCCTGATGCACCGGGTCGTACCGCCGCTGGACGGTGGCGGGGCCGAGGTGCACCGGATCGACTCCCAGGACGTCCGCGAGCGCTGGGAGAGCGGCCGACTGCACCGGCTGCCCTACGGCCTGTACCGCCCGCTGGTCCGGGCCGCGCACTATCTGGCGCTCGGCCGGGCGCTGCGCTCCGGCCGCAGCGTGGTGGTGCACGACTGCGGGACGCTGGCGTGGGTGCGCCGCTGGATCGCCCGGGCGGCCGGCCGCGGCGGCCGCGGGCTGCATCTCGTCCTGCTCGACGTGGCGCCGGAGGTGGCCCGGGCCGGCCAGCGGGCGCGCGGCCGCGGGGTGTCGGGGTACGCCTTCGCCCGGCACCGCCGGGCGGTGTCCCACCTGGTCGGCGGCGCGGAGGCGGCCCGGTTGCCGCGGGGATTCGCCTCGGCCGTGCTGCTGGACCGCCGCGCGGCGAGCGCCCTGGAAACCCTCACCTTCCGCTGACCGGCGGCGCGCCTTCGCCCGCGCGGCCGCTCGCCGTAGCGCGACCCGTCCGGTGGGCGCGGCCACCGCTTTCTCTCGTCTAGGGTCATGGGCCAGAAAGTGCGGAGTGCGGTGTGGAACGCGGGTGGATGCAGATGAACTTTCCGGAGCAGGGGATACCGCAGCTGGCCTGGCCGGCGAACGAATTGGAAGAGGTGCTGGCCGCCTCGGTCGGGCATCCCGGCGCCGGCGGCCGGATCGTCGAGGTCCTGGGCCGCAGCCGGGTGTGGGTGCCGCTGCCCAACGGTGGCGGTCCGCAGGGTGCGGGCCCGGGTACCGCCGGACTGGACCTGCCCACCGTTGACATCGGCGGGCTGGCCTACGTCCCGGTCTACAGCTCCGAGCAGGAGTTCCTGCGGGTCGTCGGCTCGCACATGTCCTTCACCGTCGCGCCGGCCCGGGAGTTCGCCCGCGGGCTGCCGCCGAAGATCGGGATCGTGGTGAATCCGGACGGGACGGTCGGCGTCCCGGTGCCGCCGCCCGCGGTGGCCGAATTGTGCCGCTCGGGCCGTCAGGAACCGGACACCGGCGGCGTGCCGAGCGGCGGCCGGGTGCGGCTCTTCGAACCGGACTGGCAGGACGAGCCGGTGGACTTCCTGGCCGCCGCCGGACTGGAGTTCTCCGGCGTCGGAATTGTCCTGACTGCCCGGCGTGTCCTGGCCAGTGTGGAAGGCGACACGCCCGCACTGTTCGTCGGTGTCCAGGTCGCCACGGTCCCCGGGGCGCTGCACGACGGATCGGCCCGTGACGTGGTGCTCGCGGGCCTGGGGCGGGCCCTCGGCGCGGTGCCGGTGCCCTGGCCCGTACAGCTCGTCATGCTCGACCTCGCCCAGGGCGACCCGGTCGCCGACTGGATGCTGGAGCGGGTACGGCCCTTCTACTCGCGCGAGCACTCCTAGGGTTCGCCGCTGTTGCGGAGGCCGCGGCCTTCCGGCCCTGGACCATCGGCAAGCCCTAAGCTGGTTGGATGACGCGCGGGCGCACCCACACGTGCCCTGCCGAGAGAGGGGACGGACCACGTGAGTGCGGGTGCGCATCAGGGGCCGGCGGCGGCCGGACAGCTGGAGCAGCTGCTGCAGCAGGTCTCGCCCGGCCGTTACGACGCCTACGAAGCCCTGCTGCACGCACTCGCCGCGGGCCAGGTCTGGATGCTGCTCTGGCACGGCCGGGCCGGTTCGCCCGACGCGCAGTACGGCAACATGGAGGTCGACGGCCTCGGTTACGCGCCCTGCGTGACCTCCGCGCCCGAACTCGCCGCCTCCGGCTGGAACCGCGACCACGAGGTCGTCACCGGCCGGGAGATCGCCGCCGCGCTCTTCCCCGACCGCTGGGGACTGTGGCTGAATCCGCACGCTCCCGGCGGCGGGGTCGGCATCCCCTGGCTCGACCTGCGCCGGATCGCCGGCGGGCTCGACCGGCTGCCCGCCGGTCCGCTGCGGATCTCCGAACCGGTCATCGACATCCCGCAGTTCTACGCCCTGCTGGCGCAGAACGCCCATCGCACGCCCGCCGTACGGTCGTTGCGCCGCGCCTGGGTGCAGCCCGCGCTCGGCGCCCCGTATCTGGCGATCGGTCTGGATCTGTACGACACCGGCCCGCAGGCGGTGGATTCCGCCCGGTTGATGATCCAGCAGTCGATCGGTGCCGTTCCGGACGGATTGCCGGTCTCCACGGTCGCGATGAACGACGAGTACGACCCGGTCGCCATGTGGATGCGGGCCGCCGCGCGGCCGTTCTTCGACCGTGACGGCTACACCCAGCAGCCGGCCCAGCCGCCGGCGCCCTCGTACGGCTACGGCTACCCGCGTCCTTACTGACAGCCGGTCTCCCCTGTCGGAGCGTGTCGCTCCGGCAGGGGTTTTGTGTTGAATTCGCCCTGTGTGCCCTGCGGTTGAGGTGCTCTCCCGCAGCTCCTGGCTCCGCTCAGCCCGAACTTGTGTCCGTATAACGGAAAGCCGTGGAGCACATCACAGTTGCGCATCCTTTCCCTGTCAGGGCTGGTGACTGATCGCGAAGGGGATGAAGACTCCGGAACCAACAAGGGCCTCGGTCCTATGTGCGAGCGACATTCCGGTCGGCGTCGTGTGAACCACTTCCTTCCGCAAGGTGAACTCCCGCGAGGATCACCGGACTTGCTCCGCAGTGCACCAATTGACGTGAACCAGGCCGCTACCGCGGCGGGCAGGGGCCGGCCACCGTCGGCCGAGAGGGGTCAAAGGCACCGTGACCGCACCGATCGAGACCACCGGGGCGGCTGCCGAGGCGCAGCCGGAAGCGGTGCTGGAGGGCGTGTCGAGCAAGCGCATCGAAGGGCGCTCGCTCGGCCAGATCGCATGGCTGCGCTTCCGGCGGGACAAGGTCGCGGTGGCCGGTGCCATCGTTGTCATCCTGCTGATCGCCGTCGCGGCGCTCTCCCGTCCGCTGCAGGCCCTGCTGGGGCTGGACCCCAACGCGCCCAACGAGTCGCTGATCGACCCCAACACCACGCTGCCCAAGGGGGACTTCGGCGGGATGAGCGGGGACCACCTGCTCGGCGTGGACCCCAAGTTCGGCCGCGATCTGCTCGCCCGGGTGCTGGAGGGCTCCTGGGTGTCGCTGATCGTGGCGTTCGGCGCCACGCTGCTGTCGGTCGCCATCGGCACCGTGCTCGGCGTGATCGCCGGTTTCTACCGCGGGCGGGTGGACGCCTTCATCAGCCGCATGATGGACGTCTTCCTGGCGTTCCCGCTGCTGCTGTTCGCCATCGCGATCTCCGCCTCGCTGCAGGGCGGCGCCTTCGGCCTGGACGGCCTGCCGCTGCACATCTCGGTGCTGATCTTCGTGATCGGCTTCTTCAACTGGCCGTACATGGGACGGATCGTGCGCGCGCAGACGCTGTCACTGCGCGAGCGGGAATTCGTGGACGCCGCCCGGGGCATGGGCGCGCGCGGACCGTTCATCCTCTTCCGGGAGCTGCTGCCCAACCTGGTGGGCCCCATCATCGTCTACTCGACGCTGCTGATCCCCTCCAACATCCTCTTCGAGGCCGCGCTGAGCTTCCTGGGCGTCGGCATCCAGCCGCCCCAGGCCTCCTGGGGCGGCATGCTCAACCAGGCGGTCAAGTACTACGAGGTCGACCCCCAGTACATGATCGTCCCCGGCCTCGCGATCTTCGTCACCGTGCTCGCTTTCAACCTGCTCGGTGACGGTCTGCGGGACGCGCTGGACCCGCGCAGCCGCTGACGGCACCGCGGGCGTCCGCCCCAGCCGCCACCGCGCTTTGTGTTGTGACGTTTCTCGACGAACGAAGACCGATCGAAGACCGTACGAAGACCGAACGAAGGGGACACCGACCACCATGCGAAGGTCAGTTCCGGTCGCGACCATAGCGGCCATCACCAGTGCGGGCCTTTTGCTGGCCGGCTGCAGCGGGGGCAAGGGCTCCTCGGAAGGCTCCGGCGAGGCGAACGCGGCCACCAAGGGCGTCGTCAACGCCTCGGACGCCAAGGGCGGCACAGTCACCTACGCCATGAGCGACGCCCCCGAGTCGTTCGACCCGGGCAACACCTACTACGCCTTCATCTACAACTTCAGCCGGCTCTACGCGCGCCCGCTCACCACCTTCAAGCCGGGCCCCGGCACCAAGGGCAACCAGCTGGTCCCGGACCTCGCCGAGTCCATGGGCAAGCCCAGCGACGGCGGCAAGACCTGGACGTACAAGCTCCGCAAGGGCATCAAGTACGAGGACGGTTCCACCGTCACCTCGCAGGACGTCAAGTACGCCGTGGAGCGCTCCAACTTCGCGCGTGACGTGCTCTCGCTCGGCCCGAACTACTTCCAGCAGTTGCTCAAGGACAACGACGGCGGCGGCTACAAGGGTCCGTACAAGGACAAGAGCAAGGCCGGTCTGAAGTCCATCGAGACCCCCGACGACCAGACGATCGTCTTCCACCTCAAGAAGCCGTTCGCCGAGTTCGACTACCTGGTCAGCGCCCCGCAGACCGCGCCGGTCCCGCAGGCCAAGGACAAGGGCTCGGACTACCAGAAGTCCGTGCTGTCCACCGGCTCGTACAAGTTCCAGAGCTACCAGGAGGGCAAGCAGCTCACCCTGGTCCGCAACCCGCAGTGGTCGGCGAAGACCGACCCGCTGCGCAAGCAGCTCCCGGACAAGATCGTGCTGAACCTGAAGGTCGCCCAGTCGACGATCGACAAGGACCTCCAGTCCGGCAACACCCTGGTCGACCTGGCCGGCCGCGGTGTGGACGGCCAGACGCAGGCCCAGCTGCTGACCAACGCCGACGAGAAGGCCAACACCGACAACGCGCTCGGCCAGCGCCTCGTCTACACGGCGATCAACACCAAGGTGAAGCCGTTCGACAACCTCGAATGCCGCAAGGCGGTCGAGTACGCGATCGACAAGAAGGCCGTGCAGACCGCGCTCGGCGGCCCGATCCGCGGTGAGCTGGCCTCCACGGTCCTGCCGACCGACATCGCCGGCTACCAGAAGTACGACCTGTACCCGCAGAAGTACGACGGCGACAAGCTCGACCTGGCCGAGGCCAAGAAGCACTGGGACAAGTGCGGCGCCGGCAAGGCCACGACCACGATCCTGGCCCGCAACGACCGCCAGGACGAGGTCGACGCGGCCACCTCGGTCATCGAGTCGCTCAAGAAGATCGGCGTCACCGCCAAGATCCAGTCGTACCCGACGAGCAAGTACTTCTCGGACTACGCCGGTGTGCCGGAGTTCAACAAGAAGAACAACGTCGGCCTGATCATGATGCAGTGGGGCTCGGACTTCCCCACCGGCTACGGCTACCTGCAGCAGATCCTGAACGGCAAGGCGATCAGCAAGTCCGGCAACACCAACCTGTCCGAGCTGGACGACCCGGAGATCAACAAGCTGCTCGAGACGGCCATCGCCAACACCGACAAGGCGGCCCGCGAGAAGGCGTACGCCGAGATCGACAAGAAGACGATGGAGCAGGCGGCGCTGGTCCCGCTCACCTACTTCAAGGTCCTGATGTACCGCTCGCCGAAGGCCACCAACCTGGTGTCCACCTCGGCCTTCAGCGGTCAGTACGACTACCTCAACATCGGCGTCAAGAAGTAGCAGCCCTGGAAGGCAGGTGAAGGCATTGGTGTCCGCGGGCCGGTTCCGGCCGGCCCGCGGCGCCGACGCCGCATCCCCGTGTTCTCGTACATCATCCGCAGGTTGATCAGCGCAGTGATCCTGCTGCTGATCGTCAGCGCGGTCACTTTCGGCATCTTCTTCCTGCTGCCGAAACTGGCCGGGCAGAGCACCGACCAGCTTGCCCAGCAGTACATCGGAAAGGCCCCCACGGCCGCGGACATCGCCGCGGTGAAGAAGAACCTCGGCCTGGACAAGCCCGTGTACGAGCAGTACTGGGACTTCCTCAAGGGCATCTTCGTCGGCGTCGACTACAAGTTCGGCCCGGAAGCGGCCAAGTGCCACGTGCCGTGCTTCGGCTACTCGTTCAAGACGCACATCGAGGTCTGGCCGGAGATCCAGTCCCGGCTCCCGGTGACCCTCTCGCTCGCGGCCGGCGCGGCCGTGCTGTGGGTCGTCTCCGGCGTCGCCACCGGCGTGCTCTCCGCGCTGCGCCCCGGTTCGTTCTTCGACCGTGCGGCGATGGGCGTGGCGCTGGCCGGCGTCTCGCTCCCGATGTTCTTCACCGGCGCCCTGGCCCTGGCCCTGTTCACCTACCAGTGGCCGATCTTCGAACGCAGCGACTACGTACCGCTGCTGGACAACCCGTTCCTGTGGGCCCGCACCCTGGTGCTGCCCTGGGTCACCCTGGCCTTCCTCTACTCCGCGCTCTACGCCCGGCTCACCCGGGCCGGCATGCTGGAGACGCTGGCCGAGGACTTCATCCGCACGGCCCGCGCCAAGGGCCTGCACGAGCGCAAGGTGGTCGTCCGGCACGGTCTGCGCGCCGCGCTCACCCCGATCATCACCGTCTTCGGCATGGACCTCGGCCTGCTGCTCGGCGGCGCGCTCATCACCGAACAGGTCTTCTCGCTCAAGGGAGTCGGCGCCTTCGCCGTCGAGGCGATCAACGCCAACGACCTGCCGAACATCCTCGGCGTCACCCTGCTCGCCGCGTTCTTCATCGTCATTTGCAACCTGGTGGTGGACGTTCTGTACGCCGCCGTCGACCCGCGGGTGAGGCTCTCGTGACCGACTCCTCCGAGGACAGGACCGCCACCGCGGCGGCCACCGAGAAAACGGCACCGCAGACGTCCGCCTTCCTCGACGTACGCGACCTGAAGGTGCACTTCCCCACCGACGACGGCGTGGTGAAGTCCGTCGACGGGCTGACCTTCAGCCTGGAGAAGGGCAAGACGCTCGGCATCGTCGGCGAGTCCGGCTCCGGCAAGTCGGTGACCTCGCTCGCCGTCATGGGCCTGCACCGCGCCTCGCGCCAGCAGCGCAGCAAGGTCCGGATGTCCGGCGAGATCTGGCTGGACGGCAAGGAGCTGGTCTCCGCCGACCCGGACGAGGTGCGCCGGCTGCGCGGCCGCGAGATGGCGATGATCTTCCAGGACCCGCTGTCCGCGCTGCACCCGTTCTACTCGGTCGGCAAGCAGATCATGGAGGCCTACCGCGTCCACCACGACGTGGACAAGAAGACCGCGCGCAAGCGGGCGGTCGAGATGCTCGACCGGGTCGGCATCCCGCAGCCCGACAAGCGGGTCGACGACCATCCGCACCAGTTCTCCGGCGGTATGCGCCAGCGCGCGATGATCGCGATGGCGCTGGTCAACAACCCCGAGCTGCTCATCGCGGACGAGCCGACCACCGCCCTGGACGTCACCGTGCAGGCGCAGATCCTGGACCTGATCCGCGATCTGCAGAAGGAGTTCGGCTCGGCGGTCATCATCATCACCCACGACCTGGGCGTGGTCGCCGAGCTCGCCGACGACCTGCTGGTGATGTACGGCGGCCGGTGCGTCGAGCGCGGCCCGGCCGAGAAGGTCTTCTACGAGCCCCAGCACCCCTACACCTGGGGGCTGCTCGGCTCCATGCCGCGCATCGACCGGGAGCAGACCGAGCGGCTGATCCCGGTCAAGGGCTCCCCGCCCAGCCTGATCAACGTCCCGTCCGGCTGTGCCTTCAACCCCCGCTGCCCGTACGCGGACGTCCCGAAGGACAACCTCACCCGTACGGTCCGCCCCGAGCTGCGCGAGGCGGGCGGCGGGCACTTCTCCGCCTGCCACATGGCGCCGGAGGAGCGGAAGCGTATCTGGACCGAAGAGATTGCGCCGAAGCTGTGACCGAGACGACTGACGACGAGAACACCACGATCCCGCTCCAGAAGTCGGCGGACGCGGCACCGGCCGGGTCCGGGGACGACGCCGAGCCGCTGCTGCGGGTGCGCGGGCTGGTGCGGCACTTCCCGATCACCAAGGGCCTGCTCAAGCGGCAGGTCGGCGCGGTGCAGGCGGTCGACGGCATCGACTTCGACGTACGGCCGGGGGAGACACTCGGCGTCGTCGGCGAGTCCGGCTGCGGCAAGTCGACGATGGGCCGGCTGATCACCCGGCTCGATGAGCCCACCGGCGGCTCGATCGAGTTCCAGGGCACCGACATCACCCATCTGTCGACGGGCCGGCTGCGGCCGATGCGCCGCGACGTCCAGATGATCTTCCAGGACCCGTACGGTTCGCTGAACCCGCGGCACACCATCGGCGGCATCGTCTCCACCCCCTTCCGTCTCCAGGGCGTCGAGCCGGAGGGCGGGGTGAAGAAGGAGGTGCAGCGGCTGCTGGAGCTGGTGGGCCTGAGCCCCGAGCACTACAACCGCTATCCGCACGAGTTCTCCGGCGGGCAGCGGCAGCGCATCGGCATCGCCCGGGCGCTGGCGCTCAAGCCGAAGCTGGTGGTCGCCGACGAGCCGGTCTCCGCGCTGGACGTGTCGATCCAGGCGCAGGTCGTCAACCTGATGGACGACCTCCAGGAGGAGCTGGGCCTGACCTACGTCATCATCGCCCACGACCTCTCGGTCATCCGGCACGTCTCGGACCGGATCGCGGTGATGTACCTCGGCAAGATCGTGGAGCTGGCCGACCGCACCTCGCTCTACGAGACGCCGATGCACCCGTACACCAAGGCGCTGCTGTCCGCGGTGCCGGTGCCCGACCCCAAGCGGCGCACCCAGCGGGACCGGATCCTGCTCAAGGGCGATGTGCCCTCGCCGATCAACCCGCCCTCCGGCTGCCGGTTCCGGACTCGCTGCTGGAAGGCGACCGAGGTGTGCGCCACCACTGAGCCGCCGCTGGTCGCGCTGCGGACCGGGCACCAAGTGGCCTGCCACCACCCGGAGAACGCGGAGAACGCGCCGCCCGCGGCGGCCGGCGGGCCGGCCGGTAAGGCATCAAGTGATCAGTAACACCTGACGACTTGGCAAAGTCGCGGGTGGAACGCGGCGGGAGGGTGCAGAGTCAGCACGGTTGTTCGATCTTCGATCGGCCTTCATCCGTGTGTCCGAAGGGATGGCTCATGGCACTCTCCCGCTCCGCGCGCCGCACCTCCCGCTGGCTGGCCCTGGCCACCGCGGTGGCCTCGGCCGCCACCATCGCCGCCGCTCCCGCGGCGACCCCCGGCGCACCCGGCGCCGGCGACCCGTACTTCCCCGAACTGGGCAACGGCGGTTTCGACGCCCTGCACTACGACCTCGGCGTCAGCTACCACCCCGACAGCGGCCGGCTCGACGGCCGCACCACGCTCACCGCCCGGGCCACCCAGAGCCTCTCCGCCTTCGACCTCGACCTGCAGAAGCTGACCGTCGACTCGGTGCGGGTGAACGGCCGGCGGGCGCACTTCGCGAGATCCGGCGACGAGATAACCGTCCACCCGTCCTTCCCGCTGCGCCGCGGCGGGAAGTTCACCGTCACCGTCGCCTACCACGGCGTCCCCAAGCCGCTGAGCGGCCCGATCGTGTTCGGCTCGGACTACGGCTGGATGAAGACCAAGGACGGGGTGTTCGTCGCCTGCGAGCCGAACGCGGCCTCGACGTGGTTCCCCTCCAGCGACCACCCGAGCGACAAGGCGACGTACGACATCCGCATCGACGCCCCCAAGGGCCTGACCGGGGTCTCCAACGGCCGGCTGATCGCCTCCGGGGAGGCGCACGGCCGCGCGTACGCCCACTGGCGCGAGTCCCGCCCGATGGCGACCTACCTCGCCACCGCCACCATCGGGAAGTTCGACGTCCGTACCGGCACCACCCCCGGCGGCATCCCGGTCTACGTGGCCACCGACCCGACCCTGCCGACCGGCAAGGTGGACGTGTACGGCATCACCTCGGAGGCCACCGACTACTGGTCGAAGGTCTTCGGGAAGTACCCGTTCGAGGAGACCGGCGCGATCGTCGACGACATGCCGCAGGCCGGCTTCTCGCTGGAGGTGCAGTCCAAGCCGGTCTACTCGGCGGTGCGCAGCGAGTCCACGATCGTCCACGAGCTGGCCCACCAGTGGTTCGGCGACTCGGTGTCGGTCCGGCAGTGGAAGGACATCTGGCTCAACGAGGGCTTCGCCAGCTACGCGCAGTGGCTGTGGAACGAGCACCGCGGCACGGTCAGCGCGCACGATTCCTTCCGCAAGGCGTACGACGCGATCCCCGCCGACGACGGCTTCTGGAAGCAGAAGATCGCCGACCCGCAGCGCGACACGATGTTCTCCGGCGCGGTCTACACGCGGGGTGCGATGACTCTCCAGGCGCTCCGCGAGCGCATCGGTGACACGGCGTTCTTCAAGCTGCTGCCGGCCTGGACCGCGGCCCACCGCTACGGCAACGCGGAGACCGCCCAGTTCGTCGCGCTGGCCGAGAAGGTCTCCGGGCAGAAGCTGGGGGACTTCTTCGACACCTGGCTGTACACGGAGAGCAAGCCGGCGCTGTCCGCCAAGTAGGCCGCCGGTACCGGGCGGGTCAGTCGGCGTCCGGCCGGCGGCCCGGCCGGGGGCGCAGGTGCTGGGGGCGCGGCAGGTGCAGCCCCAGGTAGACCGCGCCCATGCGCAGGGCGAACACCACCCCCGCCGAGATCGCCGCGGCGGGGGTGGGCCGGGCGCCGAGGTGGTGCAGCAGCAGCAGGCAGCCGGCCCCGGCCAGGGCGGCGATGGCGTAGACGTCCTCGCGCAGCAGCAGCGGGGGGAACTCGCCGCACAGCACGTCGCGGATGACCTCGCCGGCGACGCCGGTGAGCACCGCCAGGATGATCACGGCGAGCGGGGTGGCGCCCGCCGCGATGGCGGCCCGGGCGCCGATCACGGTGACCACGGACAGGCCGACCGCGTCGACCACCAGCAGCGATTTCCGGGGCAGTGACCAGAACCGCAGATAGACGATGGTGCCGACGCCGACGCAGATGATCACGGTGAGCAGCACCCAGTCGTGCGTCCAGTACAGCGGCCGCCGGTCGAGGATGAGGTCGCGCATCGTGCCGCCGGAGATGGACGCGGCGAAGGCCAGCACCAGGCCGCCGAAGGGGTCCATGTTGGCGCGGTAGGCGGCCAGCACCCCGCTCGCCGCGAAGGCCGCGACGCCGGCCAGGTAGAGGACGTGAAGCATGGCGTCATCATGGCAGGGCCGGAACGGCGCTCTCCGCTTGCGTCCGGGAAAGCCGACCCTACCGGTCGGTAATTTATCCGTGTACCGTGCCGCCATGGCTCTGGTCACCTCAGGCAACAGTGAGTTCGACCGCGACACCGCGGTCACCCGCCGCGCAACCGGCATCTACGAAGCCCAGCTTTCCGCGGGCTGGACGATCATCCAGGCGGTCAACGGCGGCTACCTCCTCGCCCTCATGGGCCGCGCCCTCGGCGACGCCCTGCCGCACCCCGACCCGCTGTCGGTCACCGCGCACTACCTCACCGCCTCCGTTCCCGGCCCGGCCGTCATCCGCACCGACGTGGTGCGCACCGGCCGCACCATGTCGACCGGGACCGCGACCCTCGTCCAGTTCGAGGAGGACGGCAGCGAGGTCGAGCGGCTGCGGGTGCTCGCCGCGTACGGCGACCTCGGCGCGCTGCCCGACGACGTCCGCACGACGGCCAAGCCGCCCGCCATCCCGCCGTACGAGCACTGCCTGGGCACCGACAGTGCCCCCGGCGGGGCCCCGGCCATCCCCGGCAGCACCGCCATCGCCGAGCGGCTCGACCTCCGGCTGGACCCGGCGACCGCGGGCTGGGCGGTCGGCGCACCGTCCGGCCGGGGCGAGATGCGCGCCTGGTTCGGGCTCGCCGACGGCCGGGACCCCGACCCGCTGTCCCTCCTGCTGACCGTCGACGCGCTGCCGCCCACCGCGTTCGAGATGGGGCTGTCCGGCTGGGTCCCCACCGTCGAACTCACCGTCCACGTCCGGCACCGCCCGGCCCCCGGGCCGCTGCGGGTCGCCATCACCACCCGCAATCTGGCCGGCGGGTTCCTTGAGGAGGACGCGGAAGTGTGGGACGCGGAGGACCGGCTGGTGGCGCAATCACGCCAACTGGCGCGGGCCCTCGGAGTGGGCTGATCCGCCACGTCGGCGCGGCCGCGCCCGCGAGATACCGCGCCGCCCTCTCCGGAAGCGACTTTCCGCAGGTGGCCACCGGTACGAGAGGTCGGAGAGTGACGCAAAAGTGCGCGCGGGGGCGGTGCGGCCCCGGAACTCACCGGCCTCATCGCGGACTTCGAGCGGACGAGCCGGGTGCGGCGGGCCGAGCTCGGCCGGCTGCGGGCCGAGCTGGAGTCGGCGGTGTCCGCCGCGGTGCCGGGGGAGCGGGGGGCCGGTGCGGCCGACGCGGCCGGTGCGGTCCGTGACCTCAGCCGCCGTCTCGCGCCGTGGCCGGGCCGCCCGGACGCAGGAAGTCCGCCAGCGCCGCGGTGAGTTCGGCGGGTGCGTCCTCCTGGACGAGGTGGCCCGCGCCCTCGATGAGGTGCAGCCGGGCACCGGGGATGCGGGCCGCCAGCTCGTGGCCCTTCCCGGCCGGGATCCAGGTGTCCTCGGCGCCCCAGCAGATCAGCGTCGGCAGGTCGAGTTCGCCGTAACGGCCCTGGATCTCGTCGGTGAACCGCTGGTCGTTCTGCTGGATCTGCCGGTAGAACGCCGGTTGGCCCGCGTCCGTGCACCACGGCTCCACCAGCCGGTCGAGGACGTCCGACGGCAGGCCCGGACGGCTCGCGGAGGAGACGTAGGCCCGCACCAGCGCCCGGTGCAGCTCGGGCGGCAGCTGCCCGAAGACGCCGGGGTGGGCGCCCAGCAGCCGGTAGGTGGGCGAGCCCCAGGGCGCCAGGGCCACGGGGTCGACCAGCGCCAGCCGTTCGTACCGCGCGCCGTGCAGCAGATGGGCCCGCAGGGCGACGCAGCCGCCGAAGTCATGGGCGACCACGGCCGGCCGGGACGCCTCCCGGTCCAGCTCCCAGTGCGCCAGCAGCTCGCCGAACACCCGGGCCTGCGCGGCGAGCGAGACGTCCTGGCCGTCCCGCTGCGCGGAGGCGCCGTAGCCGGGCATGTCCCAGACGAACACCCGGTGGTGCGCGGCGAGCGCCCGCGCGATCCCCCGCCAGACGTACGACGAGAACGGCGTGCCGTGCAGCAGCACCACCGGCGGCGCGCCGTCCGACCACTCCCCGAGGGCGGCCCACCGCACCTCGTCCCCCGACGCCGTGCGGAACGTGCGATCCAGCAGCCACTCTGTCATGACCGTAAGGGTATTCACTCCTTACAGCGGTGTCGAGGGCAGGTGCGAGCTCCGCGGAAGGGCATGCGCCCCCGCGCCGGGCGTGCGCCCCGGGGGTGCCTCGTAGAATCGGGGCACCATGGTTTACCTCGACCACGCCGCCACCACCCCGATGCTCCCGGAGGCGGTGCAGGCGATGACCGCCCAGCTGACCGTCACGGGGAATGCGTCCTCGCTGCACGCCGACGGCCGGCGGGCCCGCCGCACCGTTGAGGAGGCGCGGGAATCCCTCGCCGCCTCGCTCGGCGCACGTCCGAGTGAGATCGTCTTCACGGCGGGCGGCACCGAGGCCGACAACCTCGCGGTCAAGGGCCTGTACTGGGCGCGCCGGGCGGCCGACCCGGCCCGCGACCGGGTGCTCGCCAGCCCGGTGGAGCACCACGCCGTCCTCGACGCCGTGGAATGGCTCGCCGAGCAGGAAGGCGCCCGCGTCGAGTGGCTGCCGGTCGACTCCTACGGCCGGGTGCACGCCGAGGCGCTGCGCGAGGCGATCGTCCGCAACCCCGCCGATGTCGCGCTGGCCACCGTCATGTGGGCCAACAACGAGATCGGCACCATCCAGCCGGTCCGTGAACTCGCGGAGGTGGCAAGGGAGTTCGAGATCCCGCTGCACGCCGACGCGGTGCAGGCGGTGGGCCAGCTGGAGGTCGACTTCGCCGCCTCCGGGCTCGCCGCGATGACGGTCTCCGGGCACAAGATCGGCGGCCCGTACGGCATCGGCGCTCTGCTGCTGGGCCGCGAGTACGCCCCGGTGCCGGTGCTGCACGGTGGCGGCCAGGAGCGGCACGTCCGCTCCGGCACCCTCGACACCCCCGCCATCGCGGCCTTCGCCGCCGCCGGCCGGCACGCCGTGGCGCACCGCGCGGACTTCGCCCGGGACATCGGCGCGCTGCGCGACGACCTGATCAAGGCGGTGCGGGCGGCCGCCCCGGACGCCGTCCTCGGCGGCGACCCGGACCCGGCCGGCCGGCTGCCCGCCAACGCGCACTTCTCCTTCCCCGGCTGCGAGGGCGACTCCCTGCTGCTCCTCCTGGACGCCCAGGGCATCGCCTGCTCCACCGGCTCCGCCTGCACCGCCGGCGTCGCCCAGCCCAGCCACGTCCTGCTGGCCACGGGCATGTCCGCCGACCTGGCGCGCGGCACGCTGCGCTTCTCCCTGGGGCACACCTCCACGAGCGAGGACGTGACGGCGCTGGCCCAGGCCATCGGCCCGGTGGTCGAACGCGCCCGGAGCGCGGGGCTGAGCTAGGAGATGTCTTCAAATGTCACGCCCACATCAGGAGCGAGGCGAGGGTGACGGCGGCCTGGTAGGACTCGGTGGTCTTGTCGTAGCGAGTGGC
>NZ_JBEZMM010000021.1:0-124849 GCF_040652715.1 Streptomyces sp. NPDC048196 | reverse complement strand
GTGGTGTGGAGCCTAGACACCTCCACCACACCGGAGGTCTTCGCCATGATCAAGACCCAGCGACCGTTAACAACGCTCGTGATCAATACACCTAGGGGATGCGAAGGCCCCCTGCGGGTCCACAACGTGCGGGGAGGGGGGCGGTATTCCCGGGGGGTGAGAGGGGGCCGGGGGGGCGGGGGGGCGGGGGCCCGAGAGCGGGGGTCGGGGAGCGGACGCCCGGGGGCCCGGGGCTCGCGAGGACGGGCGGGGCGCGGGGGGGGCGGGCGCGGGGCGCGTCGGGCGGGCAGGCCGGGTACGGCGGGCGGACCGGGCCGGGCGGTCGAACGGAACCCGTAGGGGGCGACCCGTAAGGGGTGCGTGGGCCCCCTGCGGAGCCACAACGCACCGTCAGGGGGCCGGTATTCCCGCAGGCGGGGAGCGTCAGTTCAGTGCGGCATCCCAGTGGGGGCTCCGGTGGAGGCTCCAGTAGCGGCGCCGGTGGTGCCTGGGCCGTTGGTGCCGGCGCCGGTGGTGCCTGCGCCCTTGGTGCCTGCGTCGTTGGTGTCCGCCGTGGTGGTGCGGACGCGCAGTGCGCGGCGGAGGTCGTCGAGTTGGTCGGTGAGTTTGCGGCGGAGGGCGGGGGTGGGGTTGCGGTCGGTGAGGCAGGTTTCGCCGAGGTGGAGGGTTTCTTCTTCGACGAAGGTGGCGGGGAAGGCGTAGCGGCCGGCGGCTTCGGCGAGGGCGGGGCCGCGGGCGGCGGCGAGGCCGGGGGCTTCGGTGAAGTAGCGGGTGACGTAGGGGCGGAGCAGGTCGTGGTGTTCGGGGGCCCAGAAGCCGGTGGCGGTGGCGGTGAAGAGGTAGTTGGAGAGGGCGGTGTCCTCGTCGGTGGTGAAGAGGGCGTCCCAGGCGGCTTGTTTGGCGGCGGGGTCGGGGAGGGCGGCGCGGCAGCGGGCGGCGCCTTCGCGGCCGGTGGCGCTGGGGTCGCGGGCGAGTTCGGCGTCGATGGTGGCGTGGAGTTCGGCGACGGGTGCGGCGCCGAGGGTGGCGAGCCGGCCGAGGATGCGCCAGCGCAGTTCGGGGTCGAGGTGGGGACCGCCGGGGACGCTGCCGTCGTCGAGCCAGTCCTGGATGCCTTCGGGGGTGGTGGCGCTGTCGATGAAGGCGCGGACGGCGGTGAGCCGGAGGCCGGCGGCGGTGCCGTGTTCGGGGCCCTCGGTGCGGCGGAGTATGTCGCGGCTGAGGGCGGTGAGGGTGGTCAGGGCGGTGTGCCGGGCGGTGGGGGTGAGGTAGCGGTCGGCGATCTGGGTGCGGGCGAAGGCGAGGACGCCCTGGAGGATGGCGAGGTCGGTTTCGTGCGGGAGGTGGGCGCGGGCGGCGTCGAGGTAGGCGGTGGGGGCGAGTTCGCCGTCGCGGACCATGTCGCGGGCGGCGTTCCAGACGACGGCGCGGGTGAGCGGGTCGGGCAGGCCCGAGAGGGCGGTGAGGGCGGTGTCCCAGGAGGCGGGGTCGAGGCGGACCTTGGCGTAGGTGAGGTCCTGGTCGTTGAGGAGGAGCAGGGCGGGGCGGCGGCCGGTGCCGGTGTGGGCGGGGTCGTCGGGGACGTCGAGGGTGAGGGGGGTGCGGGCGACGAGGCGGCCGGGGGTGTGCGGGTCGGGGTCGTAGAGGCCGACCGTGAGGCGGTGCGGGCGGGTGCCGTCCGGGCTGCCGGTCTGGTCGACGGTGAGGTTCCAGTGGCCGTCGGTGTCGCCGACGACGGGGGTGAGGGTGTCGACGCCGGTGGTGCGCAGCCAGCGGGCGGCCCAGGTGTGGACGTCGCGGTGGGTGGCGCGGGCGAGGGAGTCGATGAAGTCGGCGAGGGTGGCGTTGCCGAAGCGGTGGCGGGCGAAGTGGTCGTTGATGCCGGCGAGGAAGTCCTTCTCCCCCATCCAGGCGACGAGTTGGCGCAGGGCGGAGGCGCCCTTGGCGTAGGAGATGCCGTCGAAGTTGAGGAGGGCGGAGGCGGTGTCGGGGACGTCCTCGGGGGCGGGGGCGACGGGGTGGGTGGAGGGGCGCTGGTCGGCGTCGTAGCCCCAGCTCTTGCGGGCGATGGCGAAGTCGGTCCAGGTGTCGGTGAAGCGGGTGGCTTCGGAGAGGACCTGGTAGCCCATGTATTCGGCGAAGGACTCGTTGAGCCAGATGTCGTCCCACCATTGGAGGGTGACGAGGTCGCCGAACCACATGTGGGCCATTTCGTGGGAGATGACCATGCCGCGGGTCTGGCGTTCGGTGTCGGTGACGGCGGAGCGGTAGACGAATTCGTCGCGGAAGGTGACCAGGCCGGGGTTCTCCATGGCGCCGGCGTTGAATTCGGGGACGAAGGCCTGGTCGTAGGAGTCGAAGGGGTAGGGCTCCTCGAAGATCTGGTGGTAGCGGTCGAAGCAGCGGCGGGTGAGGTCGAGGATTTCCTCGGCGTCGGCGTCGAGGTGGGGGGCGAGGGAGCGGCGGCAGTGGATGCCGAAGGGCAGTCCGGCGTGTTCGGTGCGGACGGAGTGCCAGGGGCCGGCGGCTACGGCGACGAGGTAGGTGGAGATGAGGGGGGTGGGGGCGGCTTTCCAGTGGCCCTCCCCCAGGTGTTCGGTGATGCCGTTGGCGAGGACGGTCCAGTTTTCGGGGGCCTGGACGGTGAGGGCGAAGACGGCCTTGAGGTCGGGCTGGTCGAAGGCGGCGAAGACGCGCTGGATGTCCTCCATGAACAGCTGGGTGTAGACGTAGGCCTCGCCGTCGGCGGGGTCGGTGAAGCGGTGCATGCCCTCGCCGGTGCGGGAGTAGCGCATGGTGGCGTGGAGGTGGAGTTCGTGGGGGCCGGCGGTGAGGCCGGTGAGGGGGAGGCGGTTGTCGTCGAGGGTGGCCGGGTCGAGGGGCCGGCCGTCGAGGGTGGCGGTGTGCAGCTCGGCGGGGCGGAGTTCGACGAAGGTGTCGCCGTCGGTGCGTGCGGTGAAGTGGATGACCGTACGGGAGCCGAATCGTTCGTCGCCCTGGGTGAGGTCGAGTGCGATGTCGTAGCGGTGGACGTCGATCTGGCGGGCTCGGGTCTGCGCCTCGTCGCGCTGCAGTTGGGGCATGGTGGCCATGCTGCCGTACGGTCGGTCGGCGGCGCACGGGGGTTTGCCCGCAGGTGGTGGGTGGGGTCGGGTCAGCCGACGAGGGGTGGGTTGTCGGGGTCGGGGATCTGGGTGGACCAGCCGCCGGGGACGCTTTTGACCTGGCGGTCGCGGAAGCGGACGGGGGCGGTGCCGACGCGGCGGGTGAAGAGGCGGCTGAAGTAGGCGGGGTCGTCGTAGCCGACGCGGCGGGCGACGGCGGCGACCGGGAGTTCGGTGCCGACGAGGAGTTCCTTGGCGCGGCCGAGGCGGATGCCGAGGAGGTAGTCCTTGGGGCTGCAGCCGGCGCCGCGGCGGACGGCGGTGCGGAGTTCGGTGGGGGTCATGCCGTGCCGGGCGGCGTGTTCGGCGACGGAGAGGGGGAGGAAGGCGTCGCGGGCGAGGGCGGCCAGGACCGGGTCGCCGTCGGCGTCGGTGTCGGCGCGGGCGCGGCGCAGGGCGACGAGGAGTTCGTGGACGGCGGCTGCGGTCTCGACGTCGAGGAGGGGGTTGCCGCGGCGGGCGGCGCGGGCGATCTTGCCGATGGCGGTGCGGGCGGGGCCGGTGTCGGCGAGGGGGACGACGGGGCGGTCGGGGTCGATGTAGCCGAGTTCGGTGTAGGTGGCGGTGGCGGGGCCGGTGAAGTCGACGAAGCTTTCGTCCCAGCCGGTGTCGGGGTCGGCGCCGTAGTGGTGGGGGATGCCGGGGAGGATCCAGAGGAGGGCGGGGGCGGTGAGGGTGCGGCGGTGGCCGTCGGGGGTGGTGTACCAGCCGCGGCCGGCGCGGATGACGATGGCGACGTGGTGGTCGAGGGTGCGGGGGCCGACCGGGGGGAGGGTGCCGTGCTGGAGGCCGACGCCCAGGCAGACCAGGCCGAGCCGGTGGTGGACCGGGCTGGGCGTGAAGTAGCGCATCCAGGTGTGGTACACGCCGGGTCTCCCGTCGCTTCGTACCGGGCAGTGTCTTCCGGGTTTCCCGGGTTTTCCGGGTCTCCCGCGTTTCCCAGGTTTCCCGGGTCGTTCGGGTCCGGTTGATCCGGGGACATGCCCTGACCGCTTCCGTCCAAACAACGCCGATCTTTGTCCATGGACCGGCGGGCCGCCAGAGGGCGAGGGTGATCGGTGAGGGGAGCGCGCCCGCGTGTGCCCGGCCGGCCCGGCCGGGTGGGTGCGGGCGGCCCGGGGAGGCGGCGTGGTGGCGCGGTTCGTGGTGGGTGAGCGGGATTTCGAGCTGGACGGGCGGCCGGTGCGGTTGCTGTCGGGGGCGCTGCACTACTTCCGGGTGCACGAGGCGCAGTGGGGGCACCGGTTGGCGATGCTGAAGGCGATGGGTCTGAACTGTGTGGAGACCTATGTGCCGTGGAATCTGCACGAGCCGCGGCCCGGGGAGTTCCGGGACGCCGATGCGCCGGGTCGCTTCCTGGACGCGGTGCGGGCGGCGGGGTTGTGGGCGATCGTCCGTCCGGGGCCGTACATCTGCGCGGAGTGGGAGAACGGCGGGCTGCCGGAGTGGCTGACGGGGCCGCTGGGGTCGCGGGTGCGGACGTGGGACGCGGTGTATCTGCGGGCGGTGGCGGGGTGGTTCGGGCGGTTGCTGCCGCAGATCGTGGCGCGGCAGTGCACGGTGGCGGGGCCGGACGGGCGGGGTGGTCCGGTGGTGATGGTGCAGGCGGAGAACGAGTACGGCTCGTACGGCAGTGATGCGCGGTATCTGGAGTGGATCGTGGGACGGCTGCGGGAGCTCGGGGTGGCGGTGCCGCTGTTCACGTCGGACGGGCCGGAGGACCACATGCTGACGGGTGGTGCGGTGCCGGGGGTGCTGGCCACGGCGAATTTCGGCGGCGGGGCGCGGGAGGCGTTCGCCGCGCTGCGGCGACACCGGCCGGCGGGGCCGTTGATGTGCATGGAGTTCTGGTGCGGGTGGTTCGCGCACTGGGGGCGGGTGGCGGAGCCGCGGGAGGCGGCGGACGCGGCCGGGGCGTTGCGGGAGATCCTGGAGTGCGGTGCCTCGGTGAATGTCTACATGGCGCACGGCGGGACGAGTTTCGGCGGGTGGGCGGGGGCGAACCGGGCGGGTGAGCTGCACGACGGGGCGTTGTTGCCGACGGTGACGTCGTACGACTACGGGGCGCCGGTGGACGAGCGGGGGCGGCCGACGGAGAAGTTCTGGCGGTTCCGGGAGGTGCTGGCCCGGTGGGCCGAGGGGCCGCTGCCGGCGGTGCCGGAGCCGGAGCCGGTGCTGTCGGCGGCGGCGGTGGTGGAGCTCGGGGAGTGGGCGCCGGCGGGGGCGGTGCTGGACGCGCTGGGCGGGGCCGAGGTGGTGGGCGGTGGTCCGGCGACGTTCGAGGAGCTGGGGGTGGACCGGGGGCTGGTCCGTTACCGGGTGGCGGTGCCGGGGCCGCGGGAGGGTCACGCGCTGCGGCTGCGGGGGTTGCGGGACCGGGCGGTGGTGTACGTCGACGGGGTGCGGCGGGCGGTGGTGGACGGCGAGGACGCGGTGGTGGGGGACGTGGCGGGGCCGGCGGCGGTGGAGGTGTGGGTGCAGTCGCTGGGGCGGGTCAACTACGGGCCGCGGCTGGGTGAGCCGAAGGGGATCACGGGCGGGCTGCTGCACGAGCGGCAGTTCCTGCACGGGGTGCGGTCGCGGGGGTTGCGGCTGGATGCGCTGGAGGAGCCGGGGGCGCTCGCGGAGGTGCCGTTCGGGCCGGTGGCGCGGGCGGCGGGGTCGGCGGGGCTGTACCGGGGGGTGGTGAGGGTGGTCGGGCCGCCGGGGGACGCGGAGTTGACGCTGCCGGGCTGGGTGCACGGGTTCGTGTGGGTCAACGGGTTCTGTCTCGGCCGCTATCGGGCGGTGGGGCCGCAGCGTGCGCTGTACGTGCCGGGGCCGGTGCTGCGGGCGGGCCGTAACGAGGTGCTGGTGTGGGAGTGGGAGGGCGCCCCGGCCGCTGTGGGGGAAGGGGCCGGGGCGCCCGGTCTGGTGCCCGCGGCGTGTTGAGGCGCCGCGGGAGGTGAGGCCGTGGGGACGCACCGACCCGCCCCCACGGCCGACTACACCTCGCGCACCTCGAAAGAGTCCAGGACGAACTCCGCGGTTCCGTCGTCGCCGATTTTGTGCAGTCCGACCCATGCCTCGCCGGTGGTGGGCGCGGTGAACTCGTAGGTGTGGGTGGCGGGCCGGGTGGCGACGGGGAGGGGGGTGCGGGTCAGTTCGCGGGGTGCGGGGTCGTCGACGGCGGTGATCCAGGCGTACTGGCCGGCGCGTTCGTTCTCGTAGCGGAAGGTGACGCGGTAGCGGTGGCCGGGGGTGAAGCGGACGGTGTGCGGGACGGTGCGGTGGACCAGGCCGGTGTTCTCGCCGCGGGACTTGAGGGACTGGCCGCCGTCGATGACGTCGTCGATGGCCTTGCCGTTCCAGCCGGCCTGGGTGTAGGGGGCGTGCCGCTGGGCGATGTGGGTGCGGGGGTCGGTGCTGCCGCCGGCGTCGCCCTTGACGAAGACGCCCCAGCCCTGGGGGACGTGCTCGAAGTCCTCGTGGACGAGGGTGCCCTTCTTGGTGGTGGGGGTGGCGGGGACGACGCGGACGTTGTCGAAGCGGACCCGGGCCGCTCCGGCCGCGGCGGTGAGGGCGAGGGTGGTGGGGCCGCCGCCTTCGGGGACGGTGAAGTGGGTGAAGAGGCGCTGGAAGCGGGTGCCGGACTTCCGGTCGGCGGCGACGTAGTTGCCGGCGGTGGAGGTGTCGGTCCAGTTGGCGGTGGTGAGGCCGTCGGCGGTGCGGATCTCCAGGGCGGCGCGGCGCCGTTCGCCGGGGGTGGCGCCGACCTCGACCTGGACGGAGGCGGCGTAGGTGCCGGGGGCGAGGCGGGTGAGGTTCTGGGCGACGCGGGCGGCCGGGCCGGCGCCGACGACGAGTTCGTAGTCACCGCGTTCGCTGAGCCGGACGGTGGCCGGGCCGGTGGTCCGCCAGGCGTCGAGGGTGCCGGAGTGGAAGCCGGGGTCGGTCAGCGGGGTGCCTTCGCCCCAGTGGGGGTCGCCCTGGGCGGGTGCCGGGTGGCGGTGGACGACGTACGGCACGCCGGCCTCGGCGGTGAGGGTGATCCGGCCGCCGCGGACCGGCAACCGGGTGTGCCGGGTGCGGCCCTGGTCGGTGAGCCGGTAGGCGTGCACGGTGGTGGCGGTGGACCAGCCGCGGGGCAGCGCCCAACTCGTGGTGCCGCCGCGGGGGTTGTAGTGGTAGAGCTTGGCGGGGTCGGTGGCGCGGCGGGGTTCCCAGGGGAGCAGGTAGCTGCCGCCGTCGTAGACCAGCCGTCCGTCGGTGGTGATCCGGCGGGTGCCTGTGGTGTCGCTGACGGAGGTGTGGGTGGGGCCCTCGAAGGTGATCTCGTGGTCGGTCCAGGTCTTGATCGGGTAGGCCTGGAGGTATTTGGCGGGGAGGGCGTCGGTCCAGATGATCGTGTAGAAGGCGGCCCAGTCGGTCTTGCCGACCCAGCCCTCGAAGTTGCCCATGCGGGGGTTGCCGAGGAGGGTGGGCCACTTGTCGGCGAAGACGTCCTTGTGGTGGTTGCGCAGGAAGCGGATCAGCCGGGAGTTGATGCCGCGGGAGGTGTCGGGGCCGTAGTCGGTCTCGTTGGCCCAGTGCGACCAGAGGGAGGACCGTTCCAGTCCATGGCCCCATTCGGTGGCGATCTGCCAGCCCTGGTCGCGCAGGTGGCGCTGGAGGCGGTCGGAGTTCCAGCCGGATTCCCGGAAGACGTCGAGGTAGAGGGTGGTCAGGGCCGGGTCGGTCTCCCTGCGCAGCTGTGCGAAACGGGCGGCGATGTTGCCGGTGACCAGGTCGCGGCGGGCGTCGATGCGGTAGGACTGGTCGAGCCAGTCCCACTGCTTGTCGTCCTTGTTGACGAGCTGCTCGGAGAAGGCGTGCGCGACGGGGTAGGACTCGGTGGCGTTGACGTGCACCGCGAAGTCGCTGTTCCACTTCTTTCCGGCGCGGAGCAGGGTGTTGAGGTCGGCGAGGCCGCCGGCCCGTTCGTTGTAGTTGCCGCCGTAGTCGGGGTGGGCGGAGTCGTGGCCTTCGGACTGGTAGCCCTTGAGGAGGGTGAACTGCCGTAGTCCGTCGGTGGCCAGGGCGATCCGTTTGACGTGGTCGAGGGTGGCGAGGAACGGGTTGGTGGCCTGGCTGGCGAAGTTGAACGGGATGTGCGGGACGACGCGGAGGTGCTGGTCGTCGGCGCCGAGCGGCATGACCATGATGTCGCGCAGGGCGATCGCCGCGTCCTGCCAGTCGGTGCGGCCGTCGCCGTTGCGGTCGCGGGTGACGATGACGGTCGCGTAGGGCAGCGGGTCGGTGGCGCCGGAAGGCTGGCCGGCCGCGCGGTGGGTCCACTGCCCGGGGGTGAGTGTGGCCGCCACGAAGCCGTCGCCCTGCACGGTCTGCCGCCACAGCCGGCCGTTCTCCCAGGTGGTGGCGCCGGTGGGCCGGTCGTAGACGGTGTTGGTCTCGATGCCGGCGGCCAGCTGGTCGGTGGCGACGACGGCGTAGGCGCAGCCGGTGGGGGCGGGTTCGGCGGGGGTGTGGTCGGTGACCTCGATCAGGGTGTCGCCGCTCTTGGCCTTGTCGAGTTCGATGCGGGCCGCGAGCAGGGTCGCGCCGGGCTGGTCGCTGCGCACGGAGAGCAGGGCGAGGCCGGGGATCTGGAGGGTGCCGATGCGCAGGGCGGGGGTGTCGGCGATGCGGGTGACCCGCCAGGTGGTCCGCCGGCCTTCGACGGTGATCTCGACGGTGACGGTGGTGCCGCCGTCGAAGGTGAGGGTGTAGGTGGCGCGGTCGGCGCGGGCCCGGTGGGTGACGCGGGGCGTGCGGGCGGTGCCGTCGACGAGGACCTCGGTGACCGGGGTGAACTGGCCGTGCAGGACGGCTCCGGTGGCGCGGTCGGTGTAGGAGACGATGCACGGGAAGGCGGTGTCGACGCGGACCTCCAGCGCGTCGGACCGCAGCACGGCCCCGGCGGTGCGGGGGGCGGCCGCGGCGGTGCGGGCGCCGAGCGGGAGGGCCCCGGCGACCGGGGCGAGCGCGGTGGCGGCGACGACCTTTCTGCGGCTGGGCCCGCGCGGGGCACCGGTCTGTTCGTTCACGCGCGCTGTCCTCCTCCGTGCGGCACTGCTGCGGGTGGCACTGCCTGTCGGCGGACAGCGTGCTGCGGCGGCGGGGCGTGCGCCTATGGACAAAGGAGGGGGAGGTGTTGGACAGATGTGGCGGCGGGACGCGCCGGTCCGGGGGCGGCTAGCGCGGGGCGGCGGGCGGCGGGGCGGCGCCGGCGGGGCATTCGACGGGGCCGTGGTGGCCGCCGAGCAGGACGTAGGCCAGGGCGGCGGCGGAGGCGGCGAGGAGGACGGCGGCGAGGACGGTGGCGCGGCGGTCGCGGTCGGGGCCCGGGGGCCGGGTACGGCGGTCGCTGGTCATGCCGTTCACGTTAGGCAGCCGGGCGCCGGCCGCCCAGGGGTCGTACGGTCATCGGCGGCGGCAGAAGCCCCGGCCGGAAGGTGAGCTTGGTCCCGGGCGGGACGGGACCAAGGTCCCGGCGGGCGGGGGACGAGGCCCCGGGCGTCCGGGCACGGCGAAGGGCCCGGGGAGCGGCACCCGGGCCCTTCGGTGCGTGGGTGGCGCGGGGCGGGGGTCAGCCGCCGAGCTGGCCCGCGGCCTTCTTGATGTCCGCGGCGAAGGTGCTCACCTCGGAGTAGACGCCGGGCTTGCCGGGCCGTGCGCAGCCCTCGCCCCAGGAGACGATGCCGACCTGGAGCCACTTGCCGGCGTCGTCCTTGCGGAACATCGGGCCGCCGGAGTCGCCCTGGCAGGTGTCGATGCCGCCGGTGTCCAGCTTGCCGGCGCAGATCTCGTCGCCGGGCGTCAGCTGGTCGCCGTACGCCTTCTGGCAGGTGGCGTCGTCGACGAACGGGACGGTGGCCTTGAGGAGGTAGCGCTGCTGGTTGCCGCCCTCCTTGTCGGCTCCCCAGCCGGCGATGGTGAAGTCTCCGTTGTTGAGCTTGGTGTCCTCGGCGATCTTCAGGGTGGGCTGGTCGATCGGCTTGGCGAGCTTGATCAGCGCCCAGTCCTTGCCCTTGCCGTTGTAGCCGGGCGCCTGCAGCACCTTGGTGGAGTTGACCTTGACGGCGGCGGAGTCCTGGAGGTCGACCACGCCCCCGGTGGCGGTGATGGAGGTGTTGTCGCCGCTGCCGTCGACGCAGTGCGCCGCGGTCAGCACGATGTCCTTGGCGTAGAGGGCGCCGCCGCAGCCCATCGACAGCCGCACCATGAAGGGGAATTCACCCTGGTCGGCCTTGGTGCCGCCGACGACCTTGGTGTGCACGGAGCCGGACGGGTCGGGTGCGGGGGCGGCGGTGGCGGTACCGGGCTGGAGGCTGAAGGCCGCCAGGGCGACCGCGCCGGCGGCGGTGGTTCTCGTGAGGAGCTTCCGGTAGCTGCGCAACGGGCTTCCTTTCGTGGGGGGTTGCACGTCGCTGACGAGCCCATGCCAACACCGGAGCCGGAGGTGGCCGTCGAAGGATCAGCGTGGAGGACGACAGCCCGCCGCATGGCGTCCGGACCCAGTGGGGGATGAGTCCGAGGAGCGCCCTGTGATTATCCGGACTGCCGGAACGGGGTGACAAGAGTGCGCATCCGGCCAACTCCCGCGGCAGCCGCGCCCCGAGGGCCGTACCGGACATTCCCGGCGGCGCCGTACAGTGGCCGGATGACGACGGGTGAGCGCGGGATCGAGCACGGCTATCCCCATCTCGACACGGTCCGTTCGGCCCTCCACGCGCTGTTCACCCGGCTGTCGTACGACACGGTGAGCACCTTCGGCACCAGCGTGCTGCCGGTCGACGTGGCCTTCGACGACACCGAGGACCTGCATCTGGGTGCCCAGCGGATCGCCCGCGCCCTGGTGCGGCAGCTGCATCTGCCCGATGCGCGGATCGTGGTGAGCTTCCGGGAGATGGAGCACGCCGCGAACGTCGAACTGACCGCGGGCCCGGAGTACTTCATCGAGCTCAACGACCGCTTCCGCACCCACCGCAAGGACATCGGCGCCGCACTGGCCCACGAGGTGATGCACGTCTACCTGCACCGCCTGGACCTGTCGTTCCCCGGCACCCGCGACAACGAGATCCTCACCGACACCGCCACCACCTACCTCGGCGCGGGCTGGCTGCTGCTGGACGCCTACCGCGAGCACGGCCCGTTCTCGCAGAAGCTCGGCTATCTGACGCCGGAGGAGTTCGGCTACGTCCTCGCCAAGCGGGCCGCGTTCTTCGGCGAGGACCCGGCGCCGTGGTTCACCAGCCCGCAGGCGTACGACGCGTACACCGCGGGCGCGGCGCGGGCCCGGCAGGACCTGCAGCGGCCGCCGCTGGCCGCCGCCGGGTGGGCCGCCCGCATGCGCTACGCCAAGGACCGGCGGGCGGCCCGGGACCCGCGTCGCGCCGGCCGGCCGTCCGGGCCGGGTGGTGACGACTACGCCTTCGAGGGCCCGGCACCACTGAAGGTGTCGTTCCCCTGTCCCGCCTGCCACCAGCGCCTGCGCCTGCCGGTACGGGGGCGCCTGACGGCGCGGTGCGGGCTGTGCAAGACGCTGCTGGACTGCGACACCTGACGCCTGATCAGAATGCCGGTGCGGGCTAGACCCAGCCCTCCAGCCCCGTCAGGAAGCCCTCGAAGTCGTCGCGGTGGATGGTGTGCCCGGCGCCGGGCACGGTACGGACCTCGAAGCCGCGCCGGGTGAGTTCGGCGGCCGCCTCGTCGGTGAAGAGGAACCCCTCCCCCGCGATCTGCACCAGCGAGGGGACGACCGGCTTCTCCGGTGTGCGGTCCGTGAGGTGCTCGCCGGACAGGGCGCGCGCGGTCGCGGTGTCCCAGTCGGCGAGCGTGGCCAGTTCGATCTCCACGTCGGCGTCGGACCAGCGCGGGTTGAAGCCGCGCACCATCGCCCGGTCGGCGTTCTTGAACGGCAGGAACACCGCCGGGTCGACGGGCTGTCCGGTGCGGCCCAGCGACCAGGCCGGATCGCAGTAGACCGCGCGCCGCGGCTGCAGCCGCTCCACGGCCAGGGAGAGCGCGAGGCCGCCCAGGGAGTGCCCGATGACGACCTCGGGGCCGGCGGGCAGGGTCTCCACGAGGTCCTCGGCGAAGAGTTCGGCGCCGTACTCCCCGCGCGGGCTGCGGCCGTGGCCGCGCAGGTCGACGGCGAGCACGCGGTAACCCCGTTCGGCGAGCGCCGGGCCGACCCGGTGCCAGGTGCGGTGGTCGGACATCATTCCGTGGACCAGCACCGCGGTCCGGCTGCCGGCGCCCCATTCGTGGGTGTACAGCTGCATGCCCGCACCTCTCTCCCGTACGTCCGCGCTCCGGTGGGCGGCGCCCCTGGCCGGCCGTTCCGCACCGTGGGCGCACCCGGCCGACGTTACACGTGTCAGTGGAGGCGGGGAACCTGCCGCGCCCGGGTCCGCCGGGCAAAAACCCTGTGCGAGGATGCCCCGCAGGATGACTGACCCAGCCGGCCCCCGGGCCACCCCGACTCCCCCGACGAGCGCGGCCGTTGCCCGGCTCGCCGGGGTCTCGCGCGCGACGGTCTCCTACGTCCTGAACGGCCAGGCCGAAGGCCGGGTGGGGGCCCGCACCCAGGCCAGGGTCCGGGCCGCCGCCGAGGAACTGGGCTACGTCCCGCACGCCGCGGCCCGGACCCTGCGGGCCGGGCGGGGCAGCATCGTGCTGCTGGCCGCCCCCGCCGACACCGTCCCGGCCTTCGGTCCGCTCTTCACCCGGTTCCTGGCCGGGTTCCAGACCGCGCTGCACGGCCTCGGCTACACCGGTGTGCTGCACGGCGCGCCCGCCGCCTCGCCGATGGCGGCCGCCCGCGCCTGGGCCGAACTGCGGCCGGCCGCCGTACTGGCGCTGCACGGCCCGCCGCTGGACGCCCCCGCCGTCGAACTGCTGCACCGCGCGGGCACCGCAGCGGTCCTCACCCACGGGCCGTCCGCGCCGCCCGGCGCCCATGCCCTCCTGCTGGACCAGCGGGAGGCCGGGCGGCGGGCGGGCGAGCACCTGCTGGCCGGTGGCCGGCGCCGGATCGGGGTGGTCCGGCCCGCCGATCGGGGGCTGGCGGACTTCGCCGGGGCACGCCTGGCGGGCGTACGGGAGGCGGCCGCGGGCCGGCCCGGCGCCGAGGTGCATCCGCTCGACCTGGAACTGACCGAGGAGTCCGCGGCACGGCTGGCGGCCGACTGGTCCGGTCCGGGCCTGGACGGGGTGTTCGCCTACAACGACGAGTACGCGATGCTGCTGATGCGGGCCCTGCAGGACGCCGGGCACACCATCGGCACCGGGCCGGACGAGATCGGTGTGGTCGGCGCGGACGATCTGCTGCTGGCCCGGCTGCTGCGTCCCCGACTGACCAGCGTCCGCGCCGAGATCACCCCGCCGGACCGGATCGCCGCCCTGGTCGCCGCCCTCATCCGCGACCCGGACCGCTCCCCCGCGGTCCACCGGCTGGGCACGTTCCGGGTCGAGGGCCGGGACTCGGGGTGACGGGCGGGAGCCTGGGCGACGGGCGGGAGCCTGGGCGACGGGCAGTAGTCGGGGCGACGGGCAGGGTGGGTGAGGCTTGGCCGGCAGGCTCCGGTGCGGCACGGCCCGTCGGCTCCGATGTGGCCCGGCCAGCCGGCTCCGATGAGGCCCGGCCCGCCGACTCCGATGAGGCCCGGCCCGCCGACTCCGATGAGGCCCGGCCCGCCGACTCCGATGAGGCGCGAACCGCCAGCTCCGGTGCGGCACGGACCACCGGCTCCCGTGAGGCCCGACCCACCGGCTGACTAGCGCCAGTCCGTCTCCGGGGTGGCCGCGGCCAGCACCGCCCGGGCGTCCCGGATCGTCCCCCCGTGCGGCACGCACACCGTCCCGACGTCGTCGAGCGCGGCCAGCCGCCGGAAGGAGGCCACGGCCTGCTCCCGCGAGACGTTGAACGGCCCGAGTACCGCACGGTCGCCGTCCGGGGAGGCGCCGATGACGTCCCCGGGGAACAGCAGCCCGCTCGCGGGCAGGTGCAGGGCGATCCCGCCGGGCGTATGGCCGGGGACCGCGAGCACCCGGACCGGCTCCGGCCAGCCGTCGAGGGTGTCGCCGTCGCGCAGTTCCCGGTGGACGGCGACATGCCTCAGCGGCGGGACGCCGGCGGCCGCGAAGTCGGCCATGATGCGCTCGTGCAGCGGGCGTTCGGCCGCGGTGAGGACGGCCGCGGGCTCGGCGGCGGTGCCGCGGACGTACGGGGCGTCCGGCGCACCGGCCAGCACCTCGGCCCCGGTTGCCTCGACCAGATCGGCGGCGGAACCCATGTGGTCCGCGTGGCAGTGGGTGAGCACGATCTGCCGCAGCCGGTCCGGGTGGCCGCCGAGCCGGGCGAGCGCGTCGAGAACGGCCGGCGCCGAACCGGGGACCCCGGTGTCGACCAGGGCGAACCCGTCGTCGGGGAGCGCGACGAGGTGGACGTGCCCGACGGGGAAGGCAAGTTGCCAGACGGTACGGCTGATACGGGTGAGTGGGTCCATGGTCCGGACGCTAACCGCGGGGCGCGGCGCCGGTCGTGCGGTTGCGCCGTGGGCGGATTGAGCGAATGGCGAACGCACGCGTGCGGGCCGGCGAAATCCGGCCGGAACCGCTCTTGCGTCCGTCACGTCCCATCCGTGAACCGAGGAGGCATGTCATGCGAGGAATCCCCCACTCCCGCACCCGTACGCTCACCGCCGTGGTCGCGCTGGCGGTGTCCGGCGCCGTCGCCCTGTCCGGCTGCGGCAAGCAGCCGCAGCAGACGGTGAGCGGCGGACCGCCGCTGAAGAAGGTGGACGCGTTCGAGGAGCGGGCCGCACAGATCGTGCGGGACTGGCCGAAGGTCTCGCCGGTGCACGGCCGGCAGCAGGCGCTCCTGCCGCTGGTCAAGGCCCAGCGACCCAAGGACGCCGGTACGGCCCGGGAGATCACCGTGACCGTCGGGCACAGCCCCTGCGACGCCCACTTCGGCGCGCGCAGCCACGAGTCGAAGGGAATCGTGGTCGTCACCGGCTGGGGAAAGCGCAAGAGTTCCAAGGGCATGTGCACCGAGATGCTGGCCACCGACAAGGTGACGATACGGCTGAAGGATGCCCTCGGTGACCGCAAGGTCGTCGACGCGGCCACCGGCAAGCAACTCCTGAAGGGCTGACCGGAGAAGGGGCCGAAGGCGGACGGGCCGACGGGCCGACGGGCCCAACGAGGCTGACGGGCCAACGAGGCTGACGGGCCAACGAGGCTGACGGGCTGGCCAGGCTGACGGACCGACGAGGCCGACGGACCGAGGGACCAAGGGACCAAGGGACCAAGGGACCGACGAGCCTGCCGGCCCGGCGAGCCTGACGGACCGACGAGGCCGGCGGGCCGACAGGCACGGCGCTTCGGCGTTCGCCCTGGAGCGCACTCCAGGCCCTACCCTCGCGGTATGAGCCCTTCCCGCGCCACCACCACCCGTGTCGACCTGCCCGAGCTGCTGGAGTTCGTCCGCCCCCGGCACCGCGCGATCCTGCTCACCCGCCGCTCCGACGGCACCCCGCAGGCGTCGCCGCTGACCTGCGGGGTGGACGACTCCGGCCGGCTGGTCATGTCGACGTACCCGGAGCGGGCCAAGGTCCGCAACCTGCGCCGGGTGGCGTCGGCCAGCGTGCTGGTGCTGTCCGACGAGTGGAACGGTCCGTGGGTGCAGATCGACGGCGAGGCCGAGGTCATCGACACGCCGGAGTCGGTCGAGCCGCTGGTCGAGTACTACCGCAACATCGCCGGTGAGCACCCGGACTGGGACGAGTACCGCGCGGCGATGCGCAAGCAGGGCAAGTCACTGATCCGGGTGACCCCGCTCCGTTGGGGCCCGATCGCCACCGGCGGTTTCCCGGCCCGCCTCGTGGCCGGCGACGACCAGGCATCCGACAGCCAGGAATCCGGCAGTCAGACACCCGACAGCCAGACGTCCGCCGACCAGGCTTCCGAGGACCGGGACTCCGACGACCGGGGCTGACCCCGGTCAGCCGCGGGGGGCGGGAAAGGCGAGGGACGGGGAGAGGGCCTCCTCCGGGAGGCCGAGGCGGTCACGGAAGGCCGTGCGGCCGGTTTCGGTGACGCTGAGGATGCGGGTCGTCGGGGACTTGACGATCCATCGGCGCTCCAGGGCGTGGCGGTAGAGGGTGGCGCCGAGCGCGCCGGAGAGGTGCGGGCGCCGCACCGTCCAGTCGAGGCACGTACGGACATGGGCGCGGTGGGCCAGGGACGGGCCGGTGTCGGGGACGCCGAGGGCGGTCAGCCAGTGGGCACCGGCCGCGGTGAGGACCAGGCCGTACTCCCGTGCCAGCAGGCCGCGTTCGGTCATCACCTCGACGAGGGCGCAGCCCAGGGCGCCGGCGATGTGGTCGTAGCAGGTACGGGCGTGGTGCAGGGCCCGGCGCTGGTTGGCCTCGGCCAGCGAGCGGATCGGGACGGGGCGGTAGGGGGCGAGTCCGGCGAGGTTCTCCAGGGTTTCCGCGGTGTCCGGGCCGGCCAGCCGGACGTAGCGCCGCCGTCCCTGGCGTTCTTCGGCGAGCAGTCCGCCGGCGACCAGGAGGTTGAGGTGCTCGGTGGTCGTGGAGGGTGCCACCGAGGCGTATTCGGCGAGTTCTCCGGCGGTCCAGGTGCCGCCGTCGAGCAGGGCCATGCAGATGGCGGCGCGGGTGCGGTCCGCGAGCAGCGCCGCGAGCGCGGCGAGATCGGGGGTCTCCGCGAGTTTTTCCTGATCGGCGTCCCATCGGTTCATGTACACAGAGTAACCTCTGATAACATTTCGGTGAGCACCGAATCATCCGGCTTCTATCCTCAACGGCATGAGAGGCGCGCTGGAGAAGAGCAGTTCGGTCACCCCGGCGCTGCTGTCCACGGAGAACGACGACGGAACCTTCGTCCTGGTCGAGCTGCGGATCCGGTGGGAGCTCGGCCCGGTCGTGAGCCTCTGGCTGCCGACCCGGGGGCGGACCGCCAGGAACCTCGCGGTACGCCCGGACGTCGTGTTCAATCTGCCGCCGGACGCAACGGGGACCGAAGAGGGACCGGGGGCGCTGCCGCCCTCGACGGACGCACCGTGGACGGAGCCGTCGGAGCTGGTGCGGCCGCCCCGGCTGGCGCACTGTCCGGTGCAACTGGAGGCCCGCCGGGTCGGCGAGCGCACGGTGACCGACGGGGCATGGACGCAGATCGAGGCACAGGTGCTGCGGGTGCACGCGGACCCGCGGTGGGTGCTGCCGCTGAGCGACCGGCGGATCGACCTGGGGGCGTGGCATCCGCCGGTGCACGACTTCCGCCCGTCGGCCGCTCCCCCGGACCGGGCCGTACCGGCCCCCGCCCGGGAGATGGCCCGCCAGCTGGGCCGCCGCTACCCGGCCGAACGCGGCGGCTCATAGGGGCCGGTGGGGCGGGCGGCCACGGCCGGCGAGGGGGGCGGGAAGACCCTGCTGCCGGTCCTCCCCGTCCTTGCGCATTCCGGAAGACCCGCGGCGCCTGCCCTCCGGTCGGGGAGAAAAGACAGGCGCCGCGGACGGGTCCGGGGCAGGCCCCGGTTCCCGTGCCTCCGTACGACGTTGTACGGGACATTCAGGGACGGTCGCGCGCGGTGCGCGACCGGGTCAGACGGCCAGTGCGCGGTCCGTCGGCCGGATGGGGGCCGGCAGGGCGCTGGCTCCGGTCAGGAAGCGGTCCACACCGCGGGCGGCGGAGCGGCCCTCGGCGATGGCCCACACGATCAACGACTGGCCGCGGCCGGCGTCCCCGGCGACGAACACGCCGGGCACGTTGGTGGCGAAGTCGGCGTCGCGGGCGACGTTGCCGCGGGCGTCGAGCTCCAGGCCGAACTGCTCGACCAGGCCGTTCTGCTGGTCGGTGCCGGTGAAGCCCATGGCGAGGGTGACCAGTTGGGCGGGGATCTTGCGCTCCGTGCCCGGCTTCTGCTCCAGCTTGCCGTCGACGAACTCCACCTCGGCGAGGTGCAGCCACTGGACGTTGCCGTCCTCGTCGCCCTCGAAGTGGGTGGTGGAGACGGAGTAGACCCGCTCGCCGCCCTCCTCGTGCGCGGAGGTGACCTTGTAGAGCATGGGGAAGGTCGGCCACGGCTGGCCCGCGTTCCGCTCCTCGCCCGGCCGCGGCATGATCTCCAGCTGCGTGACGGAGGCCGCGCCCTGGCGGTGGGCGGTGCCGACGCAGTCCGCGCCGGTGTCGCCGCCGCCGATGACGACCACGTGCTTGCCCTCGGCGGTGATCGGGGCGACGGTCAGGTCGCCCTCCTGCACCTTGTTGGCGAGCGGCAGGTACTCCATCGCGAAGTGGATGCCCTTGAGGTCCCGGCCGGGCACCGGCAGGTCGCGGGAGGTGGTGGCGCCGGCGGCGATGACGACGGCGTCGTAGCGCTTGCGCAGCTTCTTCGCGTCGATGTCGCGGCCGATCTCCACCTCCGTGCGGAACTTGGTGCCCTCCGCGCGCATCTGCTCGATGCGGCGGTTGATGTGGCGCTTCTCCATCTTGAACTCGGGGATGCCGTAGCGGAGCAGGCCGCCGATGCGGTCCGCGCGCTCGTACACCGCGACGGTGTGGCCGGCCCGGGTCAGTTGCTGGGCGGCGGCGAGACCGGCCGGGCCGGAGCCGATGACGGCGACGGTCTTGCCGGAGAGGCGCTCGGGCGGCTGCGGAGTGACGTCGCCGTTGTCCCACGCCTTGTCGATGATGGAGACCTCGACGTTCTTGATGGTCACCGGCTGCTGGTTGATGCCCAGCACACAGGCGGCCTCACAGGGGGCGGGGCACAGGCGACCGGTGAACTCCGGGAAGTTGTTGGTCGCGTGCAGCCGCTCGCTGGCCTCGCTCCAGTCCCCGCGGTAGGCGTAGTCGTTCCACTCGGGGATGAGGTTGCCGAGCGGGCAGCCGTTGTGGCAGAAGGGGATGCCGCAGTCCATGCAGCGCGACGCCTGCTTGCTGATGATCGGCAGCAGGGAGCCGGGCTGGTAGACCTCGTTCCAGTCCTTGACGCGCTCCTGGACGGGGCGGGTCTTGGCAGTCTCGCGCTCGTGGGTCAGGAAGCCCTTGGGGTCAGCCATTGGTCGCCGCCTCCATCATCTTCTCGTGGGTCTCGGACTCGGAGAGCCCGGCCTGCTCGGCGGCTTCCTTGGCGACGAGCACTGCCTGGTACGTGGGCGGGATGACCTTGCTGAACCGCGGGGCCGCGGCATCCCAGTCGGCGAGGAGCTTCTCGGCGACGGTGGAGCCGGTCTCCTCCTGGTGGCGACGCACCACGTCGTGCAGCCACTGCTTGTCGTTCTCGTCCAGCGGGTGCACCGCGCCGACGAGTTCCTTGTTGACGTTGTTCCGGTCCAGGTCGATGACGTAGGCGAAGCCGCCGGACATGCCCGCCGCGAAGTTGCGGCCGGTCTCGCCCAGGACGACCGCGTTGCCGCCGGTCATGTACTCGCAGCCGTGGTCGCCGACGCCCTCGGAGACCACCGTGGCACCGGAGTTGCGGACGCAGAACCGCTCGCCGACCCGGCCGCGCAGGAACAGCTCGCCGCCGGTGGCGCCGTAGGCGAGGGTGTTGCCGGCGATGGTGGAGTACTCGGCGAGGTGGTCGGCACCGCGGTCCGGGCGGACGACGATCCGGCCGCCCGAGAGGCCCTTGCCGACGTAGTCGTTGGCGTCGCCCTCCAGGCGCAGCGTGACGCCGCGCGGCAGGAACGCGCCGAAGGACTGGCCGGCCGAGCCGGTGAAGGTGATGTCGATGGTGTCGTCGGGCAGGCCGGCGCCACCGAACTTCTTGGTCACCTCGTGGCCGAGCATGGTGCCGACGGTCCGGTTGATGTTGCGGATCGCGACCTGGGCGCGGACCGGCTGGGCGGCCTCGGCGGTGTCCGCGGCCAGCGCGTCGGCGGCGAGCTTGATCAGCTCGTTGTCGAGCGCCTTCTCCAGGCCGTGGTCCTGGACGGTGACCTGGTGGCGGACCGCGCCCTCGGACAGCTCGGGGACGTGCAGCAGCGGGGCGAGGTCGAGGCCCTGCGCCTTCCAGTGGTTGACGGCCTTGGTGGTGTCGAGGAGCTCGGCGTGGCCGATGGCCTCGTCGAGGCTGCGGAAGCCCAGCTCGGCCAGGAGCTCGCGGACCTCTTCGGCGATGAACTGGAAGAAGTTGACGACGTATTCGGCCTTGCCGCTGAACCGCTCGCGCAGCGTCGGGTTCTGGGTGGCGATGCCGACCGGGCAGGTGTCCAGGTGGCAGACGCGCATCATGACGCAGCCGGAGACGACCAGCGGTGCGGTGGCGAAGCCGTACTCCTCGGCGCCCAGCAGGGCGGCGATGACCACGTCGCGGCCGGTCTTGAGCTGGCCGTCGGTCTGCACGACGATGCGGTCGCGCAGGCCGTTGAGCAGCAGGGTCTGCTGGGTCTCGGCGAGGCCGAGCTCCCAGGGGCCGCCCGCGTGCTTGAGGGAGGTCAGCGGGGAGGCGCCGGTACCGCCGTCGTGGCCGGAGATGAGGACGACGTCCGCGTGGGCCTTGGACACACCGGCCGCGACCGTGCCGACGCCGACCTCCGACACCAGCTTCACGTGGATACGTGCCGCCGGGTTGGCGTTCTTGAGGTCGTGGATCAGCTGGGCGAGGTCCTCGATGGAGTAGATGTCGTGGTGCGGCGGCGGGGAGATCAGGCCGACGCCGGGGGTGGAGTGCCGGGTCTTGGCGACCCAGGGGTAGACCTTGTGGCCGGGCAGCTGGCCGCCCTCGCCGGGCTTGGCGCCCTGGGCCATCTTGATCTGGATGTCGTCGGAGTTGACGAGGTATTCGCTGGTCACGCCGAAGCGGCCGGAGGCGACCTGCTTGATGGCGGAGCGGCGCGCCGGGTCGTAGAGGCGCTCGGGGTCCTCACCGCCCTCACCGGTGTTGGACTTGCCGCCCAGCTGGTTCATGGCGATGGCGAGGGTCTCGTGCGCCTCCTGGGAGATGGAGCCGTACGACATGGCGCCGGTGGAGAAGCGCTTGACGATCTCGGAGGCGGACTCGACCTCGTCCACGGGGATGGACGGGCGGTCGGACTTGAAGCCGAACAGACCGCGGAGCGTCATCAGGCGCTCGGACTGCTCGTTGACCCGCTCGGTGTACTTCTTGAAGATGTCGTAGCGGCGGCTGCGGGTGGCGTGCTGCAGCCGGAAGACGGTGTCCGGGTCGAAGAGGTGCGGTTCGCCCTCGCGGCGCCACTGGTACTCGCCGCCGATCTCCAGCGCGCGGTGGGTGGCGGCGATGCCGGAGGCCGGGTAGGCCTTGGCGTGCCGTGCGGCGACTTCCTTGGCGATGACGTCCAGCCCGGCGCCGCCGATCTTGGTGGCGGTGCCGTGGAAGTACTGGGCGACGAACTCCTCGTCCAGGCCGATGGCCTCGAAGACCTGCGCGCCGCGGTAGGAGGCGACGGTGGAGATGCCCATCTTGGACATGACCTTCAACACGCCCTTGCCGAGCGCCTTGATGAGGTTCTTGATGGCCGTCTCGGGCTCGACGTCCGGCAGGAAGGTGCCGGCGCGGACGAGGTCCTCGACGGATTCCATGGCCAGGTAGGGGTTGACCGCGGCGGCGCCGTAGCCGATGAGCAGGGCGACGTGGTGCACCTCGCGGACGTCGCCGGCCTCGACGAGCAGCCCGACCTGGGTGCGGGTCTTGGTGGCGATGAGGTGGTGGTGGACCGCGGAGGTCAGCAGCAGCGAGGGGATCGGCGCGTGCTCGGCGTCGGAGTGCCGGTCGGAGAGCACGATCAGGCGGGCGCCGTCGGCGATGGCGGCGTCGGCCTCGGCGCGGATCTCCTCGATGCGGGCGGCCAGCGCTTCGCCGCCGCCGGAGACGCGGTAGAGGCCGGAGAGGGTCACGGCCTTCATGCCGGGCATGTCGCCGTCGGCGTTGATGTGGATGAGCTTGGCCAGCTCGTCGTTGTCGATGACCGGGAAGGGCAGGGTCACGCTGCGGCAGGAGGCCGCGGTGGGCGTGAGGAGGTTGCCCTGGGGGCCGAGGGAGGAGATCAGCGAGGTGACCAGTTCCTCGCGGATGGCGTCCAGCGGCGGGTTGGTGACCTGCGCGAAGAGCTGGGTGAAGTAGTCGAAGAGCAGCCGGGGGCGCTCGGAGAGCGCGGCGATCGGCGAGTCGGTGCCCATCGAGCCGATCGGCTCGGCGCCGGCCTTGGCCATGGGGGCGAGCAGCACCCGCAGCTCTTCCTCGGTGTAGCCGAAGGTCTGCTGGCGGCGGGTGACCGAGGCGTGGGTGTGCACGATGTGCTCGCGCTCGGGCAGGTCGGCGAGCTCGATCAGACCGGAGTCCAGCCACTCCTGGTAGGGCTGCTCGGCGGCGAGCTGCGCCTTGATCTCGTCGTCCTCGATGATGCGGTGCTCGGTGGTGTCGACGAGGAACATCTTGCCGGGCTGCAGGCGGCCCTTGCGGACGACCTTGCCGGGGTCGATGTCGAGGACGCCGACCTCGGAGGAGAGCACGACCAGGCCGTCGTCGGTGACCCAGTAGCGGCCGGGGCGCAGACCGTTGCGGTCGAGGACCGCGCCGACCTGGGTGCCGTCGGTGAAGGTGACGCAGGCGGGGCCGTCCCAGGGCTCCATCATCGTGGAGTGGTACTGGTAGAAGGCGCGCCGGGCCGGGTCCATGGAGGGGGAGTTCTCCCACGCCTCGGGGACCATCATCAGCACGGAGTGCGGCAGCGAGCGGCCGCCGAGGTGGAGCAGCTCCAGGACCTCGTCGAAGGAGGCGGAGTCGGAGGCGTCCGGGGTGCAGACCGGGAAGATCCGCTCCAGCTCCGACTCACCGAAGAGCTTCGAGGCGAGCTGGGACTCGCGGGCGCGCATCCAGTTGCGGTTGCCCTGGACGGTGTTGATCTCGCCGTTGTGCGCGACGAAGCGGTACGGGTGCGCGAGCGGCCAGCTCGGGAAGGTGTTGGTGGAGAAGCGGGAGTGGACCAGGGCGATCGCGGTGGCGAAGCGGCGGTCGGACAGGTCCGGGAAGAAGGGCTCCAGCTGGCCGGTGGTCAGCATGCCCTTGTACACGATCGTGCGGGCGGACAGCGAGGGGAAGTAGACCCCGGCCTCGCGCTCGGCGCGCTTGCGCAGCGCGAAGGCCTTGCGGTCCAGGGCCAGACCGGTGTTCTGCCCGTCGGCGACGAAGAGCTGGGAGAAGGCCGGCATGGTGGCGCGGGCGCCGTTCCCGAGCAGCTGCGGGGCGACCGGGACGACGCGCCAGCCGATGACGTCCAGGCCCTCTTCGCCGGCGATCGTCTCGATGCGGGAGACGGCGTCGGCGGCGGCCTGGGCGTCGGACGGCAGGAAGGCGATGCCGACGGCGTAGGCGCCGGCCTCGGGGAGCTCGAAGGTGACGTTCTCGCGCAGAAACGCGTCCGGGACCTGGAGCAGGATGCCGGCGCCGTCGCCCGAGTCGGGCTCGGAGCCGGTGGCACCGCGGTGCTCCAGGTTGGTCAGGACGGTGAGCGCCTGTTCGACCAGTGCGTGGCTGGCCTCGCCGGTGAGGGTGGCCACGAAGCCGACGCCGCAGGCGTCGTGCTCGTTGCGCGGGTCGTACATCCCCTGCTGGGCGGGGCGCCCGTCCATGGGCGACCAGGCGGCGTGGGCGCTGCTGGTGGTCGCGGAGTGCGTGGACGCGAAACGCATCGGCTCTCCCAACGTCGTCGTGGCATAGGCATTGCCGAGGGACGACGTTGGCCCTCCGCGAAATTTCGTGCAGGTTACAGGATGGCCCGCTTCCCGAGAACCGAAAAGAGGCTTCCAACATGCGGACACCGCAGGCGCGGTGGGTCGTGAACGCGGACGGAAAAGAGCCGTCCCACAGGGCGGCGTTCGGCGAGCGACATTGCCCGCGACGCCAGGGCCTTATGCCCGGCCGTCAACAAACCGAAACCGCGGGGTAACGGGTTAATTATGCAGTCACCCGTATGACACGTCACCCTACGACGGTTCCGAACAGTGCTCCCAGGAGGTACGTCACACCCGAGGCGGCGCCGCCGAGGGCGAGTTGACGCAGTCCGCTGAACCACCACGAGCGGGCCGTCACCCGCGCCACGACGGCACCGCAGGCGAACAGCCCGACCAGTGCGAGCAGCACCGCGGGCCAGATCGCGGAAGCCCCCAGCAGGTAAGGAAGAACAGGCAGAAGCGCGCCCAGCGCAAAGGAACCAAAGGAAGAAATGGCGGCCACGGCCGGAGAAGGAAGGTCGGACGGGTCTATTCCCAATTCCTCGCGGGCGTGGATCTCCAGCGCCTGCTCGGGGTCGCGGGAAAGCTGTTCGGCGACCTGGCGGGCGAGCTCCGGCTCGACCCCGCGGGACTCGTAGAGGGCCGCGAGCTCCTCCTGCTCGTCCTTGGGGTGCTTGCGCAGCTCGTCCCGTTCGATGTCCAGCTCGGCCTGCACCAGCTCGCGCTGCGAGGCGACCGAGGTGTACTCCCCCGCGGCCATCGAGAAGGCACCGGCGGCCAGCCCGGCGAGGCCGGTGATGATGATCGTCTGCTGGGACAGCGCACCGCCCGCGACACCGGTCATCAGGGCGAGGTTCGAGACCAGCCCGTCCATCGCGCCGAAGACGGCGGGGCGCAGCCAGCCGCCGTTGACGTCGCGGTGCGTGTGGTTGTCGCGGTGCGCCACGTGCGTCGGCGCCGCGGCATCCATGATCTCCATGACGGACATATCGGGACCTGCTCCCTTCCGCGAGGTGTGGGCCGATGGCGGCACTTCCCCCTGCAACCCCTCGAAGTTATGCGGGGATCACCCTCCGCCGCTAGCAAGGAAGGCCGAACTTACCGCGCTGACCTGCGGTTTCTTCGAAAAGTCGGTGATGAGAGGCCGGTCACGGGCGGTGAGCGGGCCGCTTGCGGGCCCGTTTCCGGCGCCGTACCGGGGTCCCGCCGGGGCGTCGACCGGGTGACCTCGCGGCCCGGTGCAGGAGAGCGGGGGCGCCGCGTGGCACGCATAGCACCATGAGCGCAGCGGACCCCCCGTCCCCGGAGCGGGGCGCCCCGGGCCCGGCCGGCGACGGCGTACGCGACCGGGCCCGCGGGGCGCTGCTCGGGCTCGCCGTGGGGGATGCGCTGGGCGCCCCCGCGGAGAACATGAAGCCCTCGCAGATCCGCCGCCGCTGGGGCCGGATCGAGGGCTATGTCGAGGACGACCCGGCCGGCACCGACGACACCGAGTACGCGATCTTCTCCGGGCTGCTGCTGGCCGCGCACGGGTCGGCACTGACCGTCGCGGACGTCGAGGCGGCCTGGCACCAGTGGATCGCCGACCGGGACGAGGGGCCGTTCCGCGGCGCCGGGTTCAGCGAGCGCGGCACGCTGGAGAACCTGCGCCGGGGGCTGGCCGCCCCGATCTCCGCGCAGCACCGGCACGCCTGGAGCGACGGGCTGGCGATGCGCGCCGCGCCGTTCGGGGTGTTCGCGGCCGGCCGGCCCGCCGAGGCCGCCCGGCTGGTCGCCATCGACGGCACGGTCAGCCATGACGGCGAGGGGATCTACGGGGGCCGGGCGGTGGCCGCCGGGGTGGCCGCCGCGATGGTCGCCCTCCCCCAGGAACCTTCGGGTTCCGGTCCCGGGGGGACGCCGCTCACCGACGTGGTGGTCGCCGCCGCGCTGTCCGTCGTCCCGGAGGACTCCTGGACCGCGCGCTCGCTGCGCCGGGCGGTGGGCGCGGCCCAGCGCTGCGGCCACGATCCGGGCATCACCCAGCTCGGCACGGAACGCGCGGTGCGCTCCGCCGTCGTGGTCGGCGGCTACCCCTGGACGGACCTGGCGCCGGAGGCGGTCGGGCTGGCCTTCGGGGCGTTCGCGGCGGCCCGCGGCGACTTCCGGGGCTCGGTGCTGACCGCGGTCAACATGGGCCGGGACGCCGACACCACGGCCGCGGTCGCCGGGGCCCTGGCCGGCGCACTGGGCGGGGCCGGCGCGATCCCCGAGGAGTGGGCCCGGGCGATCGGCCCGGCACGCGGCAGCTGCCTGCCGTCGATGGCGGGCTACCACGTCCTGGACATCGCCGAGCTGCTGGCACCGGGCGGGGCGGACGGCGGCCGGGCGGAGGAGCGCCGGGCGGACGGGAGCCGGGCGGACCGGGGCCCTGCGGCGGAGCCCGTGCCCGCGGACCGGGCCGCGGCCGGGGTGGGGACGGGATGAGCGGCCGGGCGGCCGACGGGACCGGCGGGGCGGGTGCCGGTGGCCCCGTCGCAGCCGCGCGCAGCCGGATCGAGGGGCTGCTGCTCGGGCTGGCCGCGGGGGACGCCGCCGGATGGCCCGCGGCCCGGCACCGGGCGGCGCGGATGCCGGAGTGGACCCGGCGGCTCACCCGCGAGCTGGACACCTTCGCCGAACAGAACGCCACCACCACGCTGCCGGTGCCGATCGCCCTGAACCAGCCGCCCGAGCCGCTGCGGCTGGGCCCGTCCGACGACGCCGAGTGGGCGGCCTTCACCGCCGGGTCCGTGCTGACCGCGGCCGGGGCGCTGCTCAGCGACCTGGGCCGGGACCGCCGGATGCGGGCCGCCCTCGACCTCGCCTGGAACGCGCTGGCGAGCGAGGTCGCCGCGGCCGCCGACCGGGCGCCCGAGGTGGAGTCCGCCGTCCTGCCGCTGCGCGCCCGGATCTCCGTACGCGCCGGGCTCGGCAACCTCGCCGCCGGGCTGCGGCCGCCCGCCACCGGACACGACAACCCGCACTTCTTCGACGACGCGGCATGCGTCCGGGCCGCCGTCCTGGCCGTGGTGCACCCGGGCGACCCGGCCGCGGCGGCGGACCTGGCCGAGTACGACGCGCGCTACACCCAGGACGGCGACGGGGTGCACGGGGCCCGGGCGATGGCCGCCGCGGTGGCCGCCGCGCTCGGTGGCGCCCCGGCGTCCGGCGCGGTGGACACCGCGCTGGCCCAGCTGCCCGAGGGCACCGAGATCCGCCGCAACACCCTGCACGCGGTCCACCTCACGCGGACCCACGCCGCCGACCGCCCCGGCCGCCCCGGCACCGCGTTCGCCCTGGTGCCGGTCCTGGAACACGAGATCGTCGACCACGTCTACAGCTACGGCATCGCCGCCGCCGAGACCGTCCCGGTGGCCCTCGCGCTGGCGCTCGCGACCGACGGGCAGGTCGCCGAGGCCGTGCCGGCCGCCGCCTGCCTCTCCCGGGTCGCCGACTCCGCGCCCGCCCTCGCCGGGGCGCTGACCGGTGCGCTCGGCGGCGCCCCCGCGCTGCCCCGCACCTGGCGCGACGCCTGCCGGGTGCTGTCCGGCTGCGCACTGCCGCGGCTGGCCGGCACCGACCTCGTCGAACTGGCCGGCGCGCTGGCCCGGGCGGAGCTGACCGCCCCGGAGGGCCCCGCGGACGCCGGCCCCGCGGCCCCGCCCGGAGCCGCCCCGAAGGCCGCTCCGCCCTTCTCCCCCACCCCCCTCGTGGAAGGACTCCTGCGCACATGACGTACACCAGCGACACCGCACCCGAGGCGCCGGGCGCACCCGGTCTCCTCGACGTCGGGGCCACCCAAATCCTGCCCGTCGTCCCTGTCACCGCCGCCCCGCCCCCGCCCGCCCCACAGGTCCGGCCCGACACCCCCTCCCTGGAGGACCGGGCGATCGGCTGCCTGGTGGGTGCCGCGGTCGGGGATGCGCTCGGGGGGCCGGTCGAGGGCCGGACGCCGGAGGAGATCGTCAAGCGGTACGGCGGCCGGGTCACCGGCATCGTCGGCCCGTTCCACGACGACTGGCGCACCGCCCGCCCCCTCGCGCCGTACCACAAGGGCAACGGCCACGTCACCGACGACACCCTGATGACCCATGCGCTGGTCCGGGTCTACGAGTCGGTGCGCGACCACCTGGACGCCTACGACGTCGCCGACCACCTCGTCCCGGACCTGATCGGCACCCCCCGCTGGATCCCGGAGCTGGAGGCCGAGGCGCTGCCGCTGCAGCGGATCTTCCTCGCCGAGAAGTGGATCGTGGCCCGGCTGCACTACGGGCACGCCGATCCGCGCGAGGCCGGCGTCGGAAACATCGTCAACTGCGGTGCGGCGATGTACATGGCGCCGGTCGGCGTGGTCAACGCCGGAAATCCGGACCGGGCCTACGCCGAGGCGCTCGACATCGCCGGTGCGCACCAGTCCTCCTACGGGCGGGAGGCGGCCGGGGTGTTCGCCGCGGCGGTGGCCGCCGCGTTCACGCCCGACGCCACCCCGTCCTCGGTCGTCGTACAGGCCCTGCGGCTGGCGAAGGACGGCACCCGCGCCGCGATCGAGGCGGTCTGCGAGGCCGCCGCGACGCTGGACGACCACGAGTCGGCGGCGGCGGCGCTGCGGGCGGCGGTCGCCCCGTTCGACACCGTCGGCCCGGACTACCGCAACCCCTCGCTCGGCGCCCGCCGCCCCTCCCGGCTGCACGCGATCGAGGAACTCCCCGTCGCGCTGGGCATGTTGCTGGTCGGCGGCGGCGACTTCCGGTCCACCGTGCTGGGCTCGGTCAACTACGGACGGGACTGCGACTCGATCGCCACGATGAGCGGCGCGCTGGCCGGTGCGCTGCGCGGCGCCCCGGCGGTGCCGGAGGAGTGGAGCACCGAGGTCGCCCGCGCCAGCCGCCTCGATCTGCAGGCCCCCGGCGCGGCGCTGGCGACCGTCGCCCGGGAGATCTTCACCCGCGACCGGGCCCGCGCCCGCACCCACGAGCAGGCGTTCACCGCGATCTCGGCCATCCCGGCGCTGACGGAGGCGGGCGTACGGTGACCGCGAAGGCGCCGGCCACCGCCCGCCCCTCCCCCGCCGCACCGCTCCGGCTGACCTGGGTGCAGCCCGAGGACCTGGTCGGGCACGAGCTGCGGCAGGCGGCCGAGGACGGCCGGGACGCGGCCGCGGTGGCCCGGATCGCGCGGCGCTGGCGGTCGGCGGGCGGGGCGCCGGCACCGGACCGGGCGGGCGCCTCGGACCGCCCCGCCGACCCGGCACTGCGCACCACCGCGACCGCCCTGCTCGACGAACTCGCCGCGCTGCCCAGCCCGTTGGCCGACGACGAGCCGACCGAACTGACGGACATTCAGGCTGCTTGCCCCGCATGGCCGTCGGCGGCTACCGGCAGGGTTGCCGAGAGGCCGGCCGCCGCCCGGCTGGAGGCCGCCTGGCTCGGGCGGGCGGCCGGCTGCCTGCTCGGCAAGCCCGTCGAGAAGCTGCCGCTGGAGGGCATCCGCACGCTCGCCCGCGCGACCGGGAACTGGCCTCTGACCTCGTACTTCACCGACGAGGGGCTCGATCCGGCGGTGGCCGCGCGGTACCCGTGGAACCGCCGCAGCCGCGCCACCTCGCTCGCCGGGGCCCTCGACGGGATGCCCGAGGACGACGACCTCAACTACCCGCTGCTGAACCTGCTGCTCCTCGAACGGCACGGGCCGGACTTCACCGCCGCCGATGTGGCGCGGCTGTGGCTGGACGAGCTGCCGGCCGGGCGGACCTTCACCGCCGAGCGGATCGCCTACCGCAACCTGCTGGACGGCATCGAGCCGCCGCACACCGCGCGGCACCGCAACCCGTTCCGGGAGTGGATCGGCGCGCAGATCCGGGCGGACGTCTTCGGCTGGACCCGGCCCGGCGACCCGGCCGCCGCCGCGGCACTGGCCTGGCGGGACGCCACCCTCAGCCACACCGCCAACGGCGTCCACGCGGCGATGTTCGCGGCCGCCGCGCTGGCCGCGGCCGGGGCGGGCGGCACCGATGTGCACGGCGCGCTGCGGGCCGGGCTCTCGGTGGTCCCACCGCGGTCCCGGCTGGCCCGGGCGGTCCGCCGCGGCATCGCCCTGGCCTGCGAGGCGCCGGACCGGTCGCCGGCCGGATTCGCCGCCGTCGCCGACCAGTTGCACCGCACGTACGGCCACTACCACTGGGTGCACGCGGTACCGAACGCCGCGCTGCTGGCCGCCGCGCTGACCCACGCCGACGGGGACTTCGCCGGTTCGATCTGCCGGACGGTGTCCGGCGGCTGGGACACCGACTCCAACGGGGCGACCGCCGGTTCGCTGACCGGACTGCTCGCCGGCGCGCCGGACGCGCTGCCCGGCCGCTGGACCGCGCCGCTGCGCAACCGGCTCGCCACCGGCATCGGCGGGCTGGACGGCATCGGCTTCGACGCCCTCGCCCACCGCACCGCCGCGCTCGTCGTCCCGCCGGACGGAGTCGTGCCGCCGCCGGACCGGGTCGTGCCCCTTCCCCACGGAGTCTTGCCCGACCGAGTCTCCCGTGACCGCGTCTCTCCCGACCGACCGGAGGCAACCGCGCCATGACCGACCCGTCCCTGTCCGGGATGTCCCGGCCCGCGACCGGTGGGCCCGCGTCCCCGGACGCCGCCCCCGCCCCCGGCCCGCTCGACGGGCTGCGGGTGATCGACCTCGCCACGCTGTTCGCCGGGCCGCTCGCCGCCACCCTGCTCGGTGACTTCGGCGCCGAGGTGATCAAGGTCGAGCATCCGCACCGGCCCGACCCCGCGCGCGGCCACGGGCCCGCCAAGGACGGCGTCGGGCTGTGGTGGAAGCTGCTGGGCCGCAACAAGAAGGCCATGACGCTCGACCTCTCCCATCCGGGCGGCCGGGAGGTGCTGCTGCGACTGGCCGCCGGGGCGGACGTCGTCATCGAGAACTTCCGGCCCGGGACCCTGGAGAAATGGGGGCTGGGCTGGGCGGAGCTGTCCGCGGTCAACCCGCGGCTGGTGCTGGCCCGGGTCACCGGCTTCGGGCAGTTCGGCCCGTACGCCCGGCGGCCCGGGTTCGGCACCCTCGCCGAGGCGATGAGCGGGTTCGCGGCGATCACCGGGGAGCCGGACGGGCCGCCGACCCTGCCGCCGTTCGGCCTCGCCGACGGCATCACGGCGCTCACCGCGGCGTACGCCGTGATGGCCGCGCTGCACGGGCGGGCGGCCACCGGCCGCGGCCAGGTCATCGACCTGGCGCTGATCGAACCGCTGCTGACCGTCCTCGGCCCGCACCCGCTCTGGTACGACCAGCTCGGCCACGTCCAGCCGCGGACCGGCAACCGCTCCGCCAACGTCGCCCCGCGCAACACCTACCGCACCGCCGACGGCTCCTGGGTCGCGGTCTCCACCTCCGCCGAGTCGGTCGCGGAACGCGTGATGCGGCTGGTCGGTCGGCCGGAGGTGATCGACGAGCCGTGGTTCGCGACCGGCGCCGGCCGGGCCCGGCACGCCGATGAGCTGGACGCGGCGGTCGGCGACTGGATCGCCCGGCACGACCGGGACGAGGTGCTGTCCGCCTTCGAACTGGCCGAGGCGGCGATCGCGCCCGTCTACGACGTGCGGGACGTGCTGGCGGACCCGCAGTACGCGGCGCTGGGCTCGATCACCGAGGTCCCGGACGACGAACTCGGCCCCCTGCGGATGCAGAACGTCCTCTTCCGGCTGTCCGAAACCCCGGGCGCCATCCGGTGGGCCGGCCGCCCGCACGGCGCGGACACCGACGGGGTGCTGGCGGCCCTCGGCCTGGACGAAGGGGAGATCACCGGGCTCCGGGAGGCGGGCGCGCTGTGACCAAGCCCGTGCCGATGCCCCAGGAGGCCCCCGCCGCCACCCCGCTGACCTGGCTCTATGTGCCCGGTGACCGGCCCGGGACGGTCGCCAAGGCGCTCGGCTGCGGGGCCGACGTGGTGGTGCTCGACCTGGAGGACGCGGTCGCCCCGGACCGCAAGGAGTACGCGCTGCGGGCCACCGCCGAGCTGCTGAGCGACCCGGCGCCGGGCCCGGCGCCGGTGCACGTCCGGGTCAACGCGCTGGACGGCCCGCTCGCCGAGCACGAGATCCGCACCCTCGCCGCGCTGCCGGGGCTGGCCGGGCTGCGGCTGCCCAAGGTGCAGGGGCCGGCCGACATCCGCCGGGCCGCGGGCTGGGCCACGACGGCCGCCGGGCCGCTCGGCGGGCCGGCCGGCGGACGGTTCGCGGAGCCGGTCACCACCCCGCTGGCCGCACCCGCCCGCGCCGGCCGGCTCGCCGCCGGACGCACCGCCCGCGGTCCCCGCACCGCCCGTCCCGGCCCCGGCACGGCCACCGCCACCCTCGCCCCCGCGGCCGGCCAGGCCACCCGCGCACTGCCCGCCACCCCCGCGCTCTACGCCCTGCTGGAATCCGCCCTCGGCATCGAGCACGCCTTCGTCATCGCCACCGCCCACCCGGCACTGCGCGGGATCGCGCTCGGCGAGACGGACCTGGCGGCGGAGCTGGGGGTACGGGACGAGGCGGGGCTGGCCTGGCCGCGCAGCCGTGCCGTGGTCGCCGCCCGGGCGGCCGGACTGGCGCCGCCGCCGCAGTCGGTCTACCCGGACGTGCACGACCTGGAGGGACTGGCCCGGTCCTGCGCCCGGGGCCGGGCGATGGGGTTCCTGGGCCGGGCGGCGATCCACCCGCGCCAGCTGCCGGTCATCGAAGCGGCCCACCTCCCCTCGCCGGAGGAGATCGAGGCGGCGGCGGAGATCGTCCGGGCGGCCGCCGCCCAGGGCGGGGCCCAGGCACTGGCGGACGGGCGGTTCGTGGACGCGGCGGTGGTCGCCGGCGCCCGGCGGGTGCTGGCCCTGGCCGCGCGCGGACAACGCAGACAGTGAGGCGGCCCGGGACACGGGGTCCCGGGCCGCCTCAGGCCTCGAAAATCGTCAGGTCCTCAGGACTTCTTCCTCAGGACTTCTTGCTGTCCGCGGCCTCGGCGGCCGGCTCCTCGGCAGCCGCTTCGTCGGCGGCCGCCGCCTCCGGCTTCCCGGCCGGCGCCTGCGCGGCCTTCTCCGCCGGCCCGGCCTCGTCCGCCTTCGCCGGCTGCTCCGTCTTTTCCGTCTTCGCGGCGGGCTTCTCGACCGAGACCTTGTCCTGGTCCCCGTCCCCGTCCTCGGCTGCCGGGGAGGCGCCGTCGGTGGACTCGCCCTCCTCGTCCTTCGGGCCGGCCGCGGCGGCCTCCGCGGCCGCGCGCTCCTCCAGCGCACCGGGCTCGACGACCTCTTCGCGGCCGGGCGCCTTCTTGGCGGAGACCACGAAGTAGACGACGGCCAGGACGAAGACGATCAGCGCGGTCCAGACGTTCAGCCGCAGGCCCAGGATGTGGTGCGCCTCGTCGACCCGCATGTACTCGATCCAGGCGCGGCCCGCGCAGTAGGCGGCGACGTACAGCGCGAAGGCCCGTCCGTGGCCGAGCCGGAAGCGCTTGTCGGCCCAGATCACCAGCGCCGCGACGCCGATGCACCACAGGCACTCGTAGAGGAAGGTCGGGTGGTACGTGCCGCCGACGCGTCCGATGGCCGGGTCCGAGCTGATCTTCAGCGCCCAGGGGACGTCGGTGGGCTTGCCGTAGAGCTCCTGGTTGAACCAGTTGCCCCAGCGGCCGATGGCCTGGCCCAGCGCCAGGCCGGGCGCCAGCGCGTCGGCGTAGGCCGGCAGCGGGATGCCCCGGCGGCGGCAGCCGATCCAGGCACCGACCGCGCCGAGCGCCACCGCACCCCAGATGCCCAGACCGCCCTCCCACACCTTGAAGGCGTTGAGCGGGTGCCCGTCCTTGCCGAAGTACGGCTCGTACGTCGTGATGACGTGGTAGAGGCGGCCGCCGACCAGCCCGAAGGGCACGGCCCACACGGCGATGTCCGCGACCGTGCCGGAGCGGCCGCCGCGCTGGACCCAGCGCTTGTTGCCGAGCCAGACGCCCACGAAGACGCCGATGATGATGCAGAACGCGTAGCCGCGCAGCGGGATCGGGCCGAGGTGTACGACGCCGACCGACGGGCTGGGAATGAATGCGAGTTCCATGGCAGGGACGACGCTACCGCGCCGGGCCGGGTGGGCGACAACCCGCCCGGCTACGGCTCCGTAACGACCCCGCCGGTACGTCGTGACGCTGTGTGGTTAGGAGGAGGGCGGGGCCATCGCCCCGTGGGTGGCGTGCGTTCCGGTGCCGGGTGCGGCGCCGGCGCCCGTGCCGGGTGCGGCACTTGCGGCGGGCGAGGCGCGGTGGCCCCGGGACGAGCCGTGCCCTGACGACCCGCTGTGGCCCGGCGAGGCGGGGGCGGACGGGGCGCCGGTGCCGGGCTGCTTGCCCTTGGCGGCGTCCAGCACCATCTGCTTCAGGTCCGCCGGGGTCATCCGGCCGCCCTTGACCTTGGACAGGTCCTTGCCGTTGAGCAGGACGGTCGGGGTGCCGCGGTATCCCGAGCCGGCGAAGGCGTCGTTGGACCTGCGGACGAAGGCGTCGTACCTGCCGTCGTTGACGCATGCGGTGAAGGCGGGGGTGGTCAGGCCCTTGACCTTGCCGGCCAGTTGGAGGAGGACCTTCTTGTCGGCGAACTTGTCCTCCTGCTCGGGCGGCTGGTTCGCGTAGAGCACGTCGTGGTAGTCGCGGAACCGACCGGCGTCCTGGGCGCACAGCGCGGCGTTGGCGGCGTTGAGGGAGCCCTTGCCGCCGGCATTGCCGTCGATGATCGTCACGAGGTGGTACTCGCTCTTCAGCCGGCCCTGGTCCTGGAGTTCGTGGATCACCGGGCGGAAACCGGTCTCGAACTGCCGGCAGGCGGGGCAGCGGAAGTCCTCCCACACCGTGAGGGTGGCGGGGGCGTTCGGTGCGCCCACCGGGACGGCCGGTCTGTCGCCGCCGCTGGCCTGCTTGGGCAGGGCCGTCTCGTTGTCGGAGCTGCTGCCGCCGCTGCCCGACGACATCACCCAGGCGGTGATGCCGCCGGCGATCGCCAGCACCACCAGCACCGCTCCGGCGACGATCGCCTGCCGGCCGCGCCGGGCGCGGGCCTGCTCCTTCTCCCGCTGGGCCTGCAGCCGCTCGCGGGCGCTTCTCTTACCCTCTTCGTTCTTCTGGCTCACGCCCCTGACAAACGAAGCGGAGGGGTGCCGACGCACCCCTCCGCACCGATGTTCGCCCTATCGAGGGACGGCGTTCCGTGCCGCCGTGGACGTCCGTCCGGCCGCCCGCCGTCCCTGGCCCGGCGGCCCTCCCTCCCTCCGGCCGGCGGGCTCAGAAGCGCTTGCGCACGCCCTCGGCCAGCTCGCCCGCCAGGGCGCGCACCCCGGCGAGACCGGCCTCTTCGTCGCCGTCGGCCTCCAGCAGCCGCTTGACGAACGCCGAGCCGACGATCACCCCGTCCGCGAACTGGGCCACCTCGGCGGCCTGGGTGGCGTTGGAGACGCCCAGCCCGACGCAGACCGGCAGCTCGGTGGTCGCGCGGGTGCGGCCCACCAGTTCCTGGGCCTCCAGGCCGACGGATTCGCGGGTGCCGGTGACGCCCATCAGCGAGGCGGCGTAGACGAAGCCGCTGCCGGCCGCGGTGATCTTGGCGAGCCGCTCGTCCCGGCTGCTCGGCGCGACCACGAAGACGGTGGCCAGCCCGTGCTGCTCGGCGGCCTTGCGCCACACCTCGGACTCCTCGACGGGCAGGTCCGGCAGGATGCAGCCGGCGCCGCCGGCCTCGGCCAGGTCGGCGGCGAACCGCTCGACCCCGTAGGCGTCGACGGGGTTCCAGTACGTCATGCACAGCACCGGCGCCCCGGTGGCGGCCTGTACCTCACGGACCGTGCGGATGACGTCGACGATCTTCAAGCCGCCGCGCAGCGCGATGTCGTCGGCGGTCTGGATGACCGGGCCGTCCAGGACCGGGTCGCTGTGCGGCAGGCCGACCTCGACGATGTCGCAGCCGCCGTCCAGCATCTCGGTCATCGCGCGGATGCCGCCGTCGACGGTCGGGAAGCCGGCCGGGAGGTAGCCGACGAGCGCGGCGCGGTTCTCCGCCTTGGCCCGGGCCAGTGCGGAATTGAGCAGTTCGAGGTTGCCCGCCATCACTTCTCCCCCTCGCCGGTCGGCTGGATCACGCCGTTGACCTCGGCGCTTTTGTGCTGAGCGCCCTCGTCGTCGTAGAGCCCGAAGTACCGCGCCGCGGTGTCCATGTCCTTGTCGCCGCGGCCGGAGAGGTTGACCAGCAGCAGGCCGTCGGGGCCCAGCTCGCGGCCGACCTCCAGGGCGCCGGCCAGCGCGTGGGCGCTCTCGATGGCCGGGATGATGCCCTCGGTCTGCGACAGCAGCCGCAGTGCCTGCATCGCGGCGTCGTCGGTGACCGCGCGGTACTCGGCGCGGCCGACGTCCTTGAGGTAGGCGTGCTCGGGGCCGATGCCGGGGTAGTCGAGGCCGGCCGAGATGGAGTACGGCTCGGTGATCTGGCCGTCCTCGTCCTGCAGGACGTAGCTGCGCGAGCCGTGCAGGATGCCGGGGGTGCCCTCGGTGAGGGTGGCGGCGTGCTCGCCGGTCTCGACGCCGTGGCCGCCCGGCTCACAGCCGATCAGCCGGACATCGGTGTCGGGCAGGAAGGCGTGGAACAGGCCGATGGCGTTGGAGCCGCCGCCGACGCAGGCGAGCGCGGCGTCCGGCAGGCGGCCGGCGCGCTCCAGGATCTGCCGGCGGGCCTCTACGCCGATGACGCGGTGGAAGTCGCGCACCAGGGCCGGGAAGGGGTGCGGGCCGGCGACCGTGCCGAAGAGGTAGTGGGTGCGGTCGACGTTGGCGACCCAGTCGCGGAACGCCTCGTTGATGGCGTCCTTGAGGGTGCGGCTGCCGGACTTCACGGCGATGACCTCGGCGCCGAGCATCCGCATCCGGGCCACGTTCAGAGCCTGGCGCCGGGTGTCGACCTCGCCCATGTAGATGGTGCATTCGAGGCCGAAGAGGGCGCAGGCGGTGGCGGTGGCGACGCCGTGCTGGCCGGCGCCGGTCTCGGCGATGACCCGGGTCTTGCCCATGCGCTTGGTGAGCAGCGCCTGGCCCAGCACGTTGTTGATCTTGTGCGAGCCGGTGTGGTTGAGGTCCTCGCGCTTGAGGAACACCCGGGCGCCACCGGCGTGTTCGGCGAACCGCGGCACCTCGGTGAGCGCGCTGGGGCGGCCGGTGTAGTTGACCATCAGGTCGTTGAGCTCGGCCGCGAACGCCGGGTCGGCCTTGGCCTTCTCGTATTCGGCCGCGACCTCGTCGACCGCGGCGACCAGCGCCTCGGGGATGAATTTGCCGCCGAAGGCGCCGAAATAGCCTTCGGGGCTGGGCACCTGCCCGTCGGGGTCGGGAAGGAAGAAATCGGAGGACATGAAACGCGCTCCTCGATCGGGGCGTACGCCCCGCACTATCGGATTTCGGACATCACGCTACGGGAGAGGCTGCCGCGCAGGCCGGAACCGGGGACGGACGTCCGCCCCGGGTCAGCGTGCGGCAGCGCTGCGCCATCGGCGCCCGTTGATCTGTCCCGGCTCCGAGCCGATGTGGTAGCGCACCCGCCGTCCGCGGACCCGGCGGGCCGGTGCGCGGCAGCCGCGCGGCCGGCAGCCGCGGCCCAGTCCCGCGTGCCGGCCGTCACCGGCGGCAGCGGCGAGCAGCGCCGCCGGCCCGGAGCGGTGGCCCGGGCCGGGGCGGCGGATGCGGAAGGCGGTGGCGGTCATCTGGGGTGTCCCGGGCCCTCAGGCCCGTCCGTGGCGGATCGCCGGGTGGGAACCGGCGGCGACCAGGTCGGCCACCGCGGTCTTGGGGTCCTTGCCGGTGACCAGCGACTCGCCGACCAGCACCGCGTCCGCGCCGTCGTTGGCGTAGGCGATCAGGTCGTGCGGTCCGCGGACACCGGACTCGGCGATCTTGACGATGTGGTCCGGGATCTCGGGGGCGACCCGGGCGAAGTTGCCGCGGTCGACCTCCAGCGTCTTGAGGTTGCGGGCGTTGACACCGATGATCCGGGCGCCGGCGTCCACCGCGCGGGCGACCTCTTCCTCGTCGTGCACCTCGACCAGCGGCGTCAGCCCGATCGACTCGGCCCGCTCGATCAGCGAGACCAGCGCCTCCTGCTCCAGCGCGGAGACGATCAGCAGGGCGAGGTCGGCACCGTAGGCGCGGGCCTCCCACAGCTGGTAGGCGGTGACGATGAAGTCCTTGCGCAGCACGGGGATGTCGACCCGGGCCCGGACGGCCTCCAGGTCGGCCAGCGAACCGCCGAACTTGCGCTGCTCGGTCAGCACGGAGATCACCGCGGCGCCGCCGGCCTCGTAGTCCGCGGCCAGGCCGGCCGGGTCGGCGATCGCGGCCAGCGCGCCCTTGGAGGGGCTGGAGCGCTTGACCTCGCAGATGACCGTGACGCTCTCGCCCTTGAGTGCCGCGACACCGTCCATCGCGGGGCGCGCCTTACGGGCCCGCTCCTTGAGCTCGTCGAGGGAGGTGTGCGCCTGCCGCTCGGCCAGGTCGGCACGGACCCCGTCGATGATCTCGTCGAGCACACTCACGCGAGCGGCCTCCTTCTTGAGCGGGGGAGGTGGACAGTGGCCCGTGGGACGCACTGCCCCACCCGGCTCTCCGATGGTATCCGCCACACGGTGCAGGTCCCGCATCCGGTTGACCGTGGTCCCACAAGCTGGACACCTCCGCGCCGGCGGTTCATGGCGCCAGGCCACTGCCGAAGGGAAGGTTGCGGACCGCCGTGAAGACCAGCAGCAGGCCGCCCAGCGCCCACCAGTGCACGGCGCGCGGCTGCGGTCCCGCCGTGCGGAGCCCGCGGGCCGCCCGGCCGAACCAGACGGCCCAGAAGGCCGCACCGGCGGCGCAGGCGGTTACCAGGAGGGCGTTGGAGGCCAGTGCGGCACTCAGGTCCGCGTGGACGAGGGCGTGGGCGCTGCGGAGCCCGCCGCAGGCCGGGCAGAGCACGCCGGTGAGGTGCTGCAGCGGGCACACCGGGTAGTGGCCGGGCTGGTTGGGGTCGACGGCGCCGACGTAGCCGAAGGCCGCGAGGGCGGCGGTCAGCGTGCCCAGCGGGGCCCGGAGCCGGCGGGGCAGTCCGGCCGCCGGCGGGGCTGGGGGCCGGGCGCCGGCCGCGCGATCGCTCACGTGCCGATTGTGCGCGGGAATGCGCGAAGGCGCAGCTTCTCGGCCGCCGTACGGGGTGGACACGGACGGCGGGTACGGCACCCGGGGGTGCGTACGGGCCGGGAAGCGGCGCCTTCGGGGGCAGGGCGGTCCGGAGGATCACCCGGTGCGGGGCGGGCTCAGCCCTCCTGCGGCTGCGCCTGGGGAGCAGGGGCCTTCCCGGCGCGCTTGGGCTCCTGGCCCAGCCCGGCCGCGCGCATCAGACCGCCCACCACGGCGCCGGCGCCGATCAGCACCATGCCGGCCCAGAAGCCGGGCACGCTCCCCAGCACGATGAAGGCTCCGGCGACACAGAAGCCGATGAACGAGATGATGACGCCCGTCCAGGCTGCGGGGGTGTGTCCGTGGCCACTGCTCGACATGAGTGCTCCTCGTTGCTCTATCGCGCCGGGGTCCGGGCGCGGTGATCCTCGGCGTCCATTGTCACCGATGCCGGGCGGGGCCCCTTTACCGGGTGGGGTCCTCACCACGGTCCAGGGACTTCCAGATCTCCTCCGGGCGGTCCAGGTCCGGGGCCGCGGGGGCGCGGCGCGGGCCGCGGGCGCCGCCGGGCGTGCGCTCGTACCGGCCCGACATCGCAGGCCAGCGGCGCCCGTGGACCAGCGCCAGGACGCCGGCGACGAGCAGCAGCAGACCGCCGGCCGCGGCCACCCAGGGCCAGCCGGTGTGCGTGACGTGATGCACATCGGCGCCGGTCAGGCCGACCGCGGTGGCCGCCTTCTCGCGCAGTGCGGAGGTGTCGCCGTTGCCGAGCACCGCGGCGACGACGATGCCGGTGCCGCTGAGCGCCAGCAGCGCGGCGACCGCGACGCGGCCGGCCCGGCGGACCGCGAAGACGGCGACCAGGGCGGCCAGGCCGACCACGGCCAGTGCGCCGGGGACGCCGGTGACGTCGGCGCCGGTGACCGTGCGCGGCAGTTCGCCCTGGGCCAGCACCGCGGAGCCGCGGGCCCAGGTGCGGCCGGAGGCCAGCAGGGCCAGGCCGGCGCCGGCCGCGCCGGTCAGCAGCGCGAGCGCGAGGCTGCGCCGGGCGCCGCCGGCAGTGCGGGCCGGACCGGACGGGGGCGCGGCCGTCTCCGAAGGCGCGGCGTCCGGGGACTCGGTGGCGTCCGAGGGCTCGGTGGTGGCGGGGGTCTGCGGTGCGGCACTCACGCGTACCACTATCGCGCACCGGCCGCCGGGGGCCGGTGCGCGGGGGTGGTACCGGGCGGGCGGGCGGCTAGCGGCCCAGGTGGTTGGCGGTGTGCACGGCGCGGAGCACCGCCGCCGCCTTGTTGCGGCACTCGGTGTCCTCGGCCACCGGGTCGGAGTCGGCGACCACGCCGGCGCCCGCCTGGACGTAGGCGGTGCCGTCCCGCAGCAGCGCCGTGCGGATCGCGATGGCGGTGTCGGAGTCGCCGGCGAAGTCGAGGTAGCCCACACAGCCGCCGTACAGGCCGCGCTTGGTCGGCTCCAGCTCCTCGATGATCTGCATGGCGCGCGGCTTGGGGGCGCCGGAGAGGGTGCCGGCCGGGAAGCAGGCGGTGAGCACGTCGAAGGCGGTGCGGCCCTCGGCGACCTGGCCGGTGACCGTCGAGACGATGTGCATCACGTGGCTGTAGCGCTCGATGGACATGAAGTCGACGACCTCGACGCTGCCCGGTGCGCAGACCCGGCCGAGGTCGTTGCGGCCCAGGTCGACCAGCATCAGGTGCTCGGCGCGCTCCTTGGGGTCGGCCAGCAGCTCGTCGGCGAGGGCCTGGTCCTCCTGGACGGACGCACCGCGCGGACGGGTGCCGGCGATGGGGTGGACCATGGCCCGGCCGCCCTCGACCTTCACCAGCGCCTCGGGGCTGGAGCCCACCACGTCGAAGGCGCTGCCGTCGGCGGCCTCGAAGCGGAAGAGGTACATGTACGGGCTGGGGTTGGTGGCGCGCAGCACGCGGTAGACGTCCAACGCACTTGCCGTACAAGGGGTTTCGAAGCGCTGGGAGGGCACCACCTGGAAGGCCTCGCCGGCCCGGATGCGCTCCTTGATGTCGTCGACGGCGTCCTGGTAGGCGGGGCCGCCCCATTCGGCGGTGTACGCGGGGACCTCGGAGGGCGGCAGCGCGGCGGCGCCGGTCGGCGCGGGCCGGGCCAGGTCGTCGGCCATGGTGTCCAGGCGGGCCACCGCGTCGGCGTACGCCTCGTCGATGCCGGTGTCGAGGTCGTTGTGGTTGATCGCGTTGGCGATCAGCAGCACCGTGCCGTTCCAGTGGTCGAGGACGGCGAGGTCGGAGGTGAGCAGCATGGTCAGCTCGGGCAGCCGGAGGTCGTCGGCGGTGCTGTCGCCGATCTTCTCCAGGCGGCGCACGATGTCGTAGCCGAGGTAGCCGACCATGCCGCCGGTGAAGGGCGGCAGTCCCGCGCCCTCGATGAGGTCGCGCGGGGTGTGCAGCGTCTCGACGGTGGCGCGCAGGGCGGCCAGCGGGTCGCCGTCGGTCGGCACGCCGACCGGCGGCGTGCCGAGCCAGTGCGCCCGGCCGTCGCGGGTGGTGAGGGTGGCGGCGCTGCGGACGCCGATGAAGGAGTAGCGCGACCACGTGCGGCCGTTCTCGGCGGATTCCAGCAGGAAGGTGCCGGGGCGCTCGGCGGCGAGTTTTCGGTACAGCCCGACGGGTGTGTCACCGTCCGCGAGCAGACGCCGGGTGACGGGGATGACCCGCCGGTCCTTGGCGAGCGTACGGAAGGTGTCGAGGTCCGGATGGGCGGTGCCGGTGGTTCCCGTGGTCATGGCAGCGGAGCCTACTGGTCCCGGGGGTCCCCGGTCGTCAGCACATCGGCGTCGAAGCAGGTGCGGGCGCCGGTGTGGCAGGCGGCGCCGACCTGGTCGACCTGCACCAGGAGGGTGTCCGCATCGCAGTCCAGGGCCACCGACTTGACGTGCTGGACGTGGCCGGAGGTGTCGCCCTTGACCCAGTACTCCTGGCGGCTGCGGGACCAGTACGTGCAGCGTCCGGTGGTCAGGGTGCGGTGCAGCGCCTCGTCGTCCATCCAGCCCATCATCAGCACCTCACCGGTGTCGTACTGCTGGGCGATGGCGGGCACCAGGCCGTCGGCGCCGCGCTTGAGGCGGGCGGCGATCGCGGGGTCCAGTGCGGAGTCGGCGAGGGGCGTGCGGCTGCTGCTCATGGCTCCATTGTGCCGTGCGGGCCCTGTCATCCTGCAGATATGCCCGCGCAACCGCCGCCGCCCGTACCACCGCCCCCGTCGCCGGAGCCGGACCGGGCCGCGCGGGTGGCGGTGCGGGTGCTGGCGGCGGTGTTCGCGGCGGCGGTGGTGGTGGCGGTGGTGGTCGTTCTGGTGCTGCTGCACCGCTGAGGGCACGGCCTCCCGGGGCCGGCGCTCTCGCCGGCCCCGGACGCCCCTCGGATGCCGGGCTTCGCGGCTCAGATGCCGAGCTTCGCGGCCAGCAGCCGGTCGACCGCTTCCTTGTCGCCGTCCAGCTGCACGTCGGCGGCTTCCTGCCGGCCGAAGGCGAACAGCGTCAGCTCGCCCGGCTCGCCGACGACCGTGACGACCGGTGTGCCGCGGTGGGCGACCGCCGTGCGCCCGTCCGGGCGGCGCAGCACCAGCCCGACCGGTGACGTACGGCCCAGCACCCGGGCCATCCGCTCGATCCGGGTCCACAGCGCGTCCGCGAAGACGGGGTCCACCTCGCGCGGGGTCCACTCCGGGCGGGCGCGCCGGACGTCCTCGGCGTGGACGTAGAACTCGACGGTGTTGGACGCCTCGTCGACCGGCTTGAGCGCGAACGGCGAGAGCCGCGGCGGGCCGGTCCTGATCAGGTGGATCAGTTCGCCGTACGGTTTGGCCGCGAATTCCGCCTGCACCCGCTGCAGCCGGGCCGCGAGCGGTTTGACCAGCAGCCCGCCGGCGGCGTCGGCGCGCCGCTCGCGGACGACCAGGTGGGCGGCCAGGTCCCGGGTGGTCCAGTTCTCGCAGAGCGTCGGCGCCTCGGGCCCGGCGCTCTCCAACAGGTCGGCGAGGAGGAGTCGTTCACGCTTCGCATGGGTCGACATAACGGCCAGCCTACGGCCGGTCGCGATCACCTGCCACGGCGCCGCGCGGCGCTGGGCGGCGGGCCGGAACGCCCACCGGGGCACTGCGGCGGCTCCAGGCGCAGGTGTTCCTTGAGGATGCGTTCCAGTTCGCGGGCGGCGCGGGGCGGGGAGACGTCGCCGCGGTGGGCGACGGAGACGACGCGGTGCATGCCGGGGGTGGCGAAGGGGGTGATGCGCAGGCCGGAGCGTTCGGCGACCATGCTGGGCACGACGGCGATGCCCAGGCCGGCGCGGACGAAGCCGAGGACCGCGTCCATCTCGCCGCCCTCGACGGTGAAGGTCGGCTCGAAGCCGGCCGCGCGGCACGCCGCGGTGGTGAATTCCCGCAGGTCGTAGCCGCGGCGGAACATGGCCAGCGGGCGGCCGCGGAGGTCCTCGACGCGGATCCTGGTGCGCCGGCCGGTCACCGGGGCGGGCCGGTCGGGGGCGGAGACCACGACCAGTTCCTCGCGCAGCAGCTCGGAGGTGGCCAGGGCGGGGGCCTGGACGGGCAGCGGGGTGATGATCAGGGCGAGGTCGAGGGCGCCGTCGGCCAGGGCGCGTACCAGGTCCTGGGAGCCGTCCTCGGTGACGATCAGGTCGACGCCGGGGTAGGCCGCGTGGAAGGCGCTCAGGACGTCGGGGACGAGGCTGGCGCAGAGGCTGGGCGGGGCGCCGAGCCGCAGCCGGCCGCGGCGCAGCTGGGCGACCTCCTGGACCTCGCGGCGGGCGGTCTCGGCGTCGGCGAGGATCCGGCGGGCGAGCGGCAGCAGGGTCTCGCCGGCGTCGGTGAGGGTGATGTGGCCGCGGGCGCGGTGGAAGAGCTCGGCGCCCAGCTCCCGTTCCAGGGACCGGATCTGCTGGGACAGCGAGGGCTGGGCGACGTGTTCACGCTCGGCGGCGCGGGTGAAGTGGCGGGTGTCGGCGACCGCGGTGAAGTAACGGAGCTGCTGCAGCTGCATGAGGCGACGGTAAGGCATCGATAGGCACAGCCTATGGAGATGAGCCGGAGCATGTCTTGGACTGATGGCGGCCCGCTCCTTACGGTCGGGACCCATGGCACTGGGCATACGGACGGACCGACGGCCGTCGACGACGGGCGGCGCGCGACAGCGCTCGATGAGGGGCGGTGGTCGGGCGACGGGCGGGCGCACGATGTGGGACAGCACCGTCGGCAAGAAGACGGTGATGGCCGTGAGCGGGCTGATCATGCTGCTCTACCTGGTCGTCCACATGATCGGGAACCTGAAGATCTTCTTCGGGGCGGGCGAGTTCGACCACTACGCGCACTGGCTGCGGGTGGTCGGCGAGCCGTTCATGCACGACGAGTGGACGCTCTGGCTGGTCCGCGTCGTGCTGATCGTGGCCGTGGTCGCGCACGCCGTCTCCGCCTACCAGCTCAGCCGCCGCGACCTCAAGGCGCGCCCCACCAAGTACGCCCACCCGTCGCCCGGCCGCCACCCCTGGTGGAGGCGCTTCGCGCCGCACCTCCTTCTGCGCGCGAGCTACGCGACCCGCACCATGCGCTGGGGCGGGATCATCCTCGGCCTGTTCCTCGTCTGGCACCTGCTCGACCTGACGACCGGGACCGTGCACACCGGCTTCCGGCCCGGCCACCCGTACCAGAACGTCGTGGACACCTTCTCCACCTGGTACGGCAACGTCATCTACCTCGTCGCGATGCTGGCGCTGGGCCTGCACGTCCGGCACGGCTTCTGGAGCGCCGCGCAGAGCCTCGGCGTCGGCAGCCGCACCCGAGACCGCCTCCTGAAGACCACCGCCAACGTCCTCGCGCTGGTGCTGACGGTGGGCTTCGTCTCCGTACCCGTCGCCGTCATGACCGAAGTGGTGAGCTGACCATGTCTCCTTACACCGACTACGCGACCGGGGAGCCGGTCGCCGACACCAAGGCGCCGGCCGGACCGGTCGCCGAGCGCTGGGACACCCGCCGCTTCGAGGCGAAGCTGGTCAACCCGGCCAACCGCCGCAAGCACACCGTCATCGTCGTCGGCACCGGGCTCGCCGGCGGTGCGGCCGGCGCCACGCTCGCCGAACAGGGCTACCACGTCGAGCAGTTCTGCTACCAGGACTCCCCGCGCCGCGCCCACTCCATCGCCGCGCAGGGCGGCATCAACGCGGCGAAGAACTACCGCAACGACGGCGACTCGATCCACCGGCTCTTCTACGACACCGTCAAGGGCGGCGACTTCCGGGCCCGCGAGTCCAACGTCCACCGCCTCGCCCAGATCTCGGTCGAGATCATCGACCAGTGCGTGGCGCAGGGCGTGCCGTTCGCCCGCGAGTACGGCGGTCTGCTCGACACCCGCTCCTTCGGCGGGGTCCAGGTCTCCCGCACCTTCTACGCCCGCGGCCAGACGGGCCAGCAGCTGCTGCTCGGCGCCTATCAGGCACTGTCCCGGCAGATCGCGGCCGGGAACGTGACGATGCACCCGCGCACCGAGATGCTGGACCTGATCGTCGTCGACGGCCGGGCCCGGGGCATCGTGGCCCGGGACCTGATCACCGGCGCGATCGACACGTACTTCGCGGACGCGGTGGTGCTCGCCTCCGGCGGCTACGGCAACGTCTTCTACCTGTCGACGAACGCCATGAACTCCAACGCGACCGCGATCTGGCGGGCGCACCGGCGCGGCGCGTACTTCGCCAACCCCTGCTTCACGCAGATCCACCCGACCTGCATCCCGCGCACCGGCGACCACCAGTCGAAGCTGACGCTGATGAGTGAGTCGCTGCGCAACGACGGCCGGATCTGGGTGCCGAAGGCGAAGGGCGACACCCGGCCGCCCGCCGAGATCCCCGAGCCCGAGCGCGACCACTACCTGGAGCGCAGCTACCCGTCCTTCGGCAACCTCGTCCCCCGCGACATCGCCTCGCGCGCCGCGAAGAACGTCTGCGACGAGGGGCGGGGCGTGGGCCCCGGCGGGCAGGGCGTGTACTTGGACTTCGCCGACGCGATCGCGCGGATGGGCCGGGGGGCCGTCGAGGCCAAGTACGGCAACCTCTTCGACATGTACCGGCGGATCACCGACGAGGATCCGTACGAGGTGCCGATGCGGATCTACCCCGCCGTGCATTACACCATGGGCGGATTGTGGGTCGACTACGACCTGCAGACCACCGTCCCCGGCCTGTTCGCGATCGGTGAGGCCAACTTCTCCGACCACGGTGCCAACCGGCTCGGCGCCTCCGCCCTCATGCAGGGCCTCGCCGACGGCTACTTCGTGCTGCCCGCCACCCTCAACGACTACCTGGCGCGGCATCCGCACGGGGACGAGATCGACGCCGACCACCCGGTCGTGCAGGAAGCCCTCGCCGAGACCGAGGACCGGCTGCACCTCCTCCTGGCCGTCGACGGCGACCGCACGCCGGACTCGTTCCACCGCGAACTCGGCGAGCTGATGTGGGAGTTCTGCGGCATGGCCCGTACGGACTCCGGTCTGCGCAAGGCGCTGGAGCGCATCCCGCAGCTCCGCGAGGAGTTCTGGCGCCGCATCAAGGTGCCCGGCACCGGCGAGGAGTTCAACCAGTCCCTGGAGAAGGCCAACCGGATCGTCGACCACCTGGAGCTCGCCGAGCTGATGTGCCTCGACGCGCTGCACCGGGCCGAGTCCTGCGGCGGCCACTTCCGCGAGGAATCCCGGACCCCGGACGGCGAGGCCGCCCGCAAGGACGAGGAGTTCTCCTACGCGGCCGCCTGGGAGTTCACGGGTACGGGCGAGGCCCCGACCCTCCACAAGGAAGACCTGGTCTTCGAGTACGTCCACCCCACCCAGCGGAGCTACGCATGAGGCTCACCCTGCGCGTCTGGCGCCAGCAGAACGCCGACGCCGAAGGCGCCATGTCCACGTACGAGGTGGACGGCATCTCCTCCGACATGTCCTTCCTGGAGATGCTCGACACCCTCAACGAGGAGCTCATCCTCAAGGGCGAGGACCCGGTCGCCTTCGACCACGACTGCCGCGAGGGCATCTGCGGTGCCTGCTCGCTCGTCATCAACGGCGAGGCGCACGGCCCGGATGGGGTCTCCCCTGCTCGAGCGGATTCGAGAGCTTGGGGAAGGACCACCACCTGCCAGCTGCACATGCGGTCCTTCCAGGACGGCGACACCATCGACATCGAGCCGTGGCGCGCCTCCGCCTTCCCGGTGATCAAGGACCTGGTGGTCGACCGCTCCGCCTTCGACCGGATCATCCAGGCCGGCGGCTACATCACCGCCCCCACCGGCTCCGCGCCGGAGGCGCACGCCACGCCCGTGCCGAAGCCGGACGCCGACGCGGCGTTCGAGCACGCCGAGTGCATCGGCTGCGGGGCGTGTGTCGCCGCCTGCCCGAACGGCTCGGCGATGCTCTTCACCTCCGCCAAGGTCAACCACCTGGGCGTCCTGCCGCAGGGCGCCCCGGAACGCGAGTCCCGGGTCCTGGACATGGTGGCGCAGATGGACGAGGAGGGCTTCGGCGGCTGCACGCTGACGGGTGAGTGCGCCACCGCCTGCCCCAAGGGCATCCCGCTGTTCAGCATCACGAGGATGAACCGCGAGTTCATCCGGGCGGTGCGCAAGGGGCGCTGACGGCTCCGCCCCGGCCGGGGCGGAGCACCTCAGGTCAGCGCACCGGGTGCCCCGCCTCGCGCAGGGTCTGCTTGACCTCGCCGATGCGGAGGTCGCCGAAGTGGAAGACCGAGGCGGCGAGGACCGCGTCGGCGCCAGCGGCGACGGCCGGGGGGAAGTGGGAGAGCTTGCCGGCGCCGCCGGAGGCGATGACCGGGACGGTGACGTGCTTGCGGACCGCCTCGATCATCTCGACGTCGTAGCCGTCCTTGGTGCCGTCGGCGTCCATGGAGTTCAACAGGATCTCGCCGGCGCCGAGTTCGGCGGCGCGGTGGGCCCACTCGACCGCGTCGATGCCGGTGCCGCGGCGACCGCCGTGGGTGGTGACCTCGAAGCCGGACGGCGTGCCGGCGTCGGTGCGGCGGGCGTCGACCGACAGGACCAGGACCTGGCTGCCGAAGCGTTCGGCGATCTCGCGGATCACGTCGGGGCGGGCGATGGCGGCGGTGTTGACGCCGACCTTGTCGGCGCCGGCCCGGAGCAGCTTGTCGACGTCCTCGGGGGTGCGGACGCCGCCGCCGACGGTGAGCGGGATGAAGACCTGTTCGGCGGTGCGGCGGACCACGTCGTAGGTGGTCTCGCGGTTGCCGGAGGAGGCGGTGATGTCGAGGAAGGTCAGCTCGTCGGCGCCCTCCTCACCGTAGATCTTGGCCATCTCGACGGGGTCGCCGGCGTCGCGCAGGTTCTGGAAGTTGACGCCCTTGACGACCCGGCCGTTGTCGACGTCCAGGCAAGGGATGACTCGGACCGCCAGGGTCATCGCGGTTCTCCTTCGGGGGCCCGGGGTGCGCCCCCCGGGGTTGCGCTGTCGCGGAATGCTTCGAGTTCGATCTGCACCAGCACCCGTGGATCGACGAAGCCGGAGACCACGAGCACGGTCGCGGCGGGCCGCACGGCGTCGAAGAGCTCCTTGTGGGCCCGGCCGACGGCGTCCACGTCGCGCACATGGGTGAGGTACATGCGGGTGCGGATGACGGATTCGGCGCCCAGGCCGAATTCCCGCAGCGCGTCGAGGCCCTGCCGGAAGGCCGCGAGCGCCTGTTCGTACGGGTCCCCCTCGCCGTGCAGCACCGTGCCGGTGAACGGCAGGGTGCCGGCGACGAGGACCCGGTCCCCGGCCGCGACGGCGCGTGCGTGGCCGAAGACCCCCTCCCAGGGGCTGTCGGACTGGACGCGCCGCACGGCCTCGCTCATCGGGACACCGCCTCCAGGGCTTCCTCCAGGGTGAACGCCTTGGCGTAGAGCGCCTTGCCGACGATCGCGCCCTCGACGCCCTCCGGTACCAGGCCCGCGATGGCCCGCAGGTCGTCGAGGGAGGAGACGCCGCCGGAGGCGACGACGGGGCGGTCGGTGGCGGCGCAGACGTTCCTCAGCAGCTCCAGGTTGGGGCCCTGGAGGGTGCCGTCCTTGTTGATGTCGGTGACGACGTACCGGGCGCAGCCCTCGGAGTCCAGGCGGGCCAGCGTCTCGTAGAGGTCGCCGCCGTCGCGGGTCCAGCCGCGGCCGCGCAGCGTCGTCCCCCGGACGTCCAGGCCGACCGCGATCCGGTCGCCGTACTCGGCGATGATCTTGGCGACCCACTCGGGGTTCTCCAGCGCCGCGGTGCCGATGTTGACCCGGGTGCAGCCGGTGGCCAGCGCCGCGGCGAGCGAGGCGTCGTCGCGGATGCCGCCGGACAGCTCGACCTTGATGTCCATCGAGCGGGCCACCTCGGCGATCTGCGCGCGGTTGTCGCCGGTGCCGAAGGCCGCGTCGAGGTCGACGAGGTGCAGCCACTCGGCGCCGGCCCGCTGCCAGGTGAGGGCCGCCTCCAGCGGGTCGCCGTAGGAGGTCTCGGAGCCGGACTCGCCGTGCACGAGGCGGACGGCCTGGCCGTCGCGGACGTCGACGGCGGGCAGCAGTTCAAGCGTGTTCACAGCGTTCACAGCGTTTCGATCCAGTTGGTGAGGAGCTGGGCACCGGCGTCGCCGGACTTCTCGGGGTGGAACTGGGTGGCCCACAGCGGGCCGTTCTCGACCGCGGCCACGAACGGCTCGCCGTGCGTGGCCCAGGTGACCTTCGGTGCGGCGAGGTGCGGGTTGCCGATCTCCAGCTCCCAGTCGTGCACCGCGTAGGAGTGCACGAAGTAGTAGCGGGCGTCGGCGGGCAGCCCGGCGAACAGCCGCGAGCCCTCGGGGGCCTCGACGGTGTTCCAGCCCATGTGCGGGACGATGTCGGCCTTGAGCGGACCGACCGTGCCCGGCCACTCGTCCAGGCCCTCGGTCTCCACGCCGTGCTCGATGCCGCGCCCGAAGAGGATCTGCATGCCGACGCAGATGCCCATGACCGGGCGGCCGCCGGACAGCCGGCGCCCGACGATCCAGTCGCCGCGGGCCTCCTTCAGCCCGTGCATGCAGGCGGCGAACGCGCCCACACCGGGGACCAGCAGCCCCTCGGCGTTCATCGCCCGGTCGAAGTCCCGGGTGATCTCCACGTCCGCGCCGACATGCGCCAGCGCGCGCTCCGCGGAGCGGACGTTGCCGAAGCCGTAGTCGAGGACGACGACCTTCTTACGGGAGGACGGGGCGGTCAATTCCACACCTCCAGCCGCAGCACACCGGCGGCCAGGCACATCGCCGAGCCGACGGAGAGCAGCACGATCAGGCTCTTGGGCAGCTGCTGCTTCCAGAAGGAGTAGACGCCGCCGAGGAGGAAGAGCCCGAGGAGAATGAAGACGGTCGACAAGCCGTTCACCGCATCCTCCTGTTCGCTTCTCCGCCCGCGCGGCGCAGAGGTGCGGACATCGTGGTCGTCTGCGGCCCGGCGGCCGCGCGTGCGTCGCTCACGGGTTAAAGGGCTCCCTTGGTCGACGGGATGATCCCGGCCGCGCGCGGGTCGCGCTCGCTGGCGTAGCGCAGGGCCCGGGCCAGGGCCTTGAACTGGCACTCCACGATGTGGTGGGCGTTGCGGCCGTACGGGACGTGCACGTGCAGGGCGATCTGCGCCTGGGCCACGAAGGACTCCAGGATGTGCCGGGTCATCGTGGTGTCGTACTCGCCGATCATCGGCGCCATCTTCTCGGGCTCGGTGTGCACGAGGTACGGGCGGCCGGAGAGGTCGACGGTCACCTGGGCGAGGGACTCGTCCAGCGGCACCGTGCAGTTGCCGAAGCGGTAGATCCCCACCTTGTCGCCCAGCGCCTGCTTGAAGGCGGCGCCGAGCGCGAGGGCGGTGTCCTCGATGGTGTGGTGGGAGTCGATGTGCAGGTCGCCGTCGGTCTTCACGGTGAGGTCGAACAGACCGTGCCGGCCGAGCTGGTCGAGCATGTGGTCGTAGAAGCCGACACCGGTGGCGATGTCGGTCCGCCCGGTGCCGTCGAGGTCTATCTCGACGAGGACCGAGGTCTCCTTGGTGGTGCGCTCCACGCGTCCTACGCGGTTCATGCCTGGGGCTCCTTCTTGAGTTCACGTACCGCGTCGAGGAACGCGTCGTTCTCCTCCGGGGTGCCGGCGGAGACCCGCAGCCACCCCGGTACGCCGTTGTCGCGGACCAGCACGCCGTGGTCGAGGATCCGCTGCCAGGCCGCGTGCGCGTCCTCGAACCGCCCGAACTGCACGAAGTTGGCGTCGGACGGGGTGACGTCGTAGCCGATCGCGCGCAGCTCGGTGACCAGCCGGTCCCGCTCCGACTTCAGCTGCTCGACGTACTTCAGCAGGGTGTCGGTGTGCTCCAGCGCGGCCAGCGCGGTGGCCTGGGTGACCGCCGAGAGGTGGTACGGCAGCCGTACGAGCTGGACGGCGTCCACCACCGCCGGGTCCGCGGCGAGGTAGCCGAGGCGCAGCCCGGCCGCGCCGAAGGCCTTCGACATCGTGCGGGAGACGACGAGGTGGGGCCGGCCGGCGAGCAGCGGCAGCAGCGAGTCGCCGTGGCTGAACTCGACGTACGCCTCGTCGACCACGACGATCGCCCCGCCGGTCGCCGCCCTGGCCGCCTGGGCCGCCTCGTACAGGGCGAGCACCGCCTCGGCCGGGACGGCGTTACCGGTGGGGTTGTTGGGGGTGGTGATGAAGACGACGTCGGGGCGGTGCTCGGCGATGGCCCGCTCGGCCGCCGGCACGTCGAGGGTGAAGTCGTCGTTGCGCGGACCGGAGATCCAGCCGGTGCCCGTGCCGCGCGCGATGAGCGAGTGCATCGAGTACGAGGGCTCGAAGCCGATCGCGGTGCGGCCCGGCCCGCCGAAGGTCTGCAGCAGCTGCTGGATGACCTCGTTGGAGCCGTTGGCGGCCCAGACGTTCTCGATGCCGAGCTCGTGGCCGCCGGTGCGGGTGAGGTACCGGGCCAGCTCGGTGCGCAGCTCGACCGCGTCCCGGTCCGGGTAGCGGTTGAGGTCGCGGGCGGCCTCGCGCACCCGCTCCGTGATCCGCTCGACCAGCGGCTCGGGCAGCGGGTAGGGGTTCTCGTTGGTGTTCAGCCGTACCGGGACGTCCAGCTGCGGGGCGCCGTAAGGGGACTTGCCGCGGAGTTCGTCGCGCACCGGGAGGTCGTCCAGGCCGGCCACTGCGGAGTTGCGGGTCATGGGTGTGGTGCCTTGCCTCGTTCGCGTCACTTGCCTTCGGGGACCTTCCAGCCGAACCGGGCCTTGACGGCCGCCCCGTGTGCGGGCAGGTCCTCCGCCTCGGCCAGCGTCACGACATGGTGCGCGACCTCGGCCAGCGCGTCCTTGGTGTAGTCGACGATGTGGATGCCGCGCAGGAACGACTGCACGGACAGTCCCGAGGAGTGGCAGGCGCAGCCGCCGGTGGGCAGCACGTGGTTGGAGCCCGCGCAGTAGTCGCCGAGCGAGACCGGCGCCCACGGGCCGACGAAGATCGCGCCGGCGTTCCGCACCCGCTGGGCGACGGCGGCGGCGTCCGCGGTCTGGATCTCCAGGTGCTCCGCGCCGTACGCGTCGACGACCCGCAGGCCCTCCTCGACGCCGTCCACCAGCACGATCGCGGACTGCTTGCCGGACAGCGCCGGGACGATCCGGTCGTCGACGTGCCGGGTCGCGGCGACCTGCGGCTCCAGCTCCTTCTCGACGGCCGCGGCGAGCTCGGTGGAGTCGGTGACGAGGACCGCGGCGGCCAGCGGGTCGTGCTCGGCCTGGCTGATCAGGTCGGCGGCGACGTGCGCGGCGTCGGCGCTGTCGTCGGCGAGGATGGCGATCTCGGTGGGGCCGGCCTCGGTGTCGATGCCGATGCGTCCGGTGAAGTAGCGCTTGGCGGCGGCGACCCAGATGTTGCCCGGGCCGGTGACCATGTTGGCCGGGGCGCAGGTCTCGGTGCCGTACGCGAACATCGCGACGGCCTGGGCGCCGCCGGCGGCGTACACCTCGTCGATGCCGAGCAGCGCGCAGGCGGCGAGGATCGTCGGGTGCGGCAGACCGCCGTGCTCCTTCTGCGGCGGGGACGCCAGCGCCGTCGAGGGGACGCCCGCCTCCTGCGCCGGGACGGCGTTCATGATCACGGACGACGGGTAGACCGAGCGGCCGCCGGGGGCGTACAGCCCGACCCGCTCGACCGGCACCCACTTCTCGGTGACCGTGCCGCCGGGGACGACCTGGGTGGTGTGCGGGGCGCGGCGCTGCGCGCGGTGCACGATGCGGGCGCGGCGGATGGACTCCTCCAGGCTCGCGCGCACGGCCGGGTCGAGCTCCTCCAGGGCACGGGTGAGCGCGGCGGCCGGCACCCGGACCTGGTCGAGGGTGACCCCGTCGAACTTCTCCGCGTAGTCGATCAGCGCCGCGTCGCCACGATGATGCACGTCCTCGCAGATCGGCCGCACCTTCTCCAGGGCGGCTTCCACGTCGAACTCGGCACGGGGCAGCAGGTCGCGCAGGGCGCCGCCCTCGGGAAGGGCGTCACCGCGCAGATCGATTCGGGAGATCACGTCCCCAGTGTCTCAGACCCGCTCCTGCGCCCGGCCGCCCGTATCACTGGGTGATACACAGCGAGGCGGGGGCCGGACACACGGTGACAGCGCTCCGCGAAGTTGACCGGAGTTGGCCCTGACCACGCGTGTTCAACCGGTCACCGGGCGGGCAAGGGCCACGTAGCGGCGTACGGGGAGACCTGCGGGAGCGGCTGCGGGACGCGCGCGGACCGGCGCACGGAATGCGTCCGAACAGGTTGCGACACGCGAAGGCGGCGGAGCAGGCATGCGCCGCGGCGGACCACGGGACGGCAAGGGGGACACAGTGACGGAGACCAGGGACGGCGACGCGCCCGCCGACCTGCGGCTGACCTCGGCGGAATGGAGCATGTGGCAGGCGTTCCGCAACGGCAGCACCTGCGATCTGCACATCGGGGACCCGATCCGCGACGATCCGCACGGCCAGCATCTGTGGGGGCCGGAACGCCGGGTGCGGGCCCGCGTGGTGGCGCTGCTGCTGCTCGACGGACCGCCGGCGCAGCCGGGCCGGGTCTCGGCGCTGAAGCTCACCGGCGCGTACATCACGGACACTCTCGACGTGGCGGGCGGCACGATCAAGCCATTCGTGGAGCTGCGGGACTGCCGCTTCGAGGCCGAGGTGGTGCTGCCGGAGAGCCGGTTCAGCACGCTGCGGATGGTGAACTGCGCGATCCCCCGGCTGGAGGCCGCCCGGCTGCACACCGAGGGCGATCTGCATCTGCCGCGGTGCGTCGTGCAGTCCGGCATCCGGCTCAGCGACGCCCACATCGGCACCGACCTCATGCTCAACCAGACCGTCGTCCACAAGGACCGCCAGGGCCGCTCCATCATGGCGGACGGCCTGACCGTCGCCCAGGACCTGCAGGCCGAGATGCTGGAGTCCTACGGCGAACTGTCGCTGCGCGGCGCCACGGTCGGGGTCTCGCTGAGCCTGCGCGGCAGCCACCTGAGCAACCCCTTCGGCCGCCGGGCGCTGAACGCCCCGCAGCTGACCGTCGAGCGCACCCTCTATCTGACCGCCGCGGGCCTGGCGAACTCCCCGTTCTCCAGCGGCGCCACTCCCCCGTACGGCATCACCAACACCCCGCCCCGCGGCACCCGTATGCAGCGCTTCGAGTGCGAGGGCGGGATGCGGCTGGACGACGGCCGGTTCGGCGACGCGGTCGACTTTGAACACGCCCGGTTCGTCATGGAGTCCGACCAGGAGCTGTCGCTGCGCCGGATCCAGACGCCGGAGCTGCGGTTCCTCGGCGAGCGGCCACAGCGCGGGCGGGTGATCCTCTCCGGCGCCCGGGTCGTCAACCTCGTCGACAAATCCGCGAGCTGGCCGGGCCTCGGCGGCCTGTGGATGGCCGGCTTCGCCTACGAGACGCTGATACCGCGCGGCCACTTCCCGCTGGCGCTGCGCCTCCAGTGGGTCGCCGCGGCCACCCCCGAATACGCGCCCGAGCCCTACGAGATGCTCGCCGCCTCGCTGCGCGCCAGCGGCGAGGACTCCGATGCCCGCGAGGTCCTGCTGGCCAAGCAGCGCCGCCGCCGCGAGACGCTGCCGCTGGCCGCGAAGGCGTGGGGCTTCCTCCAGGACTGGACCGTCGCCTACGGCTACCGCCCCGGCCGCGCCGCGGTCTGGATGGCCATCCTCTGGGCCATCGGCACGGCCTACTTCTCGATGACCCCGCCACCACCCCTCAAGGCGGGCGAGGCACCCCCTTGGAACCCCTACCTCTACGCCCTCGACCTCCTCCTCCCCGTCATCGACCTCAACCAGGACACCGCCTGGAAACCAGGAGGAACCGCCCAGTGGGTCGCGGCGATCCTCATCATGGCGGGCTGGGTCCTGGCAACAACGGTGGCAGCGGGGGCGTCCCGCCTGTTGCGGCGGCAATGATCCCCCACGTACCCGTCCGCTGCGCTTGGCTTTCCTCCCACGTACCCGTCTGTCCCGCCGCGGGGCTTGCTCGCCGTTGCGCGCTTTGCGGCGCCGCCCACGTACCCGCCTGCCCCGCCGCGGGGCTTGCTCGCCGTTGCGCGCTTTGCGGCGCCGCCCACGTACCCGCCTGTCCCGCCGCGGGACTCGCTCGCCGTTGCGCGCTTTGCGGCGCCGCCCACGTGCCCGCCTGCCCCGCCGTCGGGCCTGGTCACCGTTGCGCCTGCGGCGGGCTGGGTGGGTGTCGGGTGCGGTTCTGGCCCTCCAGACTCCGTCCTCCGGTCCAGCCCCTCCCGGAGGGGGGAGAGGAACGGCCGGTGGGGGTGCACGTAGTCCTACGTGGTCCTACGTGCGGGCGGTGAACGTCACCACGCCCCCCCGAAAACTCCCACCAACGGGAGGGGACAGACCGGAGGACGAAGTCTGGAGGGCTGTCACCGCACCCGACAAACAAACGCCCGCCGCCAGGCGCAACGGCGAGACGACCCGCGGCGGGACAGACAAGTACGTGCGGGGCGCCGCATGGCGGCAACGGCGAGCGGCCCCGCGGCGGGACAGACAGGTACGTGCGGGGCCCCGCAAAGCGCAACCGCGGCGGGTTGGCCAGGTACGTGGGAAGCTAGGCTGCTCGCGTGACGTCGCTACCCCTCTTTCCGCTCAACTCGGTCCTGTTCCCGGGGCTCGTCCTGCCCCTGAACGTGTTCGAGGCGCGGTACCGGGCGATGATGCGCGATCTGGCCGCGCTGCCCGAGGACGAGCGCCGGTTCGCGGTGGTCGCGATCCGGGACGGACGCGAGGTCGCGCCCACCGCGCAGGGGCTGCCGGACGCCACGCTGCCGGACGAGAAGGGGCCCGCCGCGGGCTTCGGGGACGAGCCGATGCGGGCGTTCCACGCCGTGGGGTGCGTGGCGGACGCCGCGACCATCCGCGAGAAGTCGTCCGCGGCCGACACCGGCTACGAGGTCCTGGCGACCGGCACCACCCGCTTCCGGCTGCTGTCCGTGGACGCCTCCGGGCCGTATCTGACCGGCGAGGTGGAAGAGCTGGAGGAGAGCCCCGGGGACGGCGCGGGCGTGCTCGCGTCGGGTGTGGTGCGGGCCTTCCGTACGTATCAGAAGCGGCTGGCCTGGGCGAACGAGCGGACGCTGTCGAGCGGGCAGGACCTGCCGGCCGACCCGTCGGTGCTGTCGTACCTCGTCGCGGCGGCGGCCGTGCTGGACGTGCCGGCCAAGCAGCAGCTGCTGGAGGCGCCGGACACCGCGGCCCGGCTCGGTCAGGAGCTGAAACTCCTTCGTCAGGAGTCGGCGCTGCTCGGTAAGCTCCCGTCGCTGCCGGCGGTGGAGCTGACCCGGCAGCCGACCAGCCCCAACTGACGGCCGGCCGCGGCGGGACGCGTCGGCGGGCGGACCCGCCGGGAGACACCAAGAGGCACGAAGACGTTGGCGAAGAAGTCCAGGAAATCCGTCGGCACCCCGGCGACCGTCGCGCTCACCGCGGCCGGGGTCGCCTTCACCACGCACTCCTACGCGCACGACCCGGCCACCGCCTCGTACGGCGAGGAGGCCGCCGAGGCGCTCGGCGTCGCGCCCGAGCAGGTCTTCAAGACGCTGCTGGCGGACGTCGACGGGACGCTCACGGTCGCCGTGGTGCCGGTGTCGGGGTCACTGGACCTCAAGGCGCTGGCGGCCGCGGTGGGCGGCAAACGGGCCGCGATGGCCGATCCGGCGGTGGCCGAGCGCACCACCGGGTACGTCGTGGGCGGGATCTCGCCGCTGGGCCAGCGCAAGCGGCTGCCCACGGTCGTGGACGCCTCGGCCGAGGGCCGGCCGACGGTGTGTGTGTCGGCGGGGCGGCGCGGGCTGGAGGTCGAGCTGTCGCCGCAGGATCTGGTGGCGCTCACGGGGGCGCGGCTGGCGCCGATCGCCCGGAGCTGAGGCAGCACGCGGGCGGGGGCGGCCGGGTGCCGCCCCCGTCGTCAGCCGTCGGCGGGCGGGTGGTGGCCGTGGTGGTCACCGGGCGCGGGCGCCGTGGACCAGTTCGGGGCCGGCGGCTCCGGGTCGCGGGGGCCGAAGAATCCGGTCAGTACGAGCTGGGTCACCATCGCGGCGAGCGGCCAGGCCAGCAGGGCGCCCTTGGCCTGGAGGCGGAGCGGGCCGTAGAAGCTGACGCCGGGGCCGACCTGCTTGGCGTGCGCGACGACGTCGGGGGTGGGGCCGAGCCACATGCCGGTGACCCAGCCGACGGCCGCGCCGAGGAGTCCGCCCACGGTGAGCGCCACGACCAGGGGGATGCCGCCGCGGCGGCGGACGAGGAAGGTCACGGCGGCGCTGACCACGCCGAAGCCGAGGGACAGCAGCAGGAAGGTGCCGTCCGTGCCGATCGCCTCCTCGCCCTCGGTGTCCTTGAGGTAGACGTTGCGGGTGTCCGCGATCAGCGGGATGTGCGGGGCGAGCCAGTTCCACAGGACGCCGAGCAGTACGCCGCTGACCGTGACCACGAGGGCGATCAGCGCGGCCTCGCGCAGCTCGCGGCCGGGCGGGGGGTCGTCGGTGCCGGCGGTGGCACCCGGGCCGGCGGCGGGCGCGGCGTCGGGGTGCTGCGGCTCTTCGGGCGGCTGGTTGTCGGAGGGCGTCAGCGGTGCGGTCACCCCGTCATCGTGCCAGGTGGGGCTGGTGGGACGGGAAGCAGGACGCCCGTCGGGCGCCGGGGCGCCGGTCATCGGGTCGCCGCACGGCGGTAGGCCCAGGTGGCGACGGCCAGCGAGAGCACGCCGACGGCGGCGCAGACGCCGAGGTCGGCGCCGACCGCCGACCAGTCGGGGTGCGGGCCGAAGCTCCGGGCCAGCGCCTCCACGCCGTAGGTGGAGGGCAGCAGATCGCGCGCCCAGCCGACCGGCTCGGGCATCCGGGCGGCCGGCAGCACGCCCAGCAGCAGTGCCGCCGACATGCCCAACTGGCCGCAGAGCGTGGCGAGTTCGGGGCGCGGGGCGAGCAGGCCGAGGGCCGCGCCGAGGCCGGCCAGCGCGGCGCCGGCGAGCGGCAGCACGGCGGCCAGCACCCAGAGGTGGGCCATCGGCAGCTGGAAGAGCAGACAGCCGGTGACCGCGGTGACCAGGGTGCCGGGCACGGTGAAGGACGCGTAGGCGCCGGCCGCGCCGAGCACCACGGCGGCCGGCGGCACCGGCAGCGTCGCGTAGTGGTCGAGGCCGCCGCCGGCCCGCAGCTGGCCGAAGTACTGGGCGAGGAGGTTCAGTGCCACGAAGGCGACGACCAGCACGCTGGAGCCGGCGACCACGTCCCGGGCCGGGTCGCCGCCGTCGACGACCCCGCGCAGCAGGACCATGATCCCGATGGACTGGAAGGTGGCGACGAACAGCAGCGGTATCCGGGCGACCCGGGCGCGGGAGAGCTGGGCGCGGTAGACGGCGCCGAGCGCGGGTCCGAAGCGGGCGCGCGGCGCCAGCGGGGCGGCCGCTGCGGTCGGGCCGGCGGCGTCCGGGGACGTCGTCCCGGCCACCGCCTGCGCGGGAACCACACTCACCGTGTCCTCCAGCCTTCCTCGTGGTGTCCCCCGTGCGTCGTCGGTCCCCCGGCCCCTCCCCGGTGGGCAGTACGTCCGCCGGGCCCTGCGGCGTTCATGCCTTCACCAGTCCTTCGGCGCGTCCGCCGAGCGCCAGGTAGACGTCCTCCAGGCTCGGCGTGGCGAGCGTGAAGTCGTCCAGGGCGGCGAACGCGGGGCCGGCGGTGACCGCGGTGACGGCGCAGCGGGCCTGGTCGGCGGGGAGGCGGAGGGTCCAGCGGCGGCCGGAGGCGCGCGCGGCGGCTTCGAGGGCGGCGACCTCGGGCACGTCCAGCGGCGGGCGGTCGCGCCAGACCAGCTCCAGCCGGACCTCGTCGCTGACCATGTCCTTCAGTCCGCCGGGCGTGTCGCAGGCGATGACCCGGCCGCGGTCGATCACCGCGACCCGGTCCAGCACGCTCTCGGCCTCCAGCACGTTGTGGGTGACCAGCACGACCGTGGCGCCGCGCTCGGCCCGGCGGCGGTCCACCGCGGCCCATACGGCGCGCCGGGCGACCGGGTCCATGCCGGTGGTCGGCTCGTCCAGGACCAGCAGCGGCCGCTCGCCGGTCAGTGCGGTGGCGAAGCAGGCCAGCCGGCGCTGGCCGCCGGAGAGCTTCTTCAGGGGGCGGGCCGCGAGGTCGGCGAGGCCCAGCTCGGCGAGGACCGCGTCCCGCTCGGCGCGTGCCTCCCGGGCGCCGAGGCCGCGCAGCCGGCCGGTGGTCTCCACGGCCAGTGCGACGGTCAGCTCGTCGAGGGCGGTGGACTCCTGGCCCAGGTAGCCGAGCAGCCGGGCGGCGCGTTCGGGGTGGCGCACCAGGTCGTGGCCGAGGACGTGGATGCTGCCGGCGTCCGGGCGGAGCAGGCCGGTCAGCTGGCGGACCAGGGTGGACTTGCCGGCGCCGTTGGGTCCGAGCAGCCCGAAGATCTCCCCGCGGCGTACGTCCAGGCTGATGCCGTCGTTGGCCCGTACGGCGGGGGCTGCTGCCGCCCCGCGGCGCCCGCGCGGTGCGGGGTAGGTCTTGACCAGCTCCCGCACGGCGATCACCGGCCCGCCGTGCTCCGGCCCTTCTGCGCCCGTCCTCACGAGCTATGAGGGTACGCGTCCCGGGCCCGCCACCGGTCCGCGGGGCACCGTGGCGGGGTGCCGGACGGCGGGGTCAGTCCCCGACGGGGGCGTGTCCCGCGGCGGTGCGCAGGTCGACCTCGCGCCAGAAGCCGGCCCGGATCGCATAGCGGTCGTGCTCGTCGATCTGGTCGTCCTTGTGGGCGAGCAGGCCGAACCGGGCGGCGTAGCGCAGCAGTTCCCCGTCGATCCGGTGCGGGATGCGCGGGTACTCGGTCGACAGCTGCTGGAGGTGGACCGCGTCGGAGAGCCGCTCGGTCCAGCGGCGGGCGAAGACCTGGCCGACCTCGAAGGGGTCGCCGCTGACCGCGGTGATGTCCTCCTCGCGGTCGGCCCAGCGCTGTTCGGCGCTGGTCAGCTGGGCGAGGGTGGGCAGGCCGGCGGTCGCGTCCGGTTCGCCGACCGGGCCGCCGCGCTCGACCCAGCCCTTGTCGGACGACCAACGCAGGGTGGCGCCGGCCGCGGCGGCGGGCTGCCCGGCGCTCTGGCCGGCCGCCCGGTCGCGGCCGAGACCGGCCAGGTCCTTGGGGGTGGGCACGGCCCGGCTGCCGTTGCCGCCGGATTCGCCGGCGGCGGGCTGGTCGCCGTCGGCGCCGGCGGCCGGGCGGGCCACGCCGTTGGCGGAGGTGCGCGGGTGGCTGCCGTCGGCCTGGTCCGGGCCGGAGGACGAGGCGGCGGCCGCCGCGGCGGCGACCGCGGACTCGGGCAGCGGCGCGGAGAGGATCGCGGCGATCTCGGGGCGCGGGGCGGGCGGGGGTGCGCAGGGGCCGCCGAGTTCCTTGGCGCGCACCGCGCGGGTGATCCAGGTGCGGTCGAGGACGCGGCGCTCGTCGGCCTCGGCGACCAGGTCCTCGGACTGGTTGTAGTCGCCGTCGGCGGCCTGGACGGCCCAGAGGTGGACGGCGACGCCGTGTTCCTTCGCGGACATCAGGCCGGGCAGCAGATCGCCGTCGCCGGTGACCAGGACGATGTCGGAGCAGGCGCGGTTACGGGCGAGTTCGGTCAGTTCGGCGTGCATGGCGGCGTCCACCCCCTTCTGCGCCCAGCGGCCGTCGCTGCGGGTCAGGGCGCCCAGCCGGACGGTGACCCGGGGCATCACGCGCAGCCGGCGGTGCTCGGGCTGCGGGACGCGGTCGGGGGCGCCGTCGAACCAGTAGATGCGCAGCAGCGGGCGTTCGGTGTCCGCCTCGGCGCGCTGGCGCAGGCCCTGGATGAGGGCGGCGTGATCGACGGTGATCCGGGAACGGGCGGGCTCTCCGGCGAGCAGGCTCGCGGCGGCGCCGAGCAAGTATCCGGCGTCCACCAGGACGACGCAGCGATCCACGTTCCACCCTCTTCCCTGAGGTGCTGAAAGTCCGGTCGCCCCCCGGCTCGGCCCGTGGCACGAGTTTTTCCTTCGGCTTTCCTTCGAGTCTGCCCGACCGTACGGGCGTTATCTGCCGGAACTGGATCATCGGCGTGGCGGATTCGGCGGGGATCTCGGGTACAGCGCGTGATCGTCCGCATTACAGAGGGTAATTGCCCGAAATGCAGGGTTCTGTCCGGCGTGTAAGTCTGGTCGCGGCCCCGATCCCAGATTCCCCCTCAGGAGGCAACGGTCATGGCCAAGGACAAGAAACAGGACCGCAGTCAGAAGGCCGCCGGCCCGGCGGAGCGCGGCCGGCAGGCGGCTCAGAAGTCGTCCATGGAGGCCCAGACGAAGTCGGTCACCGCCACCCCGGGGGATCTCGCCCGCAAGAACCGCGAGCGCCGGTTCGGCCACAACTGACGTGTAGGACAGACGAATTGAGGGGCGCGTCCACGGCGGGACGCGCCCCTCGGGTGCACCGGCGTCCGGTCAGCCGGCCAGGCAGGACGGGCCGAGCAGCACCTTGAGGTCGCCGAAGAGCGACGGGTCGGGGGTGACCCGGTGCCGGTCCAGCCGGAGCACCGTGGTCTTGCGGGCGCCCTGGAGCTTGATCCGCACCTCGGTGGAGCCACGGTGGCTGCTGAGCACCTCACCGAGCTTCTCGACCATCGGCGGGGTGACCTTGACCGTCGGGATGGTGATGGTCACGGGGGCGTTGGTGCCGGCCTCGGAGAGGTCGGGGACCATCATCTCCATGGCGACCAGCCGCGGGATGTCCTCGCGCTTGTCGAGGCGGCCCTTGACGAACACCACGGTGTCCTCGACGAGTTGGGTGGACACCAGCTGGTAGGTGGCCGGGAAGAACATGCAGTCGATGGAGCCGGCGAGGTCCTCGACGGTGGCGATCGCCCAGGCGTTGCCCTGCTTGGTCATCTTGCGCTGGAGGCCGGAGATGATGCCGCCGATGGTGACGATCGAGCCGTCGGAGTAGTCGCCGCCGGTGAGCTGGGAGATGGCGGCGTCGGCCTTGTCGGACAGCACGTGCTCCAGGCCGAAGAGCGGATGGTCGGAGACGTACAGACCGAGCATCTCGCGCTCCTGGGCGAGCAGATAGGCCTTGTCCCACTCGTCCTCGGAGAACTCCACGTCCAGGCCGAAACCGGGGCCGTCGTCGGTGGAGTCGTCGCCCATGCCGCCGAACAGGTCGAACTGGCCCTCGGCCTCCTTGCGCTTGACCTGGACGACGTTGTCGATCATCGATTCGTAGTGCGCCGTCAGGCCCTTGCGGGTGTGGCCCAGCTCGTCGAAGGCACCGGCCTTGATCAGCGATTCGGTGGTGCGCTTGTTGCAGACCACCGCGTCGACCTTGTCGAGGTAGTCCGGGAACGAGGCGTACTTCCCCTTGGCCTTGCGGCAGCGGATGATCGAATCGACGACGTTCTGGCCGACGTTACGGACCGCGGTGAGGCCGAAGAGGATGACGTCGTCGCCCTGGGCCGCGAAGTTGGCCTCGGACTCGTTGACGTTCGGCGGCAGCACCTTGATGCCCATGCGGCGGCACTCGTTCAGATAGACCGCCGACTTGTCCTTGTCGTCGCGCACGGACGTCAGCAGCGCGGACATGTACTCGGCCGGGTAGTTCGCCTTGAGGTACGCGGTCCAGTACGTGACCAGGCCGTACGCGGAGGAGTGCGCCTTGTTGAAGGCGTAGCCGGCGAACGGGACCAGGACGTCCCACAGCGCCTGGATCGCCTGGTCGGAGAAGCCCTTCTTCTTCGCACCCTCCTGGAAGAGCACGAAGTTCTTCGCCAGCTCCTCGGGCTTCTTCTTGCCCATGACGCGGCGGAGGATGTCGGCCTCGCCGAGGGAGTACCCGGCGATGATCTGGGCGGCCTTCTGCACCTGCTCCTGGTAGACGATCAGGCCGTAGGTGAGGCCGAGGACCTCCTTGAGCGGCTCCTCCAGCTCCGGGTGGATCGGGGTGATCTCCTGGAGGCCGTTCTTGCGCAGCGCGTAGTTGGTGTGCGAGTCCATGCCCATCGGGCCCGGGCGGTACAGGGCCGAGACGGCGGAAATGTCCTCGAAGTTGTCGGGCTTCATCAGCCGCAGCAGCGACCGCATCGGGCCGCCGTCGAACTGGAAGACGCCGAGGGTGTCACCGCGGCAGAGCATCTCGTACGTCTTGGGGTCGTCCAGCGGAACGGAGAGCAGCTCCAGGTCGACGCCCTTGTTCTTCTTCACCATCTTGACGGCGTCGTCCATGATGGTGAGGTTGCGCAGGCCCAGGAAGTCCATCTTCAGCAGGCCGAGCGACTCGCACTGGGGGTAGTCCCACTGCGTGATCGTCACGCCGTCGGTGTGCCGCACCCAGATCGGGGCGTGGTCGACGATCGGCTCGCTGGACATGATCACGCCGGCCGCGTGCACACCCATCTGCCGGACCAGGCCCTCGACGCCCTTGGCGGTGTCGATGACCTTCTTCACGTCCGGTTCGTTCTCGTACATCCCGCGGATCTCGCCGGCTTCGTTGTACCGGGGGTGCGAGGGGTTGGTGATGCCGTCGAGGTCGATGCCCTTGCCGAGGACGTCGGCGGGCATGGCCTTGGTGAGGCGGTCGCCCATGGCGTACGGGTAGCCGAGGACGCGGGCGGAGTCCTTGATGGCGTTCTTGGCCTTGATCTTGCCGTAGGTGCCGATCATGGCGACCTTGTCGGCGCCGTACTTCTCGGTGACGTACCTGATCACCTCGACGCGCCTGCGCTCGTCGAAGTCGATGTCGACATCGGGCATGGACACGCGCTCGGGGTTGAGGAACCGCTCGAAGATCAGCCCGTGCTCGATCGGGTCGAGGTCGGTGATGCCCAGGGCGTACGCCACGATCGAACCGGCCGCGGAACCACGGCCGGGGCCGACCGCGATGCCGTTGTTCTTGGCCCACATGATGAAGTCGGCGACCACGAGGAAGTAGCCCGGGAACCCCATCTGGATGATGACGTCCATCTCGTACTCGGCCTGCTTCTGGCGGTCCTCGGGGATGCCGCCCGGGAAGCGGCGGGCCATGCCGCGCCGGACCTCCTCCTGGAACCAGGTGACCTCGGTGAAGCCCTCCGGGATGTCGAACTTCGGCATCAGGTCGCGCTTCTCGAACATCCCGGTGGTGTCGATCTGGTCGGCGACCAGCCGGGTGTTGTCACATCCCTGCTGCCAGGCGTCCGAGGAGTCGATGGCGTACATCTCCTCGGTGGACTTCAGGTAGTAACCGGTGCCGTCGAAGCGGAAGCGGTCCGGGTCGGAGAGGTTCTTTCCGGTCTGGATGCACAGCAGGGCGTCGTGCGCCGCGGACTCGTGGGCGTAGGTGTAGTGCGAGTCGTTGGTCACCAGGGGCGGGATGCCGAGTTCCTTGCCGATCTTCAGCAGGTCGTCGCGGACCCGGCGCTCGATCTCGATGCCGTGGTCCATCAGCTCCAGGAAGTACCGGTCCTTGCCGAAGATGTCCTGGTACTCGGCGGCGGCCTTGCGGGCCTCCTCGTACTGCCCCAGCCGCAGCCGGGTCTGCAGCTCGCCCGACGGGCAGCCGGTGGACGCGATCAGGCCCTCGGACCACTGCGCGATGGTCTCCTTGTCCATCCGCGGCCACTTCTGCAGCCAGCCCTCCTGATACGCGTCCGAGGACAGCCGGAAGAGGTTGTGCAGACCGGTCTTGTCCGCCGCCCAGATGGTCTTGTGGGTGTAACCACCGGAACCGGAGACGTCGTCGCGCTTCTGGTGCGGCTGACCCCACTGGATCTTGCGCTTGTTGCGCCGCGACTCGGGGGCGACGTACGCCTCGATGCCGATGATCGGCGTGACCCCGGCCTTCTGGGCGGAGTGGAAGAAGTCGTAGGCGCCGTGGAGGTTGCCGTGGTCGGACATCGCGATGTGCGACATGCCCATCTCGTTGGCCGCCTTGAACATGTCCGACAACCGCGCCGCACCGTCCAGCAGGGAGTACTGGGTGTGCACGTGCAGGTGCGTGAACGGCGGCTTGGCCACGGCGCGGGACCTCCGGAAGACAAGTGGGCGACTGGTGGACGGAACGGTCTCGAAGTCTACGACTCCCCACTGACACTCGCGGGGCACTCGTGGGTAGCCTCGGCCGTTGTCCCGGCAGATGTCCCGGCAGACCCTCCCCCGGCCATGCCCGGGGGTGTCCCCCACACGGTCAGTTCCGGCTCTCCGCCCTTGTTTTCCGCACCTCAGGAGGCACCCAGCGATGCCGTCCCAGTACGCCCCGGCGCAGGACGCCGCGCAGCGCGGCGAGGAGATCCTCGCCGTCTTCGACACCGCCTTCGGAGAGCTGCTCGCCGCCGACCCCGCGGCATTCCGGGTGAAATTCCGGAAGATGGCCGCCTCCGCGTTCGCCTTCTACCGGGGCACGGCCTGCCTGTTCTACCGGGACCTGGCGGACGGCGCGGACCGCGGCCCGTACCTGGACGAGCGCACCGGCCGGGTGTGGATCCACGGCGATCTGCACGCCGAGAACTTCGGCACGTACATGGACGCCACCGGCCGGCTGATCTTCAACGTCAACGACTTCGACGAGGCGTATGTCGGCCCGTTCACCTGGGACCTCAAGCGGTTCGCCGCCTCGGTCGCGCTGATCGGCTACGCCAAGGCGCTCAGTGACGAGCAGATCACCCACCTGGTGCGGATATACGCCGGTGCCTACCGGGAGCGGATCCACGCGCTGGCGTCCGGCGCGAAGACCGACGAGGTGCCGCCCTTCAGCCTGGACACCGCCGAGGGCCCGCTGCTGGACGCGCTGCGCGACGCCCGGTCGCTGACCCGCTTCGCGCTGCTGGACTCGATGACCGAGATCCGCGACTTCGAGCGGCGGTTCGCCGCGGGCGGCGGCAGCGTCGAGCTGGACGCGGCGACCCGCTACAAGGTGCTCGCCGCGTTCGACGGCTATCTGGAGACGCTGCCGGAGTCGAGCCTGGGCCGGCCGGACTCCTACCGGGTCAAGGACGTGGTGGGCCGGCGCGGGATCGGCATCGGGTCGGCCGGCCTGCCGTCGTACAACATCCTCCTGGAGGGCAACAGCGACGCCCTGGAGAACGACGTCGTGATCTACATGAAGCAGGCGCAGACCCCGGCCGTCTCGCGGCACCTCACCGACCCCGCGGTCCGCGGCTATTTCGAGCACGAGGGCCACCGCACGGTCATCTCCCAGCGCGCCCTGCAGGACCACGCCGACCCGTGGCTGGGCTGGACCCAGATCGAGGAGGACGGGCGCCGCACCGGCCAGCTGGTCGCCGAGATCTCGCCGTACGCGGTCGACCTGGACTGGTCGGACATCGACGACCCGGAGGAGATCGCCGCGGTCGTCGCCGACCTGGGCCGCGCCACGGCCACGATGCACGCCGCGGCGGACGACGAGAGCGGCCACTCGCTGGTCCCGTTCTCGACCGAGCGGGCCATCGACGCGGCGATCGCCGCCGACGAGGACGGCTTCGCCCCGCTGCTGGTGGACTTCGCGCACTCCTACGGCGCCCGGGCCCGCGCCGACCACCAGATCTTCGTCGACCTCTTCCGCAACGGCCGGATCCCGGGCCTGACGGAGGCATAGCCGGCGGAGCGGACGGGTCCCGATCATGCCTGGTCGGGACCTGTCCCCTGGGCCGCTCCCCTTAGGCGCCGCTTATCCCCGCGCATGGCACACTCGGCAACGATGGACATCTCGGCGGCACACCTGCGGGCACTGCGCGCGGCGCTCTTCACGGCGCTGTGCGTGACGCTGTCCGCGGGCTCCCACGTGCTGCTGTCCCGGATGCCGCTCCCACTCACCACCGTCGCCGCGCTCTGCGCCGCCGTCTTCGCGCTCGCCTACGCGCTGGCCGGCCGGGAGCGCGGCTACTGGCGGATCGCGGCGCTGCTGCTGCCCCTGGAACTCGCCGCCGACCTGGTCTTCAGCCTCGGTCAGCACGCCTGCTACGGCGCGGCGGGCGGCCCGGTGGCCGGCCCGCTGCGCTCGCTCGGGGTGGACCTGCTCTGCGGCGGGGGGAGCGTGGGCGCCCCCTTCCTGCGGCTGACCGACGAGCCTTCCGTGCCCGCCTCGGCCTGGCTGCTGCTGCTCGCGGCGCACCTGGCCGTCGGGCTGCTGGCGGCCGGCTGGCTGCGCCGCGGCGAGGCCGCGCTGGCCCAGCTGCTCGGCGCGGTCTGCGCGGTCGCGTTCCGCCCGCTGCTGATCGCGGTCGCGGTCATCGGCGCCACGGCCGCCCGGCCCCGCCCGGTCCCCGCCTCCGTACGGGCCGGGCCGCGGGCCCGCGCCGTCCCGCTGCTCGTGCACTGCGTCGTGCGCCGCGGGCCGCCCTGCGTGCTCGCCGCCTGAGGCCGGTTCTCCCCGGCCCGCGCGGCCCGGCCGCGCCGTACGCGTACGCTCACCCGCGCCGCGTACGCCTCCCGCAGCACGCACACCCGTCCCACGGACCCCACGGAGCAGGAAGTCATGAGCAACCGCAACAGCCAGGCCAACAAGCAGGCAGCCCGCGAGCGACTGCGCGCCGAGCGCGAGCGGCAGGCGAAGAAGGACCGGATGCGCCGGCAGCTGATCGTCGGCGGCGCGATCGTCGGCGTGCTGGCGATCGCCGGCGGCATCGGGGTCGCGGTCGCCACCTCGGGGGGCGGCAGCTCCTCCGGCGGCGACGCCGCGGCCAGTGCGGGCGACAGCAAGGCCTGGGCGAAGGCCGCCAAGGCCAAGCTGGTCAAGCCCGCGAACACCACCGGCGCCAACGGCACGACCGTCGTCGTCGGCAAGCCGGACGCCAAGAACACCCTCGGCCTCTTCGAGGACCCGCGCTGCCCGGGCTGCGCGGCCTTCGAGCAGAACGTCGGCGCGACCGTCGAGAAGGACATCAAGGACGGCCGGTACAAGGCGGAGTACCACCTCGGCACGTTCCTCGACGCCAACCTCAAGGGCACCGGCTCCAAGAACGCGCTGTCCGCGCTGGGCGCCGCGCTCAACGTCAGCCCGGACGCCTTCCTGAAGTACAAGTACGCGCTGTACTCGAAGGAGTTCCACCCGGAGGAGACCGGGCCGGACAAGTTCGCCGACGACAGCTACCTGATCAAGGTCGCCGACACCATCCCGGCCCTGAAGGGCAACGCGGCGTTCCAGAAGGCCGTCAAGGCCGGGACGTACGACCGGTGGGCGCTGGAGATGTCCACCGAGTTCAACTCCCACAAGGACGTCACCAGCACCCCGACCCTGAAGGTCAACGACACCGTCATCGGCACGGACAGCCCGCAGGGCAAGGTGGCGCCGTCCACCGTCGCGGCCTTCAACTCGATGGTCGACAAGGAGCTCAAGCACTGACCTGACGGTCTGTGGTGTTTCCCGGCCGGCGTGCGGTCCGCACGCCGGCCGATGCCAAATCTTGACCCGGCCGGATGCCGTGCACATGGCAGACTCCCGACCGTGCAGGCGACGGGAGTGCGCCCGGGCGCCCGGCCGGCGGGTGCACCGGCGGTTCAGCTCAGGGTGGTGCGGGCGGCGCTGTTCACCGCCCTGTGCACCACCCTGTCCACGGCCTCCCATGTGCTGCTCTCACACGCCCCGTTGCCGCCCGCCGCGGTCGCCGCGATCTGCGCCGGGGTCTTCGCCGCGGCCTATCCGCTGACCGGCCGGGAGCGCGGCTACCGGTCCGTGGCCGGGCTGCTGGTGCCGCTGGAGCTGGCCGCCGACACCGTCTTCACCACCGGGCAGCACACCTGTTACGGCCCGGCCGGCGGGCCGCTCGCCGGTGCGCTGCGCTCGGTGGGCGTCGATCTGCTGTGCCGGGGCGGCGAGTGGGGCACCCCGCTGGCCCGGCTGGCGGTCCACCCGGGCGGTCCGCTGCCGCCGGCCGTACCGGCCGCCGCGCCCTGGCTGCTGATGGCCGCCCACCTCACGGTCGGCCTGCTCGCCGCCGGCTGGCTGCACCGCGGGGACGCCGCTCTGGACGCGCTGCTGCGCGCCGCGGCGGCCGCCACCTTCCGCCCGCTGCGGACCGCGGCCGCGGTGACCGCGGCGGCCCTGCTCCCGCCCCGCCGCCGGGTCCGTCCGCCGCGCCCGCTGCCGCCGGCCCGTCCGCTCCCCCTCCTCGTGCACTGCGTCCGGCGCCGCGGCCCGCCCCGCCCGGCCGCCGTCTGACCTTCCGTACGCACCACCACACCACCTTCGAGGGGACCCCCACATGAGCAACCGCAACAGCCAGGGCAACAAGCAGGCGGCCCGCGAGCGCATCCGCGCCGAGCGCGAGCGGCAGAAGAAGAAGGAGCGGCTGCGCCGGCAGCTGATCGTGGCCGGCGCCGTGGTCGGCGTGCTCGCGGTGGCCGGCGGGATCGGCTTCGCCGTCGTCAAGGCCAACGAGCCGACCGGCTGGGAGGCCGCCAAGGAGGCCCGGCAGGTCGCCCCGGCGCACACCCAGGGCAAGGACCACACCGAGATCCTGATAGGCGACCCGAAGGCCAAGGAGACCATGGAGGTCTTCGAGGACGTCCGCTGTCCGGCGTGCGCGGCCTTCGAGCAGAGCAGCGGCTCGGCGCTCCTGAAGGACCTCCACGACGGCCGCTACAAGGTCCGCTTCACGATGTACACCTTCATCGACGGGATGCAGGGCGGCGAGGGCTCCAAGAACGCGCTGAGCGCGCTGGGCGCCGCGCTCGATGTCAGCCCCGAGGCGTTCTTGAAGTACAAGTCCGCGCTGTACTCGGGGAAGTACCACCCGGACGAGCGCGAGGACCTCTACGCCAAGGACTCCGAGCTGCTCAAGGTCGCGGCCGACGTGCCGGAGCTGAAGAACAACAAGGCGTTCGAGACGGCGGTCAAGAAGGGCACCTACGACCGCTGGGCGATGGACATGACCGCGCTGTTCGGCCGCAAGGGCGTCAAGGGCACGCCGACGTTCATGCACGGCGACAAGAAGCTGGTGATGCCCCAGATCCCGCAGGACCCGCGGATGACACAGGCGCAGTACGACCGGCTGGCGAAGGCCGCCTTCGAGAAGATGATCGACAAGGAGTTCGGCCCGGCGAAGGGCGCGGGCGCCGGGGCGGACGCCGGCAAGAACCCCGGCGGGGATTCCGGCAAGAGCGGTGGAAAGGGCATCCGCGAGGGCGAGAAGGACCCCACCGGCTCCCACTGAGCGGACGTCCGACGACGGGAGGGCGAATTCCGGTAATTCCCTTGCACCGCCCTCCCGTTGACGCTCTACCGGCCAGTAGGGTGATCGCCCGTGACCGATCACGACCAGATCTCGCGCCGCACCGCCGTCACGGCCGTCGCCGCCACCGCCGCCCTCCTGCCGCTCGCCGGTGCCACCGCCGCCCACGCTCAACAGGGCCCGGGCCAGGGCTCGTTCTTCCAGCACGGGGTCGCTTCGGGGGACCCGCTGCCGGACGGCGTACTGCTGTGGACCCGGGTCACCCCGGCCCCGTCGGCCACGCCGGGCTCCGGCCGCGGCCCGGCCACGGAGGTGGCCTGGGAGGTGTCCGCCGACAAGGGCTTCGGCACGGCCGTCGCCCGGGGGAAGGTGACCACCTCGGCGGCCCACGACCACACCGTCAAGGCGGACGTCCGCGGCCTGCGGCCGGCCACCACCTACTACTACCGCTTCACCGCCGGCGGGCAGCACTCCCCCGTCGGCCGCACCCGCACCGCCCCCGCGCACGACGCCGCGCCGGGCAACGTCCGCTTCGGCGTGGTCTCCTGCGCCAACTGGGAATCCGGGTACTTCTCGCCCTACCGGCACCTGGCGGCCCGCACCGAGCTGGACGCGGTGCTGCACCTCGGCGACTACCTCTACGAGTACAAGTCCGGCGAGTACCCGGACTTCAAGTACGTCGTGCGTCCGCACTCCCCCGCCCACGAACTGCTCACCCTCGCCGACTACCGCATCCGGCACGGCGTCCACAAGACCGACCCGGACGCGCTCGCGATGCACGCCACCCACCCGGTCATCGCCATCTGGGACGACCACGAGTTCGCCGACAACGCCTGGAAGGGCGGTGCGGTCAACCACCAGCCGGACACCGAGGGTTCCTGGTCCGCCCGGATGGCCGCGGCGAAGCAGGCGTACTTCGAGTGGATGCCGGTGCGGCCGTCCGTCGCCGGGACCACCTACCGCCGGCTGCGCTTCGGCAACCTCGCCGACCTTCACCTGCTGGACCTGCGGTCGTTCCGCGACCAGCAGGCGGCACCGGGCAGCGGCGCGGTCGACGACCCGGGCCGGACGATCACCGGGCGGGCCCAGCTGGACTGGCTCAAGGCCGGTCTCGAACGCTCCGACACCGCCTGGCGGCTGGTCGGCACCTCGGTGATGGTCTCCCAGGTCGCCTTCGGCTCCATACCGGCGCATCTGCTCGGCCCGCTCGCCGAGATCCTCGGGATACCCAAGGAGGGCCTGGCGATCAACACCGACCAGTGGGACGGCTACACCGACGACCGGCGCGAACTGCTCGGCCACCTCAGCGACCGCGGGATCGACAACACCGTCTTCCTGACCGGCGACATCCACATGGCCTGGGCCAACGACGTCCCGCTGAAGGCGGCGACCTACCCCGCCACCCGGCCGGTGGCGACGGAGTTCGTGGTCACCTCCGTCACCTCAGACAACGTCGACGACTTCCTGCACGTCGCCCCGCACACCGTCTCGCTGGCCGGGGTCGCCGCCATCCGGGCCGCCAACCGGCACGTGAAGTGGCTGGACATGGACTCGCACGGCTACGGGGTCCTGGACGTCCAGGCCGAGCGCACCCAGATGGACTACTACGGCATCTCCGACAAGACCGACCCGAACGCGACCAGCAGCCTGCTGCGCTCCTACCGCACCCGCAGCGGCACCCAGCAGATCGAGCGGGCGGACCGGCCGGCGGGCTAGGACCGGGACGGCGGGCCAGGGGGCGCCCCTCCTGGCCCGCAGTCCTCAGATGTCCGCCAGGAACCCCAGCGCCACCTTCCAGGCGCTCTCCGCCGCCTCCGCGTCGTAGTCCGGCAGGTCGGGGTCGGTGAAGAGGTGGCCGGCGCCGGCGTAGCGGAAGACCTCCACGTCCGCGCCGGCCCGGCGCATCTGCAGGTACCAGGCGGTCAGCCAGTCGTGCGGCTCGAACGGGTCGGGGTCGGCGACGTGCAGCTGCACCGGCAGCTCGTCGACGGCCGCGCCCTCGGCGATGTCCGAGGTGCCGTGCATCAGCAGCAGCCCGCGGGCCTTCTCGTCGCCCAGCGCGAGGTTCTGGGCGACCGCGCCGCCGAAGGAGAACCCGGCGTAGACCAGACCGCGCTCGGAGTACGGGGCGACGGCCGTGATGGCGCGCTTGAGCAGCTCCTCCTTGCCGATCTCGTCCTTGATCAGGATGCCGTCCGGCACGGAGTCGGCGGTCCGCCCGTCGAACAGGTCGGGGACGATCACCTCGTGTCCCGCGGCGCGCAGCCGGTCGGCGGCCGCGTGCACCGCGGGGCGCAGCCCGCACACCGAGTGGAACAGCACAATCGTCAAAACGCCGCTGGTCGCGGGCTCGCTGGTGGCCGGCACTGCATCACTTCCCTTGATCGGATCGCTCTCCTTCCATCCTGCCAGTTACGGTCGGCAGGACCGGGTACCCGCACAGACAGCGCATCCCAGCCGAGGAGGAATCCGTGTCCGTGGAGGACGTGCTGCGCCCCATCGCCGTCCTGGGCGGCTCCGTCGTCATCACGCTCGTCCTGGTGTGGCTCGCCGACCGGGCCCTGCGCCGGGTGGACGCCGCGCACCCCGAGACCCCCCTGTGGGGGCTGCTGCGGCGCTGCCGGATACCGCTGCAGGTGGCGCTGTGCGCGGCCCTGCTGCGCGGCGCGTACGACGAGACCGGGCTGAAGACCGTCGAGAACCACGAGGCGGGGATCGGCCAGACGCTCAGCCTGGTGCTGATCGCGGCCACCGCCTGGCTGGCCATCCGTGCCGCGGCGGCGATAGTGGAGTCGTCGTACTCCCGCTACGCGGCGAGTGCCCGGGACGTGGCGCGGGTGCGGCGGGTGCGTACCCAGGTGACGCTGATCCAGCGGGTGGTGACGGCGGTGGTGACCGTCGTCGCGGCCGCCTCGATGCTGCTGACGTTCCCGGAGATGCGGACGGTCGGCACATCCATGCTGGCGTCCGCCGGGCTGCTGGGCATCGTCGCCGGTATCGCCGCCCAGTCCACCCTCGGCAACCTCTTCGCCGGGCTGCAGATCGCCTTCGGCGACATGGTGCGGATCGGCGACACGGTCGTGGTGGACGGCGAATGGGGCACCGTCGAGGAGATCACCCTGACCTTCCTGACCGTGCGGACCTGGGACGAGCGGCGGATCACCATGCCGGTGTCGTACTTCACCGGCAAGCCCTTCGAGAACTGGTCGCGCGGCGGCGCCCAGATGACCGGCACGGTCTTCTTCCACCTCGACCACAGCGCGCCGGTGGAGAAGATGCGGCAGCACCTGCTGGAGGTCCTCCAGGAGTGCGCGGACTGGGACGGCCGTTCCTGGAGCCTGGTGGTCACCGACACCACGCCGACCACGATCCTGGTGCGGGCGCTGGTCACCGCCCGGGACGCGGACGCGATCTGGTCCGTGCGCTGCGAGGTCCGCGAGCGGATGCTCGAATGGCTGCGGACCGAGCACGCCTACGCGCTGCCGCGGATCAGCACGGCACCGGCGGAGCTGGACGGGCCGCCGGACGCGGGCCGCACGCGCGACTGACCCCGGGGGCCCGGGGGCGTCTCAGGGCGCGCCGCGCAGACTGCGCATGTCCAGGTGGCGCAGCACCCGGTCGACGATCTCCGGGTCGGCGCCCGGTTCGCTGCGCGCGGCCAGCACCTCGTGGCGGGCCGCCGAGAGCATCTCGCCCTGGATGCGCTGCACCTTCTTCAGCCGGCTGATCCGCTTCTCGAAGAGGTCGCGCCGCTCGTCGTCGACGATGTCCGGCGCGATCCGGGCGCCGATGTCGAAGGCCCGGCGGGAGAGCTGGTCGCTGACCTCGTCGGGCAGCTCCTCGACCTCCATGATCTCCTTCAGCCGCCGCTTGGACGCCTTGATCACCCGGACCGCCAGCTCCCGCTCCAGGGCGTCCACGGCATCGGTGTCGGCCCGCACCCGCAGCCTGCGCACGAGCCAGGGCAGCGTCAGACCCTGGACGAGGAGGGTGGCGAGGACCACCGCGAACGCGATGAAGAGGATGTCGTTCCGGGCCGGGAACGGCCCGCCGTCCACGCCGAACGGAATGGCCAGCGCCAGCGCCACCGAGGCCACCCCGCGCATCCCCGACCACCACATGATGAGCGTCTCGCGCCAGCTCATCGGGATGTCCTCGTCGTAGTCGCGGCGCTTGTGCATCCGCTTCGCCAGCCAGGCGGCGGGCAGCAGCCACAGCAGGCGCACGCCGACGACGACCGCCACGACCGCGGCGCCGGCGCCGATCAGCTGGCCCCAGCGGTGTGCGGCGGCCCCGAAGATGTTGTGCAGCTCCAGGCCGATCAGCCCGAAGGCCACACCGGTGACGAGGGTGTCGACCACCTCCCAGAAGGTGTAACCGGCGAGCCGGCCCATCACGTCGTCCGGGTCGACCGCGTACTCGGCGAGGAAGAGCGCACAGGTCAGCACCGCCAGCACCCCGGAGCCGCGGAACTCCTCGGCGAGCACGTACGCCACGAACGGCACCAGCAGCGTCAGCCCGATCTGCAGCGTGGGGTCGCCGAGCAGGCCCATCAGCTTGTTGGTCACCCAGCCGATCGCCAGACCGACCGCTATGGCCACGACGGCGGACAGGACCAGGGAGCCGAGCGCGCCGGGCACCGAGAAGCTGCCGCTGACCACCGCGGCGAGCGCGACGTGGTAGAGCACGATCGCGGTGACGTCGTTGAAGAGGCCCTCGCCCTCCAGGATGGAGACCATCCGGCGGGGCAGCCCGAGTTTGCCGGCGACCGCGGTCGCGGCCACCGGGTCGGGCGGGGCGACCAGCGCGCCGAGCACCACCGCGGCAGCCACCGGCATCCCGGGCACCACCGCCTGGGCGACCGCGGCCACCGCGGCCGTGGTGGCGAAGACCAGCGCGACGGCGAGCAGGAAGATCGGCCGGAGGTTGGCGGTGAACTGCCGCCAGGACGTGCGCTGCACGGCCGCGTAGAGCAGCGGCGGCAGCACCACGGGCAGGATGAACTCGGGCGGTACCTCGACGTTGGGGACGAACGGCAGCAGCGCCAGGACGGCCCCGGCCAGGGTCATCAGCACCGGTGACGGCAGTCCCAGCCGGTCGCCGACCGGAACCATCACCACGGCTCCGAGCAGAAGGACGAACAGCAGAGCCAGCTGATCCACGGTGGCTACGCTCCGAAGCGGTCGGATTCGATCACTTTCCGACCAAGGGTGCCATGCCCGCCGAGGTTGACCGCCGTGCCGGTCCGCGCGGCGCCGCGTTCCGCCGGCCGCGCGCCGTCACGCGGCCCGGTCAGCTGCTCTCGTCCCGCACGGTGTCCAGGGCGTGCTGGAGGTCGTCCGGGTAGGCGGACGCGAACTCGACCCAGCTGCCGTCGGAGGGGTGCTCGAAGCCGAGGCGGACCGCGTGCAGCCACTGCCGGCCGACGCCCAGCCGCTTGGCGAGGGTGGGGTCCGCGCCGTAGGTGAGGTCGCCGACGCAGGGGTGGCGGTGGGCGGCCATGTGCACCCGGATCTGGTGGGTGCGGCCGGTCTCCAGCTTGATGTCCAGCAGGCTGGCCGCGCGGAACGCCTCGATCAGGTCGTAGTGCGTGACCGACGGCTTGCCCTCGGCGGTGACCGCCCACTTGTAGTCGTGCTGCGGGTGCCGGCCGATGGGGGCGTCGATGGTGCCGCTCATCGGGTCCGGGTGGCCCTGGACCAGGGCGTGGTAGCGCTTGTCGGGGACGCGCTCCTTGAACTGCCGCTTGAGGGACGTGTACGCCCGCTCGGACTTGGCGACCACCATCAGACCGGAGGTGCCGACGTCGAGGCGGTGCACGATGCCCTGGCGCTCGGCGGCACCGGAGGTGGAGATGCGGTAGCCGGCCGCGGCCAGTCCGCCGATGACGGTGGTGCCGGTCCAGCCGGGGCTGGGGTGCGCGGCCACGCCCACCGGCTTGACGATCACGACGATGTCGTCGTCGTCATGCACGATCTCCATGCCCTCGACGGGCTCGGGCACGATCTCCACGGGCGCCGCGGCCTGCGGCATCTCGACCTCCAGCCAGGCACCGCCGCGCACCCGCTCGGACTTCATCACCTCGGACCCGTCGACCCGGACCTTTCCGGCGGCGGCCAGCTCGGCCGCCTTCGTACGGGAGAAGCCGAACATCCGGGCCAGCGCGGCGTCGACGCGCTCGCCCTCCAGGCCGTCCGGTACGGGCAGGGTGCGGATCTCGGGAAGCGTGCTCACCCCACGAGTATGGCAGTTGCCCCATGGTGTCCTGCCCGGCGGCCGGGGGCCCGGACCCCGACCCCTGCTGAGGTCAGTCCTTGTGGAGCGTCCCGTCGGGGTCCAGCCCCCGGAACGAGAGGATCACGATCAGGATGCCGCCGCAGACGATGGCGGAATCGGCGAGGTTGAAGACGGCGAAGTGCGCGGGGGCGATGAAGTCGACCACGGCGCCCTCGAAGACGCCCGGCGAGCGGAAGATCCGGTCGGTGAGGTTGCCGAAGGCGCCGCCGAGCAGCAGCCCGAGGGCGATGGCCCAGGGCAGGCTGTAGAGCTTGCGGGCGACCCGGGCGATGACCAGGATCACGGCCGCCGCGATGATCGTCAGGAAGATGGTCAGCGCCTCGCCGATGCTGAAGGCGGCGCCGCGGTTGCGGATCACACTGAACTGCAGCAGCGTGCCGATCACCTGGATCGGCTCGTGGTTCTCCAGCTTGGCCACGACCAGCAGCTTGCTTCCCAGGTCGAGCAGGTAGACCACGCACGCCACCAGCAGCAGCGCGGCGATCCGCCGCTTGCCGCGGCCGGCGCCCCGCTGCTCCGCCTCCGCCGGTGCGTCCGCTGCGGGATCCACTGGGGAATCCGCTCCGGTACCCGGCTCGGGTTCCGGCGTGCCGGTGATGCGTTCCGCCTCTGCCACGTGTGAGTCCCTCAGCCCGTCGTGTCCGCGGCCAGGCCGTGCCTGGCTGAACCACGAGAGTACGGCACACACGTACGGGCGCGGGCGGTCCGGGGGCCGCCCACGACGACCGGTCCGAGGGCGCCGGCTCAGCGGCGCTCCTGCTTCTGCTTGCACTCCACGCACAGCGTCGCCCGGGGGAATGCCTGCATCCGTGCCTTGCCGATGGGGTTGCCGCAGTTCTCGCACAGCCCGTAGGTGCCCGCGTCCAGCCGGCCGAGGGCCCGCTCGGTCTGGTGGAGCATCTCGCGGGCGTTGGAGGCGAGCGCGAGCTCGTGTTCACGGGTGATGTTCTTGCTGCCGGTGTCCGCCTCGTCGTCACCGGCGCCGTCGCCGGAGTCGCGCATCAGCCCGGCGATGGCGTCCTCGGCGGAGGTGATCTCCAGCCGCAGCCGCCCGACCTCCTCCATCAGTTCCGACCGGGCCTCGCCGACCTCGGCGGCCGTCCAGGGGTCCTCGCCGGGCCGGACCGCGAGCTCGCCGGGCGCCGCGGCCGTCCGGGCCACGGGCACCGCGGAGTCGTTGCCGTGCTCCCCGGCCGTCGCGGCCGCCGTCTTCTTCGCCACCACCGTCTTGGCTCCCGTCTTCTTCGCGGGCACCGCGGCCTTCGTGGCCGGAGCCCGCTTCGCGGTCTTCGCGGCCGCCGTCTTCTTGGCCGTGGTCTTCGTGGCCGTGGTCTTCGTGGCCGTCGTCTTCCGGGCGGCCGCCTTCTTCGGAGCGGCCTTCTTCGGAGTGCTGTTCTTCGGTGCGGGCTGCTTCGCGACGGCCTCGCCGGCAGGCGTCGTGCTCTTCTCCGCGGCGGTCTTCTTCGCCACCATGGCCGCGACCCCTTCACATATGTGACTTTTATTCGCGAATCGTGACGGGAACGATAAATCGCCACAGAGCACGCGGCAACGGGACGCACCGCCCCATCGGGTCCTGCCACCCGGCCCGGAAGTCCGGTCTGCCTCGGTTGTGCCCCGCTGCCCGCCCGGTAATCCGCTTGGCCGTCCGGCACCCGGCCGCTGGCCATTCGGGTCACGGCCCGGTCGCGCGCCCCCGTTCCGCGCCACCGCCGGCACTCCGTACCGAACCCCGCGCCCGCCCCCGTACGCCCCCGCCGGAAATCCGGTCGGCCGCTGTCGGTGGCGCCCCGTACACTGGGCCCAGCGAGAGGCAGTGATGGGACGAGTAGCGCCGTACGCAGCCAGCAGCGACCCGGGGACGGTGGAAGCCCGGGGGCGTGCGCGGCGTGAAGATCACCCCGGAGCCGCCGGAAGAAAGCTCTGGACAGTGGGCGTGGCCCACGGGCTCGGACAGTGGGTGTGGCCCGCTGGACCCCGGGCCACCCAGGGCGAGTAGAACCGGCAGCGCGACCCCAATGAGGGGGCGGTGCAGCGTGCACCGCCAAGGAGGGTGGTACCGCGGGAGCCAGGGCTCTCGTCCCTCCGGACGGAGAAGCAGCAGATGTTGTCCGCCGGAGGAAGCCCCCGATGAGTGAGCAGCCCTTGTACCGCCAGGTACCCGCCCAGGTAGACCTGCCCGCCCTTGAGCACGCCGTGCTCGATTTCTGGCAGGAGCAGAAGGTCTTCGCCCGTACCCTCCAGCAGTCCGAGGGCCGGCCCGAGTGGGTCTTCTACGAGGGCCCCCCGACAGCCAACGGCATGCCCGGCGCGCACCACATCGAGGCCCGCGTCTTCAAGGACGTCTTCCCCCGGTTCCGCACGATGCAGGGCTACCACGTCGACCGCAAGGCCGGCTGGGACTGCCACGGCCTCCCGGTCGAGCTGGCCGTGGAGAAGGAGCTGGGCTTCAACGGCAAGAAGGACATCGAGGCGTACGGCATCGCCGAGTTCAACGCCAAGTGCCGCGCATCGGTGACCCGGCACACCGACGCCTTCGCCGAGCTCACCACGCGGATGGGCTACTGGACCGACCTCGACAACCCGTACCGCACCATGGACCCCGACTACATCGAGTCGGTGTGGTGGTCGCTGAAGCAGATCTTCACCAAGGGCCTGCTGGTTCAGGACCACCGCGTCGCCCCGTGGTGCCCGCGCTGCGGCACCGGCCTGTCGGACCACGAGCTGGCGCAGGGCTACGAAACCGTCGTCGACCCCTCGGTCTACGTCCGCCTCCCGCTGACCTCCGGCCCGCTGGCCGGCGAGGCCGCGCTCCTGGTCTGGACGACGACCCCCTGGACCCTGGTCTCCAACGTCGCCGCCGCCGCGCACCCGGACGTCACCTACGTCGTCGCCACCGACGGCACGGAGAAGCTGGTCGTCGCCGAACCCCTGCTGGAGAAGGCGCTGGGCGAGGGCTGGGAGCCCACCGGCCAGTCCTTCACCGGCCGCGAGATGGAGCGCTGGTCCTACGAGCGCCCGTTCTCCCTGGTCGAGCTGGACGGCGCCAACTTCGTCGTCAACGCCGAGTACGTCACCACCGACGACGGCACGGGTCTGGTCCACCAGGCCCCGGCCTTCGGTGAGGACGACCTCAAGACCTGCAAGGCGTACGGCCTCCCGGTCGTCAACCCGGTCCGCGCCGACGGCACCTTCGAGGACGAACTCCCGCTGGTCGGCGGCCAGTTCTTCAAGAAGGCCGACGGCACGCTGGTGGCCGACCTGGACGCCCGCGGCCTGCTCTTCAAGCACATCGCCTACGAGCACAGCTACCCGCACTGCTGGCGCTGCCACACCGCACTGCTCTACTACGCCCAGCCGTCGTGGTACATCCGCACCACCGCGATCAAGGACGCCCTCCTCCGGGAGAACGAGAACACCAGCTGGTTCCCCGAGTCGGTCAAGCACGGGCGGTTCGGTGACTGGCTGAGCAACAACATCGACTGGGCGCTGTCCCGCAACCGCTACTGGGGCACCCCGCTGCCCATCTGGCGCTGCGAGGACGACCACCTCACCTGCGTCGGCTCGCTCACCGAGCTGACCGAGCTGACCGGCACCGACCAGTCGGGCCTGGACCCGCACCGCCCGTTCATCGACGCGATCACCTTCGGCTGCCCCGAGGAGGGCTGCGCCCACACCGCGGTCCGCGTCCCGGAGGTCATCGACGCCTGGTACGACTCCGGCTCGATGCCGTTCGCGCAGTGGGGCTACCCGTACCGCAACAAGGAGCTCTTCGAGAAGCGCTACCCGGCGCAGTTCATCTCGGAGGCCATCGACCAGACCCGCGGCTGGTTCTACACGCTGATGGCCGTCGGCACCCTGGTCTTCGACAAGTCGTCGTACGAGAACGTGGTCTGCCTCGGCCACATCCTCGCCGAGGACGGCCGGAAGATGTCCAAGCACCTGGGCAACATCCTCCAGCCGATCCCGCTCATGGACCAGCACGGCGCGGACGCGGTCCGCTGGTTCATGGCGGCCGGCGGTTCGCCGTGGGCCGCCCGCCGGGTGGGCCACAACACCATCCAGGAAGTCGTCCGCAAGACCCTGCTGACGTACTGGAACACCGTCGCCTTCCAGGCGCTGTACGCCCGGACGTCCCGGTGGGCGCCGTCCGCGTCCGACCCGGCCCCGGCCGAGCGGCCACTGCTGGACCGCTGGCTGCTCGGTGAACTGAACACCCTCGTCGCGCAGGTCACCGAGTCCCTGGAGTCCTTCGACACCCAGCGCGCCGGCAAGCTGCTGTCCACCTTCGTCGACGACCTGTCCAACTGGTACGTCCGCCGCTCGCGCCGCCGCTTCTGGCAGGGCGACGCGGCCGCGCTGCGCACCCTCCACGAGGTCATCGAGACGGTCACCCGCCTGATGGCGCCGCTCACCCCGTTCATCACCGAGCGGGTCTGGCAGGACCTGGTCGCCCCGGTCACCCCGGACGCCCCGGACTCCGTCCACCTCTCCAGCTGGCCGGTCGCCGAGCAGTCGCTGATCGACCCGGCGCTCTCCGCCCAGATGGCGCTGGTCCGCCGGCTGGTCGAGCTGGGCCGGGCGACCCGTGCCGAGTCCGGTGTGAAGACCCGCCAGCCGCTGTCCCGCGCGCTGGTCGCGGCCCACGGCTTCGCCGGGCTGCCCGAGGACCTGCGCGCCCAGATCGCCGAGGAGCTGAACGTCAGCTCGCTGGCATCCCTCGCAGAATCTTCCTCTGGTCGAGGGGGCGGCGGCTCGCTCGTCGACACCACCGCGAAGGCCAACTTCCGTGCGCTGGGCAAGCGGTTCGGCAAGGGCGTCCAGGCGGTCGCCAAGGCGATCGCCGGCGCGGACGCCGCGGCGCTCTCGCTCGCGCTCCGGGAGGGCACGGCGAGCGTCGAGGTCGACGGCGAGACCGTCTCCCTCACCCCGGACGAGGTCATCATCACCGAAACCCCCCGCGAGGGCTGGTCGGTGGCCTCCGACGCGGGCGCCACGGTCGCCCTGGACCTGGAGATCACCCCCGAGCTGCGCCGGGCCGGTCTGGCCCGGGACGCGATCCGGCTGATCCAGGAGGCCCGGAAGAACAGCGGTCTGGACGTCGCCGACCGGATCGCGCTGCGCTGGGCGTCGTCCGACGAGGAGGTCCGTACGGCCCTGGCCGAGCACGCCGGCCTGATCGCCGAGGAGGTCCTCGCCACGGACTTCGCCCCCGGCGAGCCGGACGGCGGGTACGGCCCGGCCTTCACCGACGAGGCACTGGCACTGACGTTCCACCTCCGTAAGGCGTAATCCGCGAGGCCCGATCTCCCCTGAATGCCCCGGTGTGCACCACACCGGGGCATTCGTCATTTCCGTACAGAGATGGGCAGTTGGGGCCGCTTTGTCGAGAGGGACGCCGGTCGCCCCGGCCGGCCGGGGCGCGCCCCGACAGGGCCGGCCCACCGCACAAAAGGGCCGGGCCCCGAGGGAAGTCCCTCGGGGCCCGGCCCTGATTGCCGACGGTACGCCTCAGGCGGGCGTCAGTTGTCGTCCTCGTCGATGAGGAAGCCCCTCATCGGCGACGGGGTCTGCTGCATCGGCGACGGGCCCTGCGGCCGCACCGGAGCCATCGGCTGGGTCATCGCCGGCGACATCTGCTGCTGACCGCCGTAGGACGGACCGCCGCTGGAACCGTTGCCCATCGAGTGGTTGCCGCCCATGGTCTGACCGCCACCCATGGTGTGGTTGCCACCCATCGTGCCGGCACCGGCCGACGCCATCGACGGGGACGGCGGCAGCGAGGCGGCAGCCGGGGTCCGCGGCGGGGCGAGCGAGTCGTCCGCCTGGTTCTCCAGCTGACGCAGCTGGCTCTCCAGGTAGGACTTCAGCCGCGTGCGGTACTCGCGCTCGAAGCCGCGCAGGTCCTCGACCTTGCGCTCCAGCGTCGCGCGGGCCGACTCCAGCGAGCCCATCGCCACGCGGTGCTTCTCCTGCGCGTCCCGCTCCAGCGCGTCGGCCTTGGCGCGGGCGTCCCGCTCCAGACCCTCGGCACGGCTGCGCGCCTCACCGACGATCTTGTTGGCCTCGGAACGGGCCTCCGCGATCGCCTGGTCGGCGGTCTGCTGCGCCAGCGACAGCACGCGTGCGGCACTGTCACCACCGGGGCCGCCCTGCGGGCCGCCCTGCTGGAGCTGCTGCGGACCACCGGGGCCGCCCATCGGGCCACCCATCGGGCCGCCGGGGCCCATCGGACCGGGACCGTGCGGGCCCTGCGGGCCGTGGCCACCGGGACCAGGAGGCAGCTGCGGTGCACCACCGGGCAGTTGGGGCGGGCCACCCATCCCCTGCTGCTGCGGCGGGACCGGCTGCGGACCGGATATGGCGGCGGGCACGGGAGCCCCCGGACGCTGCTGCTGCTCCTGCTGCTGGTCCGGTCCCTTGCGCAGCCCCTGCTGCTGCTGGTTCTGCGCGGCGGCGCGCGTGGCGGCGGCCAGCTTGGCGCGCAGGTCTTCGTTCTCCCGCAGGAGCCGGGTCAGTTCGGCTTCGACCTCATCGAGGAAGGCATCGACCTCGTCCTCGTCATAGCCTTCTCGGAGGCGGACGGTCGTGAACTGCTTGTTCCGCACGTCCTCGGGGGTCAACGGCATCTCTACTTCACCTCAACGTAGTCGTCGGCAATCGGCAAGACCGTATCGTTCACACCAACAACACCGACCTCACGACGGTGATCAGGATGTAGACGATGATCATCAATACGAAGAAGGACAGGTCGAGCGCCACGCCCCCGAGACGCAGCGGCGGAATGACCCGCCGCAGAAGCTTGAGTGGCGGATCAGTGACAGTGTAGGCGGCCTCCAGAATGACCACCATCGCCTTGCCGGGTTGCCATGAACGGGCGAACTGGAAGACATAGTCCATCACCAGCCGGAAGATCAACACGATCAGGAAGCAGTACAGCGCGATATAGATCACCTGACCAGCGACACTCATCTCGCGCGTCCCTCTCCCCTTGCTTCTGTGTCGGCCCTACGGCCTCGGTGTGCCCGGTGTTGCGTCTCAGCTCTGGTTGAAGAACCCGCCCTCTGCGATACGGGCCTTGTCCTCCGCCGTGACATCGACGTTAGCAGGCGACAACAGGAACACCTTCTGCGTCACCCGCTCGATGCTGCCGTGAAGACCAAACACCAAACCGGCAGCAAAGTCGACAAGTCGCTTCGCATCGGTGTCATCCATCTCCGTGAGATTCATGATCACCGGAGTGCCCTCGCGGAAGTGTTCCCCGATGGTACGGGCTTCGTTGTAGGTCCGGGGGTGCAGCGTGGTGATGCGGTAGGGCTCCCGCTCGGACACAACCTTGGGCATGATCACCGGTGCGTTCTTCTCCAGATTCGGACGGTCGGGTGTGATGGATGACACGGGGGCGATTCGCGCGGGTCGTCCGTTTTCCGGGGCGAGCGGGGCGGGTTCGCGTTGCGCCGGGGGCGTCACGGCACGGACGGGTTCGTCCCGTTCCGGGCGTGTTTCGGCCTGCACTTGGTGCTGTTGCCGCCGTCCCCGGTCGGGTTCCGGGTCGAGCTCGGGCTCGAACTCGTCGTCGGGGTCGAACCCCCGGCCGTCGTACCCATCGTCCTCCACGAGGCCGAGGTAGACCGCCATCTTGCGCATCGCGCCGGCCATTCTCTGCGTCCTCCGCTCTGTGGTGGATCGGCTCCGTCACCAGGGCCTTGGATCCACGCGGCCTCCCCGCTTTCTGCGGAAATGACCATATATTGTGCTGTGGTCCGACTTGCTTGGCGACGTTACCCGAGCCGTGGTCGGACTCCGAGTACCGCGGTACCGACGCGCACATGTGTCGCTCCGGCCGCCACGGCGTCCTCAAGGTCCGCGCTCATGCCTGCTGACACCATGTTGGCAGCAGGATGGGTGGCGCGCAGGTCGGTTGAGATTTCCATGAGCCGTTCGAACGCGGCCAGTTGGCGGCCGGCGTACGGCCCGGCCAGCGGCGCGACCGTCATCACGCCGTCCAGCCGCAGCCCTTCGGCTCCGGCGATCGCCTCCGCCAGCGCCGGGACGCCGTCCGGTGCCACACCGCCCCGGTCACCGGTGCTCCCCCGGCCCGCACCCGACTCGGCGTCAAGTGCCACCTGGATCAGGCACCCCAGCTCGCGGCCCGCGCGGACCGCTTCCTTGGAGAGGGCGGTGACCAGTCGCGCCCGGTCGACCGACTGCACAATTCCGGCATAACTCGCCACGGACCGCACCTTGTTGGTCTGCAACTGACCGACGAAGTGCCAAGTAAGCGGCAAATCAGCACATTCGGCGGCCTTGGGTGCCGCCTCCTGGTCACGATTCTCGGCGACCTGCCGCACCCCCAGTTCCGCCAGCAGCCGGACGTCGCTCGCGGGGTAGGTCTTGGTGACGACGATCAGCGTCACCTCGTCCCGCGGCCGGCCGGCCTTGGCGCAGGCGGCGGAGATACGATCCTCCACCCGCGCCAGGTTGGTCGCCAGTTCCGTTCTACGGTCGTCCGTCACAGCTCGCCGTCCAGCCACACGTAACTCGCGAGCCGCCCGGTCGTGCGGTCGCGCCGATAGGAGAAGTGATCCGCGGATTCCCGCGTGCAGACGTCCGAGATGTGGGGATCGTCACGCACCGGCACGCCCGTCGCGGCGAGTTGGGCGCGTACGCCTGCGATGACGTCCACCGCCGGGGTGCCCCAGCTGGTCGTCGCGTGCGCTTCGGGCACCACTGCCGCGACCTCGGACCGCATCCGGTCGGGCACCTCGTAACAGCGCCCGCAGATCGCCGGGCCGGTGTACGCGAGGATGCGGGCCGGCTCCGCGCCCAGCTCGGCCATCGCCTCGACGGCCGCCGGTACGACGCCGGCGACCAGGCCCGGCCGGCCGGCGTGTGCCGTCCCGGTGACGCCCGCGACCGGGTCGGCGAGGAGCACCGGGGTGCAGTCGGCGGTCAGGACGGCGAGCGCGAGACCCCGGCGGGCCGTCACCACCGCGTCCACACACGGGACGTCGGCGTCGCGCCAGGGTCCGTCGACCACCGCCACGTCCCGGCCGTGGACCTGGTTCATCCAGACCACCGCGGCCGGGTCGAGACCGAGCGCGCCGGCCGCGCGGGCGCGGTTGGTGCGGACGGCCTGCGGGTCGTCGCCGACCGCGCCCCCCAGGTTGAGCTGCTCATACGGAGCGGCGCTCACCCCGCCCCACCTGTCGGTGAAGGCGAAGTGCGCGCCGCTTTCGTGGTGCTGTTGCCCTATCACTTCGGTGCTTTACGTCACTTCAGGAAGTCGGGAACGTCGAGTTCCTCGGCCGCGCTGTCGGAGTACGACGGACGGGCCGGGGGAACCTGCGGCCCGCTCGACGGGGTGGATGCGGACTCGCCCAGCGAGGACGACGGCTCGGCGGCCGGTTCGCCACGGTCCGCCAAGGCCCCGGCGTCCCGTACCGGGACGGAGCCCAGGCCGCCGAACGACGAGGCCGGGGTGCGGGGCTCGGGCGGGGCGGCCGGACGGCCGGCGGCCGGGGCCGGCTCCTCGCGCTTCGGGGACGACAGGGTGGCCTGCGCATCGCGGCGGGCCGGCGGCTGGCCGCCGTCGAAGCCCGCGGCGATGACGGTGACCCGGACCTCGTCGCCCAGCGCGTCGTCGATGACCGCGCCGAAGATGATGTTGGCCTCCGGGTGGGCGGCCTCGCTGACCAGCTGGGCGGCCTCGTTGATCTCGAACAGGCCGAGGTCGGAGCCGCCGGAGATGGACAGCAGCACGCCGCGGGCACCGTCGATGGACGCCTCCAGGAGCGGCGAGGAGATCGCCATCTCCGCGGCGGCCACCGCGCGGTCGTCGCCGCGCGCCGAGCCGATGCCCATGAGGGCCGAGCCGGCCTCCGACATCACGGACTTGACGTCGGCGAAGTCGAGGTTGATCAGGCCGGGCGTGGTGATCAGGTCGGTGATGCCCTGGACACCCGACAGCAGCACCTGGTCCGCGGACTTGAACGCGTCGAGCACGCTCACCTGGCGGTCCGAGATGGACAGCAGCCGGTCGTTGGGGATCACGATGAGGGTGTCGACCTCTTCGCGCAGCTGGGCGATGCCGTCCTCGGCCTGGTTGGCGCGACGGCGGCCCTCGAAGGTGAACGGCCGGGTGACCACACCGATCGTCAGGGCGCCCAGCGAGCGGGCGATGTTGGCGACGACCGGTGCGCCGCCGGTGCCGGTGCCGCCGCCCTCGCCCGCGGTCACGAAGACCATGTCGGCCCCCTTGAGGACCTCCTCGATCTCCTCGCGGTGGTCCTCGGCCGCCTTGCGCCCCACGTCCGGGTTGGCGCCGGCGCCGAGGCCGCGGGTCATTTCGCGGCCGACGTCGAGCTTGACGTCGGCGTCGCTCATCAGCAGCGCCTGCGCATCGGTATTGATCGCGATGAACTCGACGCCCTTGAGCCCGACCTCGATCATCCGGTTGATGGCGTTCACGCCACCGCCGCCGATGCCGACGACCTTGATGACTGCGAGGTAGTTCTGCGGTGCTGCCACGTCGAAGGCCTCTCGCCTCGAGTTACGTGTCGTCGCCGCACTTGCGTGTGGACGCCGACTGATGCCGATGGGACGGTCCGTATCGCCGACCCGAACCCTAACGTTGAAGTTTAGGGTTACCTGTGCCTGTGTTCCTTGGTTCCATAGTCCCTTTGGAACGAGACACTAAGTCGACAAGGCGCGCCCGTTCAACGAACACGCCGAACCTCCCGTTTTTCTTTTCACCCTATGTGATCACCCATAGTCGTAGCCATCCAGGGTGCTGGCCTGCGACTTGGTACGTCAACTCCCGGACACCGCAGGGGCGCTGGGGACCGAGACGTCGAAGTGCCGGGCGGTACGGGCCGCTTTCAGCAGTGCGACCAGCACCTTCGCCTTTTCGGCGCCCTGTTCGCGGCTACCCCAGGCGACCGTGCGCCCGCCGGCCAGTTCGACGCTGATGGCGTCATATGACCGCACTCGGACCTTGCGTACGTCTTTGCGTACGACTGGGGGCAGATCCTGAGCGACCTCGACCGCGGCGCGCCGCAACCGGTCGGGACCGAACCGGCGCAGACTCGGGGAGTCGAAAACGGACATTTCCAGAAGGGGAACGCCCTTGGGGGCGGCGCTGACGGTGGCGAACCGGACGCCTTCGACGTCCACTTCGGCAAACTTTCCGCCCGTTTGCATCAGCAGTTCCGGGGTTCTTTCCGTCACTTTGAGACTGATGGTGTGCGGCCAGGACCGTTCCACGTCAACGCTCTTGATGCGCGGCAGCCGGGCCCGCAACCGGTGTTCGAGGGCGTCGGTGTCCACCGAGATCAGTGGGGAGTTCACCGGGGCGTGCGCCGCCGCGACGACCTCACGCGGGGTCAGGACGTCGGTGCCGGTGGCCCGGACACGCTCCAGCCGCAGCCAGTCGGAGGCGTAGAGCGCCCAGACGCCGAACGCGCCGAGCAGCACCGCGAGGACCAGGATGATGATCAGACCGCGGCGGCCCGGCGCGCGACGGGGCAGGCGCACCCAGCGGAGTCTTCGCCCGCGCACCTCCGCGGAGGAGGGCGGGCCGGACGCTGACTTCTTCTCGCCGCGCCGGGCGGTCGTCGGTCCGGCCACGCTCCCTGCCTTCTCTCGTGCGCTACTTGCGGTGCTGCTCGATCGCCTCGTACACCATGCCGACCAGCAGCTCGTCGGCGTCCCGGCGGCCGAACTCGGAGGCCGCGCGGGACATCTCGTACAGCCGGTGCGGATCTGCCAGGACCGGGAGCACATTGCCCTGCACCCAGTCCGGGGTCAGCTGGGCGTCGTCGACCAGCAGGCCCCCGCCGGCGTTGACCAGCGGCTGGGCGTTCAGCCGCTGCTCGCCGTTGCCGATGGGCAGCGGGACGAACGCGGCCGGCAGCCCGACGGCGGACAACTCGGCGACGGTCATCGCGCCCGCACGGCAGAGCATCATGTCCGCCGCGGCGTACGCGAGATCCATCCGGTCCACGTACGGTACCGGGACATAGGGCGGCATCCCGGGCATGTTGTCCACATGCGGCAATTCGTTCTTCGGGCCGACCGCATGGAGCACCTGGATGCCGGCGCGCTGGAGGGCCGGCACAGCGGCCTGGATGACCTCGTTCAGCCGGCGGGCGCCCTGGGAACCACCGGACACCAGCAGGGTCGGCAGGTTGGGGTCGAGGCCGAAGGCGGCCCGCGCCTCGGGGCGGACCGCGGCCCGGTCGAGGGTGGCGATGGTGCGGCGCAGCGGGATACCGACGTAGCGGGCGCCGCGCAGCTTGCTGTCGGGGGTGCTGACGGCGACGAATTTCGCGTACCGCGAACCGATCTTGTTGGCCAGGCCGGGGCGGGCGTTGGCCTCGTGGACGATGATCGGCACCCCGAGCCGCTTGGCGGCCAGATAGCCGGGCAGCGCCACGTAGCCGCCGAAGCCGACCACGCAGTCGGCCTTGGTGCGCTCCAGGATCTGCTCGGCGGCCTTGATCGTGCCGCGCAGCCGCCCGGGGACGGTGATCAGTTCGGGGGTGGGCTTGCGCGGCAGCGGTACGGCCGGGATGAGGCCCAGCTCATAGCCGCGCTCCGGGACGAGCCGGGTCTCCAGCCCCTTCTCCGTGCCGAGTGCCGTGATCCCCACGGTGGGGTCCTGCCTCCGCAGTGCGTCCGCGAGGGCGAGCGCGGGCTCGATGTGGCCGGCGGTCCCCCCACCGGCGAGTACGACATGCACCGAAATTCACCGCTCTCCGGACGGTCGCTTCTTGACGCGCCGTCTCATCGTCTTCCATCTCACCCCAGCCGGTTTCCTGCCGAAAACCGGCTTCCGCGTAGCCAGCATGGCCAGCGCCGCCCGTGCGGCGGGCTCGTCACGCGCGAAGGCGATCAGCAGCCCGACGGCGAACATCGTCGGCAGCAGGGCGGAGCCTCCGTAGGAGAACAGCGGGAGCGGGACACCGGCGATCGGCAGCAGGCCGAGCACCGCACCGATGTTGACCACGGCCTGGGCCGTGATCCAGGTGGTCACGCCTCCCGCGGCGTACCGTACGAAGGGGTCCTCCGTGCGTCCGGCCACGCGGATACCCGCATAGCCTAGAGCCGCGAAGAGGGCGAGGACCGACAGCGTCCCCGCCAGACCCAGTTCCTCCCCGGTGATGGCGAAGATGAAGTCGGTGTGTGGTTCAGGGAGTTCGCCCCATTTTTCCATACTTGCACCGAGGCCGGAACCGAAGAATCCGCCGGAGGCCAGGGCGTAGATCCCGTGCACGGCCTGCCAGCACTGGTCACCGGGGCCCGGATCGGTCGCTCCGATGCAGGCCAGCCGGGACATCCGGTTGGCGCTGGTCTTGATCAGCAGCGCGCCGATCACCGTCGCGGTGCCCAGTACGCCGACGAAGAGCCGGGTCGGCGCACCGGCCAGCCACAACAGCCCGAACAGGATCGCCGTGAGAATGATCGCGGTGCCCATGTCGCCGCCGAGCATGATCAGGCCGAGCAGCAGGAACGCCACCGGGATCAGCGGCACCAGCAGGTGCTTCCACTGCACCAGCAGCTTCTTGTCGTGCTTGCGGGCCAGCAGGTCGGCGCCCCACAGGACCAGCGCGAGTTTGGCGAACTCGCTCGGTTGCATCTGGAAAGGGCCGCCGAGATTGATCCAGTTCTGGTTGCCGTTGACCGCGACCCCTATGCCCGGAATCTGCACCAGGCACATCAGGAAGACCGAGACCGCGAGCAGCGGATAGGCCAGCGTACGGTGCAGCCGGACCGGCATCCGGGTGGCGATCAGCAGCAGCCCGCCGCCGAGCACGGCCGCGAGCAGCTGTTTGCGGAAGAAATACGACGGGGCGAGACCGGACTGCAGTGCCTTGATCTGGGACGCCGAGTAGACCATCACCAGGCCCAGGACGGTGATCAGCAGACTGCCGCCGAGGATCAGGTAGTACGCGGTCAGCGGACGGTCCCAGGCGCGCTTCAGCCGGTCCAGCAGCCGCCGCGGGCCGCCGGCCGGCGGACGGCCGCCGCCGCGTGCCGGGCGCGCCGTTGCGGGCCGGCGGGGCGGGCGCGCGGTGCCGGAGACCCGCCCGCCGGCTCGCGCCGGGGATCCCGTACGCGGCCTCGCGGACGATCCGCCGCCCGCTCCCGCAGAAGATCCCCCGCCCGCTCTCCCCGCGTCCGCCGATCGGGCCGTCATCCTCGTCCCCTCCAAGTGCGCTCGCCGCCGGCTGCCGGCGGCCACGGGGAGAAACGGTCTACTGGTCCCTCGCGGTCAGCTCGCGGACCGCATCGGCGAAGGCGTCGCCCCGCTTGTTGTAATTGACGAACATGTCCATCGAGGCACAGGCCGGAGCCAGCAGGACGGTGTCGCCGGGCTCGGCCAGACGGGTCGCTTCCCGGACGGCCTCGGGCATCGCCCCAGTGTCGGTCCGGTCGAGGTCGACGACCGGGACCTCGGGGGCGTGTCGCGCCAGGGCTTCGCGAATCAGCGGCCGATCGGCACCGATCAGCACCACGCCGCGCAGCCGGGCCGCCGCCGTCTTCACCAGCTCGTCGAAGGTCGCGCCCTTCGCCAGCCCACCGGCGATCCACACGATGTGCTCGTACGCCGCCAGCGACGCCTCGGCGGCGTGCGTGTTGGTGGCCTTGGAGTCGTCGATGTAGCGGACGCCGTCGATCTCCGCGATGTGCTGGATGCGGTGGGCCTCCGGGTGGAAGGCGCGCAGGCCGTCGCGCACCGCGGCCGGGGCGACGCCGTAGGCCCGGGCCAGCGCGGCGGCCGCGAGGGCGTTGGCGACGTTGTGCGGGGCGGCGGGGCCCGCGCCGGGGGCGATGTCGGAGACCTCGGCGAGCTCCTGGGCCTGCTTCTGCCGGTTCTCGACGAAGGCGCGGTCGACGAGGATGCCGTCGACGACGCCGAGTTCGGAGGGACCGGGGGTGCCGAGGGTGAAGCCGATGGCGCGGCAGCCCTCCTCGACGTCGGCCTCGCGCACCAGGTCCTCGGTCGCCTTGTCGGCCACGTTGTAGACGCAGGCGACGCGGTTGCCCTCGTAGATCCGGCCCTTGTCGGCGGCGTAGGCCGCCATCGAGCCGTGCCAGTCGAGGTGGTCGGGGGCGAGGTTGAGGACCGCGGCGGAGTGCGCGCGCAGCGACGGTGCCCAGTGCAGCTGGTAGCTGGAGAGCTCGACGGCGAGCACGTCGTAGGGGCGGGCGCCGTCCTTGCCCTGGTTCAGCACGACGTCGACGATCGGGGTGCCGATGTTGCCGACGGCCATGGTGTGCAGGCCCTCGGCCGCCAGGATGGCGGCGAGCATCCGGACGGTGGTGGTCTTGCCGTTCGTGCCGGTGACCGCGAGCCAGTCGGCCGCGTCCGGGCCCCGCAGCCGCCAGGCGATCTCCACGTCGCCGACGACGTCCACACCGGCCGCCGCGGCCGCCGCGAACAGCGGGCTGTCGGGCTTCCAGCCGGGCGAGGTGACGACCAGATCGGTGCCCTCGGGCAGGGTCTCGCCGTCGCCGAGGCGGACGGCGATCCCGGCCGCCTCCAGTTCGCGCGCGGACTCCTGCTGCTTCTCGCCCGCGCCGCCGTCCACGACCGTGACGCGGGCGCCGAGGCCGGCCAGGGCGCGGGCGGCACTGATGCCGCTCACGCCGAGGCCGGCGACGGTGATGTCCATGCCGGCGAACCCCTCGGGGATCCGGTCCGGGTCGTGCGTGGTCACTTCGCTGCCTGCCAGCCGCCGTAGAAGATGCCGAGTCCCACGATGACGCACATGCCCTGGATGATCCAGAACCTGACCACCACAAGGACTTCGGACCACCCCTTGAGTTCGAAGTGGTGCTGTAGTGGCGCCATCCGGAAGACCCGCTTACCGGTCATCTTGAAGGAGCCGACCTGGATGACCACGGACATGGTGATCAGGACGAACAGGCCGCCCAGGAGGGCGAGCAGCAGCTCCGTGCGGGAGCAGATGGCCAGGCCGGCGAGCGCGCCGCCCAGGGCCAGCGAGCCGGTGTCGCCCATGAAGATCTTCGCGGGCGAGGTGTTCCACCACAGGAAGCCGAAGCAGGCGCCCATCAAGGCGGAGGCCACGACCGCCAGGTCGAGGGGATCGCGGACCTCGTAACAGCCCGGTCCCGCGGTGATCTGGTTGGCGCAGGACTCCTGGTGCTGCCAGATGCCGATGAAGGTGTACGCGCCGAAGACCATCACCGAGGCGCCGGTGGCCAGGCCGTCGAGGCCGTCGGTGAGGTTCACGCCGTTGGACATCGCCAGGATCATGAACAGCGCCCAGATGACGAAGAGCACCGGGCCGATCTGCCAGCCGAAGTCCTGGGTGAAGGACAGCCGGTCCGAGGCCGGGGTCTGTCCGCGCAGGTCCGCGAACTGCAGCGAGAGCACCGCGAAGGCGATGCCGACGATCAGCTGGCCGGCCATCTTCGCCTTGGCCCGCAGGCCCAGCGAGCGCTGCTTGACGATCTTGATGTAGTCGTCGAGGAAGCCGACCAGGCCCATCCCCGCGAAGAGGAAGAGCACCAGCACGCCCGAGAACGTGGGGTCGCTGGAGGTGATCACCTTCGTGATGACGTAGGCGATGATCGTCGCCAGGATGAAGGAGATACCGCCCATGGTGGGCGTCCCCTTCTTGCTGCCGTGGGTGCGCGGGCCGTCATCGCGGATGAACTGCCCGTACCCCTTCTTGGCCAGCAGTTTGATCAGCAGCGGGGTGCCGATCAGGGTCAGGAAGAGCCCGATCATTCCGGAGAAGAGGATCTGCTTCATCGAGTTCATCGGGTCGCGGCTCCACCCTCGGCGCCCGCGGCGCCCGACAACCCTGCGTCATCCAGCAGTGCTGCGGCCACCCGCTCCAGCCCCACCGACCTGGACGCCTTCACCAGCACGACGTCTCCCGGCCGCAGCTCGCTGCGCAACAGGTCGACCGCCGCCCGCGCGTCGGACACGTGCACCGACTCCTCACCCCACGAACCCTCGTTCTTGGCGCCCATGTCGAGCCAGGCCGCTTCCCTGCCGCCGACCGCCACGAGCTTGCTGACGTTGAGCCGGACGACCAGCCGCCCGACCGCGTCGTGTTCGGCGAGTGACTCCTCGCCGAGCTCGGCCATCTCACCGAGCACCGCCCACGTACGAGCACCCTTCGCCTTGGCGGCGGCGCCCATCGCGACCAGCGCACGCAGCGCCGCTCGCATGGACTCGGGGTTCGCGTTGTAGGCGTCGTTGACGACCGTCACGCCATCCGCGCGCTCGGTGACCTCCATGCGCCAGCGGGAGAGCGTGCCGGCTTCGGAGAGCGCGGTGGCGATCTCGTCCACGGGCATGCCCAACTCATGGGCGACGGCGGCCGCGGCGAGCGCGTTCGACACGTGGTGCTCACCGTACAGCCGCATGGTCACATCGCTGCACCCGGAGGGTGTGTGAAGCGTGAAGGCGGGCTGTCCGAGCTCCGTGAGCCGGACATTCTCGGCGCGTACGGCGGCGTCCTCGGCCTCGCCGAACAGCACCGTGCGGGCCTTGGTGCGGGCCGCCATGGCGCGCACGTAGGGGTCGTCGGCGTTGAGCACCGCGATCCCGCCGTCCTCGGCGGCCGGCAGCGCCTCGACGAGTTCGCCCTTCGCCTCCGCGATCTGCGCACGGCCGCCGAACTCGCCGATGTGCGCGGAGCCCACGTTGAGCACCACGCCGATGCGGGGCGGGGTCAGCGCGGCGAGGTAGCGGATGTGGCCGACGCCGCGGGCGCCCATCTCCAGCACGAGGTGACGGGTCGTCGCATCGGCGCGCAGCGCGGTGAGCGGCAGCCCGATCTCGTTGTTGAGGTTGCCCTCGGGCCAGACGGTCGGGCCGTGCCGCTGCAGCAGCTGGGCGATCAGGTCCTTGGTGCTGGTCTTGCCGGCCGAGCCGGTCAGCCCCACCACGGTGGTGCCCAGCCGCTCGACGACGGCGCGGGCGAGTGCGCCGAGCGCGGCGGTGACGTCGTGCACGACGATCGCCGGGACGCCGAGCGGGCGGGCGGCCAGTACGGCCACCGCGCCGGCCTCGACGGCGCCGCGGGCGAAGTCATGGCCGTCGACGCGTTCCCCGGCGAAGGCCACGAACAGGCCGCCGGGGCGGACCGCCCGGGAGTCGGCGACGACCGGTCCGGTGACCTGGCGGTCGGCGTCCGGTATGTCGTACTGCTGTCCGCCGACGATGCTCGCGATCTCGGCGAGGGACAGGGAGATCACAGGTCACCCCCGGCGAGCGGCGGTCGGTGACGGGGAATCGGTTGTGCGCGCATGGCGGAGTGTCATCCCTGGTGTTTCGGGTGCGGTGACGTCAAGGAAGCCTCGATGGCCTCGCGCAGCACCTGACGGTCGTCGAAGGGGCGTACCACTCCGGCGATGTCCTGGCCCTGCTCATGGCCCTTGCCCGCGACGATCACGGTGTCGCCGGGCTCGGCGCGGGCGACGGCGGCGGCGATGGCGGCGGCCCGCTCTTCTTCCACCAGCACCGTGCCGCGTTCGTGGATCGGCACCTCCGCGGCGCCCGCCAGCATGGTGGCGAGGATCGCGAGGGGGTCCTCGCCGCGCGGGTTGTCGGAGGTCAGGACGGCCGTGTCGGCGAGGCGGGCGACCGCCGCGCCCATGGGGGCGCGCTTGTGCGGGTCGCGGTCGCCGCCGCAGCCGAGGACGGCGTGCAGCTTGCCGTCGGTGACCTTGCGCAGCGCGCGCAGGACCGACTCGACGGCGTCGGTCTTGTGGGCGTAGTCGACCACCGCCAGGTACGGCTGGCCGGCGTCGACGCGCTCCAGGCGGCCGGGGACGCCGGGCACCGCGGCGACGCCGTCGGCCGCGGTCTGCGGGTCGATGCCGGCGACGACCAGCGCGGTGATCGCGGCGAGCGCGTTGGCCACGTTGAACGGGCCGGCGATCGGGGAGGCGGCGCGCAGCGTCTGCCCGTCGGGGCCGTGCACGGTGAAGGTGGAGCCGAGCGCGCCGACCTCGACGTCGGAGGCGCGCCAGTCGGCGTCCGGGTGGCCCTCGGCCGAGAAGGTGGTGACCGGGACCTCGGATTCGCCCTCGGCCAGCCGCCGGCCGTATTCGTCGTCGAGGTTGACCACGCCGGCCCGGCTGCGGGCCTTGGTGAACAGCTGGGCCTTGGCCTGGAAGTAGTCCTCCATCCCGGAGTGGAACTCCATGTGCTCCGGGCTGAGGTTGTTGAAGATCGCGACGTCGAAGACGCAGCCGTCGACCCGGCCGAGGACCAGGGCGTGGCTGGAGACCTCCATGGCCACGGCGCGGACGCCGCGCTCGCGCATCACGGCGAACAGCGCCTGGAGGTCGGTGGCCTCCGGGGTGGTGCGCTCGGACTTGATCCGCTCGTCGCCGATCCGGGTCTCCACGGTGCCGATCAGACCGGTCAGCCCGCCCGCCCGTCGCCCGCCACCACCCTGGTCGGTCTGCGCTTCGCACAGGCCCCCCTCTTCGGGACGCTTCGCCGCGGCGGCGCGCAGCCCGCCCTCGATGAGGTACGCGGTGGTGGTCTTGCCGGAGGTGCCGGTGATGCCGATCTGGAGGAGGTCCTCGCCCGGCGCGCCGTAGATGGAGACGGCCAGGGCGCCCATCCGTCCGCGCGGGTTGTCGACGACGAGGACCGGCAGGCCGGTCGCGGCCGCGCGGTCGGCGCCGGACGGGTCGGTCAGGATCGCCGCGGCGCCGAGGTCGGCGGCCTGGGCGACGAAGTCGGCACCGTGCAGCCGGGCGCCGGGCAGGGCGGCGTAGACGTCGCCGGGGCGGACCGCCCGGGAGTCGTGCGTGATGCCGGTGACGTGGGCCTCAGCATGCTCGGGTGCGAGCGCGGGGGTGCCCAGCTGCTCGGCGAGGTCCGCCAGGGGGGTGGGGCGGACGTGGTCGGGGCGGGGCGCTCCCGGGTACGTACCGGGACCACCCTTCTGAGCGTGCGGGGCGTTCGGGGACTGATCAGCTTGTGACACGGCGGTGAGCGTACCGGGCCGATCGGGCCCGGGGCGAAGTGAGGGCCGTGTGGGGGCGCGGTCGGCGGGCTCGGGGAGGCCGTCGGGGGTGATGGTCGTCACGGCGGGATTGCCTCGATTTCATTGGCCTGGCCTGAAGGTGACCGGCAGGCGCGGGGGCTCGGCGCCGGTCGGCGGTACCTGGAGGGTCTTCAGCGCGAAGGCCATGACCTGCTGGTAGATCGGGCCGCAGACCTGGCCGCCGAAGTAGCTGCCCCTGGTGGGATTCTGCACGGCGCAATAGACCGTGATGCGCGGTTTGTCCGCGGGGGCGAATCCGGCGAAGGATGCGGTGTAGCCGTGGTAGCGGCCGGTTTTGGGGTCCACCCGGTTGGAGGTGCCGGTCTTGCCGCCGACCCGGTAGCCGTCGATCTTCGCCTTCGCGCCGGTGCCCTCCTCGTCGTCGACCACCGACTCCAGCATGGTGGCGAGGGTGCGGGCCGTCTTCTGGCTGACCACCCGGGTCTTCGCGGGCCTGGGCGCCGGGACGAAGCGGCCGTCGGGCCCGGTGCTGCCGCGGACGAGCGTGGGGGCGATCCGCTCGCCGCCGTTGGCGATGGTGGAGTAGACCGAGGCGGCCTGTACGGCGTTGAGGGACAGTCCCTGGCCGAACGGGATCGTGTACTGCTGTGAGGTGTTCCAGGCCTGCGGCTTGGCCAGGATGCCGTCGGTCTCGCCCGGGAAGTCCAGCCCGGTCGGCCGGCCGATGCCGAATTTGCGCAGGTAGGAGTAGAGGACCCGGTTGGCCTCGGGCTGGGTCCGGCCGAGCTGGCCGGCCGCGAGGATGGTGCCGATGTTGCTGGACTTGGCGAGCACGCCGTTGAGCGTGAGGTGCCAGGTCTCGTGGTCGACGTCGTCGGCGAAGAGCCGGTCGCCGCGGTGCAGCCGGTTGGGGACGGTGACCCGGGTGGACGGGGTGGCGACACCCTCCTCCAGTACGGCGGCCATCGACATCAGCTTGCTCGTGGAGCCCGGTTCGAACGCGTCGGACAGCGCGGCGTTGCCGAGCGCCTCCGGCTCCGCCTTGGTGACGTCGTTGGGATCGAAGGCGGGGGCGTTGGCCAGGGCCAGGATCTCGCCGGTGCGGGTGTCCTGGACGACGACGTAGCCGCGGTCGGCACCGGATTTCGCCACCTGTTTGGTGATGGCCTGCTGGGCCGCCCACTGGATGTCGCGGTCGAGGGTGAGCTCCATGTCGGCGCCGGGGACGGCGGGGTGCTCCTGGGTGGCGGCGGTGGGCACCCGGCGGCCGCCGGACTGGGCGTAGACGAGCTTGCCGTCCTTGCCGGCGAGCTGCGTCTCCAGCCGGGCCTCCAGGCCGCCGCCGCCCTTGCCGACGCTGTTGACGAAGCCCAGGACGCCGGAGGCGAGGTCCTTGTTGGGGTAGACGCGCCTGCTGTGCTTGTCGGCGAAGATCCCGACCAGCACGTCGGGGCGGGGCGCGCTCTTGGGGGCGGCGGCCGCCCGGGCGTCGAGGGTCTTGCGGAGGTCCTTGATCCGCTTCCACACCTGGGGGGTCTGCTGCCGGGCGAGCAGCACGTAGCGGGAGCCGGGCCGGTCGAGCTTCTCGGTGAGCGCGGCCTTGTCGATGTGCAGGATCGGCGCGAGCAGCGCGGCGGCCTGCTGCGGGGCGTCGCGGATCTTGGTCTTGGCGGGCGCCAGCAGGCTGGGGTCGGCGGTGATGTCGTACGCGTCCACGGAGGTGGCCAGCGCCACGCCGTTGCGGTCGGTGAGGTCGCCCCGCTCGGCGGCCAGCTTCACCGGGACGTAGCGGTTCTCGTTGGCCCGGGCGGCGAACGCCCCGGCGTCCACGGCCTGCACCTGGAAGAGCCGTACGACGAAGACCAGCATGATCAGCGTCAACCCGAGGGAGACCAGGCGGAGCCGGGGGCGCGGGCTGCCGAGGCGGAGCGCCTGGGCGCCGGAGCCGGGCCGGGCCGGGCCGGAGCGGCGGGCGGCCGGGCGGGGCGCGCCGGGCCGCGGCGCGGGGCGCCGGGCGGCGGGCGGGCGGCCGGTGCGGTCCTGGGGCTGACCGCCGCGCCGGGCGGGGCGCGGAACCCGGCGGGGGTCCCTGGGCTCGGTCATACCGCGGTCACCTGCCGGGGGTCGTCGGGGCGGGGGCTGGCGCGGAGCCGGAGGGGCGGGCGGTGGGGGCGGCGGCCCGGGCGGGGACGCGCGCGGGGCCGGAGGCCGGGGACGCGGCGGGGGCCGGGGCCGGGTGGCCCGGGGCGGCGCCCGGGCGCGGGGTGCTCTGCGGGCCGAGTGTCCCGGAGCCGGCCGGGACCGGCGGCTCGACGGAGGGCGCGACGACCGGTGCGGCCGCGGGGAGGCGCGGGGTGGCCGGCCCGCGCGCGGTGGTGCCCAGGAGGGCGGACGCGGACGGCTCGGCCGAGGTGCTCAGCGGCGCACCGTCGGCACCGGCCACGCCGGGCTTGCCGCGGACCGTGCCGTCCGGGAGCAGGAACGCCGGAGCGCCGCCGGGCACCATCCCGAGCCGCCGGGCGCGCCGCTCCAGGGCGCCCGGTGCGGAGTAGCCGTCCACCTCCTGCTGCAGCGCCTGCTGCTCGTCGGTCAGCTCGTCGGTCTTCTTCTCCAGCCGGCTCAGCTCGAACGACCCTTGGTTGAGCGCGGAGTTGAGCAGCAGCAGGGTGATCAGCCCGGATCCGAGGAGGACCACGATGAGGAGGACGAACGGGGTGCGCGCGGCGGTGCCGGGGGCGGTCGGGGCGGCCGGGAACAGCGCGGAGAGCCGTTTCTGCGCGCTGCGCGGCCGCCCCTGGCCTCTCACGGGGTGCCCACCGAGTGGTGGGTGTTCCTGCCGTTCCTGCCGTCCCCGACGTTCTCGCGGATGCGCTCCGCGCCGCGCAGCCGGGCGGGGGCGGCCCGGCGGTTCTCCGCGATCTCCTCCTCCGTGGGGAGTTCGGCACCGCGGGTGAGCAGCTTCAGCCGGGGCTGGTACTGCTCCGGCACGACCGGCAGGCCGGGCGGTGCGGTGCTGGTGGCGCCGGCCGCGAAGACCTGCTTGACCAGCCGGTCCTCCAGGGAGTGGTACGAGAGCACGGCGATCCGGCCGCCGACCGCGAGCGCGTCCACGGCGGCCGGGACGGCCCGCTCCACGCAGGCGAGTTCGCCGTTGACCTCGATGCGCAGGGCCTGGAAGGTGCGCTTGGCGGGGTTGCCGCCGGTGCGCTTGGCGGCCTGCGGGAGCGCGTCCCGGATCAGCTCGACCAGCCGCGCGCTGTTCGTGAACGGTTCCTTGGCGCGCTCGCGGACGATGGCCGAGACGATGCGCTTGGCCTGCTTCTCCTCGCCGTAGGTGCGCAGGATCCGCACCAGCTCCCCGGGCGGGTAGGTGTTGAGGACCTCCGCCGCACTGATGCCGGTCGTCTGGTCCATCCGCATGTCCAGCGGGGCGTCCTGGGCGTACGCGAAGCCGCGGCCGGCCTCGTCGAGCTGCATGGAGGAGACGCCGAGGTCGAAGAGCACGCCCTGGACCCGGGGGACGCCGAGCCGGTCGAGCACCTCGGGGAGCTCGTCGTAGACGGCGTGCACCAGGGTGGCGCGGTCGCCGTAGGGGGCGAGCCGTTCGCCGGCGAGCTTCAGGGCGGCCGGGTCGCGGTCGAGGGCGATCAGCCGGACCGCCGGGAAGGCCGTGAGCAGCGCCTCGCTGTGCCCTCCGAGGCCGAGGGTGCAGTCGACGACGACCGCACCGGGCTCGGCGAGCGCAGGGGCGAGCATGTCCAGACACCGCTGGAGCATGACGGGTACGTGGCGGGTATTACTCATGCGCCTTCCGATGGGGTGGGCGGCAGGTGGGTCCCCGGCCGCTGGCTGGGGGATGCCGCACGTACCGCTTGGTCCCCGCCCGCTCTGAAGGGGAAGTGGCCCTCCGGCGACGGGGAAGTGACGTCGGAAGTCCATGGGAGCGGGAGGAGGCCGAGCCGTACGTACGATGCGCGCACGCGAGGAATTCGGTATCCAAGGAGAGCGTCACGCCTCCCACTTCGCGCCACTTTAGTCCACCGGCTGCCCCGGTCAATCAACTGGTTCCGCGCGTCCCGCGACGGGTTCGCCGGGGCCGTCCCGGCGGGGTTTTCACCCGTGTGGGGGCTGCCCGGTCGGCGCTGTGGATTACCTCACAAGGGGTGATGTTGCCCCCTATGCCCGGCCTCCCACGGCGCCGGAACGGCCGGTGACTATTACGGTGAATGCATGCCCATACCTGCATCGCAGCCGTCGTCCCCGTCCCTCGACAGTGCGGCCGTGCGCTCCGGCGGCACGGTCACCGACCGCCTGGTCGAGGCCAACCAGCGCTATGCCGCCGCCTTCACCGATCCCGGCATGGACGCCCGGCCCGTCCTCAAGGTCGCCGTGGTGGCCTGTATGGACGCCCGTATCGACCTGCACGCCGCGCTCGGCCTGGAGCTCGGCGACTGCCACACCATCCGCAACGCCGGCGGTGTGGTCACCGACGACATCATCCGCTCCCTGACCATCAGCCAGCGGGCGCTCGGCACCCGCTCCGTCGTCCTCATCCACCACACCGGATGCGGACTGCTCAATCTGACCGAGGACTTCCGCCACGAGCTCGCGGCCGAGGTCGGCCAGCGCCCGACATGGGCGGTCGAGGCGTTCAAGGACCTCGACGAGGACGTCCGGCAGTCCATGCAGCGGGTGCGCACCTCGCCCTTCCTGCCGCACACCGACGACGTGCGCGGCTTCGTCTTCGACGTCAAGACGGGTCTGCTGCGGGAGATCGACCCCCAGGACTGACCGTCCGGAGCGCGGGCCGGCCCGGTTTTCCGGGCCGGCCCGCGCCGGAATCGCCGGGTTCGCCCGGAACGCCGGGGCACGAGGTGTTGAGTTATCCACAGGTCATGACGCCGGAGCGCGCGGGCGGCAAGAATGCGTAGGTGACGTCGTGCCGGCGGTGGCCGGGCCCGGCGTGCATTTTCGGGGTGGGCCGGTTCCGTACAAGGGGGTGTCGGCCCGTGGCACAGGGCCGAGGAGGGCCGAGTGACGACGTATGACGAACGAGCGAGCCTCACCGATCTGACCACCACCGCGGAGCGGGTTCACCGGTCGGTGGAAGGCGTGATCGAGGGCAAGCCGGAGGTCGTACGGCTCGCGCTGACGGTGCTCCTGGCCGAGGGCCATCTGCTCATCGAGGACGTGCCCGGCGTCGGCAAGACCATGCTGGCCAAGGCGCTCGCCCGCTCCATCGACTGCTCGGTGCGGCGCATCCAGTTCACGCCCGATCTGCTGCCCTCCGACATCACCGGCGTCAGCATCTTCGACCAGCAGCAGCGCGACTTCGAGTTCAAGCCCGGCGCGATCTTCTCCCAGATCGTGATCGGCGACGAGATCAACCGCGCCTCCCCCAAGACCCAGTCCGCGCTCCTGGAGTCCATGGAGGAGCGCCAGGTCACGATGGACGGGCAGACCTACGAACTCCCCAGCCCCTTCATGGTCGTCGCCACCCAGAACCCGGTCGAGATGGAGGGCACCTACCCACTGCCCGAGGCCCAGCGCGACCGCTTCATGGCCCGGGTGTCGATCGGCTACCCCAGCCCGGCCGCCGAGCTCCAGATGCTGGACGTGCACGGCGGCGCCTCCCCGCTCGACGACCTCCAGCCGGTGGCGCACGCCCACGAGATCCTCAAGCTGATCGACGCGGTCCGCGAGGTCCATGTCGCCGAGGCCGTCCGGCGGTACGCCGTCGACCTGGTGTCCGCCACCCGCCACCACCCCGAGCTGCGGCTCGGCGCCTCACCGCGGGCGACGCTGCATCTGGTGCGCGCCGCCAAGGCCGCCGCGGCCCTCGCGGGGCGGGAGTACGCCCTGCCGGACGACGTCCAGTCGCTGGCGGTCGCGGTGCTGGCGCACCGTCTGCTGCCCACCGCCCAGGCGCAGTTGAGCCGCAGATCGGCCGAGCAGATCGTGGTGGAGATCCTCCAGCGCGTCCCCGTTCCCGAGCCGTCCGCGCAGCCGTGGCGGACGCACGGCCGGCAGCCGCCCGGGGTCCGGGGGTTGTGATGAGCGGAGGGGGGAGCGAGGGGACGCCGGAGCCGGGCGGGCTGCGGGCGGCCCTCGGGGGGATGACGACGCGGGGCCGGTCGTTCCTGGCCGCCGGGGTGGCCGCCGCGGTGTGCTCGTATCTGCTCGGGCAGCCGGACCTGCTGCGGGTCGGGCTGCTCCTCACCGCCCTGCCGCTGGTGTGCGTCCTGGTCCTGCACCGCACCCGCTACCGCGTCGCGGGCAGCCGCGCCCTCTCGCCCGCCCGGGTGCCGGCCGGCACCGAGTCCCGGGTCCGGCTGCTGATGGAGAACGTCTCCCGGCTGCCGACCGGCGTGCTGATGCTGCAGGACCGGGTGCCGTACGTCCTCGGGCCGCGGCCGCGCTTCGTCCTGGACCGGGTGGAGGCCGGCGGCCGCCGGGAGGTCACCTACCGCGTCCGCTCGGACCTGCGCGGCCGCTATCCGCTCGGGCCGCTGCAGCTGCGGCTGTCCGACCCGTTCGGGATGTGCGAGCTGACCCGCTCCTTCCAGACCTTCGACACCCTGATGGTGGTGCCGCGGGTCGAGCCGCTGCCGGCCGTCCGGCTGACCGGCGAGGCCGCGGGGTACGGCGACGGACAGCACCGCTCGTTGGCCCTGGCCGGCGAGGACGACGTCATTCCGCGCGGCTACCGCCACGGCGACGACCTGCGGCGGATCCACTGGCGGTCCACGGCGCGCCACGGCGAGCTGATGGTCCGCAGGGAGGAGCAGCCGCAGAAGGCGCGCTGCACGGTCCTGCTGGACACCCGCGACCTCGCCCACCCGGGAGCCGGACCGGACTCGGCCTTCGAATGGGCGGTGTCGGCCGCCGCCTCGACGGCGGTGCATCTGCTGGAGCGCGGCTTCGCGGTCCGGCTGCTGACCGACACCGGCAGCTCGGTCCCGGGCCCGGACGGTGCCGGCGGTTTCCCGGGCAGCGCCGGCTCCGCCGACACCGCCGGCCTGATGCTGGACACCCTCGCCGTGGTCGAGCACTCCGAGGAGGAGGGGCTGTCGGCGGCGTACGAGGTGCTGCGCGGCGGCAGCGAGGGGCTGCTGATCGCCTTCCTCGGCGACCTGGACACCGAACAGGCGGCGATCGCCGGGCAGATGCGCCGGCGCTGCGGGACCGCGATCGCGTTCGTCCTGGACGGCGACGCCTGGAGCCGGGGCCCCGGCGGCATCCGGTTCGCCACCGGCCAGGTGCCGCTCGACGAACGGCTGCGGCTGCTGCGGCGGGCGGGCTGGACCGCGCTGCCGGTGACGCCGGGGGACGCGCTCGCCGATCTGTGGCGGGCCGCCGCCGACCAGACCGGGACGGCGCCGGGCCGCCTGGAGCCGGGGCCGGACGGCGCCGCGGAGACGGTAACGGGGGGACGGCCATGAACGGGAGCGGGCGGCCGGTGCGGAAGCACCACGCGTACGGGGATGCGTACGGGCACGGTCTCGCGCGAGGGGAGGCGGACGGATGAGCGGCCGGGCACGACTCGCGCTGTGTGCCGCGCTGGCCACCCTGTGTGCGGCCTGTGCACTGCTGCCGCTGGTGGATCCGGTCAGCTGGATCCTCCAGGCGGCGATCCTGCTGGCGATCATGACGGGGGTGGGCGCGCTGGCCCGCCGGGTCCCGCTCGCCGGACCGCTGACGATCGCCGCCCAGCTGGTGGTCCTGGTCCTGCTGCTGACCGTGCTGTTCGTGCCGACCGACGCCGTGCTCGGCCTGCTGCCGGGCCCGGACGCGGTCGCCGCGTTCGGCCGGCTGCTGCGGAGCGGCGTCCAGGACGTCGGCCGGTACGCCATCCCCGCCCCGGTCACCCCCGGCATCCGGCTGCTGCTGGTCGCCGGGGTTCTGCTGATCGGCCTGATCGTGGACGCCCTGGCGGTGACGTACCGCAGTGCCGCGCCCGCGGGTCTGCCGCTGCTCGCGCTCTACTCGGTCGCGGCGGGGCTGGCCCAGGGCGGTGCGGGCTGGCTGTGGTTCCTGATCGCGGCGGCGGGCTATCTGCTGCTCCTGCTGGCCGAGGGCCGCGACCGGCTCTCCCAGTGGGGCCGGGTCTTCGGCGCCGCGGGACCGGGCCGGCCCGGCGGCGGACCGGGTTCCGCGGCCGGCGGACCGGCCACCGCGCCGGTCCGTACGGGCCGGCGGATCGGTGCCCTGGTCCTCGGCATCGCCGTCGTGGTGCCCGCCGCGCTGCCCTCCCTCGGCGACGGGCTGCTCGGCCCCACCGGCAGCGGCCCGGGCCGCGGCGGCGGGGGCGGCACGATCTCCGCGGTCAACCCGCTGGTGTCGCTGCAGGACAGCCTCAACCAGCCCGAGGACCGCGAGGTCCTCAACTACCGCACCACCGCCGCCGATACCCGCGATCTGTATCTGCGGATCGTCGCCCTCGACCAGTTCGACGGCACGACCTGGAAGCCGTCCGAGCGCACGGTCACGGACGTGCCCGAACGGCTGCCGGAGCCGCCCGGCCTCAGTTCCGCGGTCGGCCGCGAGCGGATCAACACCTCGATCTCGACCGCCGGGTGGTACGCGCAGAACTGGCTGCCGCTCCCCTATCCCGCGTCCCGGGTGGACATCTCCGGCCGCTGGCGCTTCGAGCCGCAGGGCCGCACGCTGGTCGGCGACCGCGGGCAGAACACCCGCGATCTGCAGTACCAGGTCGAGAGCCTCCAGGTGCGGCCCACCTCCCAGCAGCTGGCCACCGCCCCGGCACCGCCCGGCGAGCTGCTGCGCGAGTACACCAAGGTGCCCGCCTCGCTCCCCCCGGTCGTCCGGTCCACCGCCCGCCGGGTCACCCGGGGCGCCTCGACCGCCTACGCCAAGGCCGTCAAGCTCCAGGACTGGTTCGCGCTGTACGGCGGCTTCACGTACAACACCGAGGTCCGGGCCGGCAGCGGCGCCGAGGCGATAGCCCGGTTCCTGCGGCAGAAGGAGGGCTTCTGCGTCCACTTCTCGTTCTCGATGGCGGCGATGGCCCGCACGCTGGGCATCCCGGCCCGGGTCGCGGTCGGCTTCACCCCCGGGACGAAGCAGCCCGACGGCACGACCTCGGTCAGCCTCAAGGACGCGCACGCCTGGCCCGAGCTGTATTTCCAGGGCATCGGCTGGACCCGTTTCGAGCCCACGCCGAGCCGCGGCAGCATCCCGGACTACGCCTATCCCGACACCTCGGGCAGCACCGAGCCGGGCCGCCCGGACCCCGCGCCGGCCCGGCCCGCACCGCCCACACAGGGCCCGTCGGCGACGCCCTCGTGCGGCCCGGATGAACATCCGCCGGGCAGCGGAGCGGACTGTCCGGCGTTGCCCGCGCAGTCCGGCGCCCGTCCGTCGGGCGGTGGCCCGTCCCCCTGGGCGGTGGCCGCTCTCGGGCTGGTCGCACTGCTCGTCCTGCTCCTGCCCGTGGTCCCGCTGCTGTGGCGGCTGCGGCTGCGCTCCCGGCGACTGGCGCCCAGCGGCCCGGGCGGGAGCGGCACGACGGACGCCGGCGGGGCTGCGGCCGTGCTGACGGCCTGGCAGGAGCTGCTGGACACCGCGTGGGACTTCGGGATCGTCCCGGACGAGTCGCTGACCCCGCGCAGGGCGGCCGCCCGGATCATTCGCGTCGGGGAATTGCAACCGGAGCCCGCCGCCGCCGCGCACCGGGTCGCGGAGGCGGTTGAGCAGATCCTCTACGCCCCCCGCCCTCGGCCGGTGACCGGGCCGGCCGGCGACGTTCGGCAGGTGCTGGCCGGATTGCGGGCCGGTGCGCCCCGTCGACTGCGACTGCGGGCCCTTTTCGCCCCGCGCTCGGCCGCCCGCCTCCGCCGCGCCGGCGCAGCCCGCTGGGCGTCCCTGCGCGTCCGCTGCCGTACGAGCCCCCCGGTGACCGCACTACGACGAGCGACGTCCGCGCTCCGGCGGGGGCGTCGGCAGCGGGCGTAGGTCGCGGGGCGCAGGGAGCAGGGAGCAAAGCGCAGGAGCGGCTTCCGGGCACCGGGGGCGTCCGGGGCGTGGGGCGGATCCGCGGTGTGGTGCGGGCGTGGGGCGCGTCCCGGGTCGGGGGCGCGTCCGGAGCGTGGGGCGGGTCCAGGGCGTGGGGCGGGGCCCGGGGCGTGGGGCGGGCCCGGGACGTGGGGGCGGGCCCGGGACGTGGGGCGCGGCCGGAGCGCGGGGCGGGTCCAGGGCCTGGCGTCCGGAGCATGGGGCGGGTCCAGGGCGTGGAGCGCGTCCGGAGCGTGGGGCGGGCCCAGGGCGTGGAGCGCGTCCGGAGCGTGGGGTGGGCCCAGGACGTGGGGCGCGTCCCGGGCTGGGGCGGGTCCAGGGCGTGGGGCGGGTCCGTTGGGCGGGCCCGGCGGCGGTGTACGACGGTCCGTGACTCCGGCAGGGTCAGGGGCCGGGGGTGCCCCGTGGGGCTGGGGTGCCCGGTGGGGGCAGGAACGCCCGGCAGGACCGCGACGGCCGGCACGGCCTCGGCGCCCGTCAGGACCTCGGCGCCCGGCCCCAGCACACGGCGCACGGCGCCCGGCGCTGGCACACGGCGACAACGCCACGCCCGGCCATGGCCGTCACGGCCGGCCGGCTGGGTACGGGGCCGGCACGGCCGGCACGGCCGGCACGGCCACGATGCCCGGCCCCGCTGGCCCCGTACCCAGCCGGCTCGTCGCCGCCGTACCGCCGGCTGGCACGGCGCGCAGCCGGCAGCAAAGCCTGTTTGCCTCGGCAGGACATGCCGGCGGCAGTAGAACGTGCCGGCGGGAGCAAAAACTTGCCGGTGGCAGCAGAACGTGCTGTGGCCGCCCGAAGGGATCGGGCGGCCACAGCACGGAAAGACCGGGGACGCGGCGACGGCGCGTCAGGGGGAGGACGTTCGGAGCGGGGTCAGTGGCCCTGCTGCTCGTCGCGGCGGCGCTGCCAGCGGTCCTCGATGCGGTTCATCATCGAACGCCGCGGCCGGGCCTGACGCCGCGCCGGGCCCTCGGCGCCGGCGCGCTGTTCACCGGGCTTGGGCGCCTTGCGCCACCCGGTGACCGCCAACACGGCGCAACCGAGCATCACGAGGAATCCGACCACGCTGATCCAGATCTGCTGCGCGACCATGCCGGCCATGAGCAGGGCGATACCCACCAGGAAGCCCGCGACCGCTTGGTAGACCCGTCGCCGGGTGTACGTACGCAGCCCGCTTCCCTCAAGCGCTGTCGCGAACTTGGGATCTTCGGCGTACAGCGCTCGCTCCATTTGCTCGAGCATGCGCTGCTCGTGCTCCGAGAGCGGCACGGAGTCCTCCTACTCGTCGGTCGCGGGGGGCGACCGGGGTGCGACCCTTTCAGGATAGGCAGGGAATCGCCCCCGTGAAACCCGCCCCTCGACGCCAGTTCACTGTCCGGGCCGCCGTGGCGGCCGGGGGTGATGCTGCCTGCATTCCCCACCCGCCTGTCCGTCATGCCGGAACGTCGTACACCGATCATACGGGGCCAAGGGGCCGATCGGGTGGCCTGTGGCCGACCGCACGCAGCCGGCCGGGCCCGCTCCCGGGTCAGTCGCGCTCGGCGAGGACGTGCAGCTGGGTGGCGACGGCGTGGAAGGCGGGCTGCTCGGCGGCGGCCGCCTCCAGCTTCAGCAGGGCGTCCATGGCACCCGGCTCGGTGTCGACGAGTACGCCCGGGACCAGGTCGGCGAAGACCCGGACCCCGTGCACCGCACCGACCTGCAGGCCGGTGGCGGAGACCAGGCCGGTGAGCTGTTCGGCGGTGAACCGGCGGGGCACCGGGTCGCCCTCGCCCCAGCGGCCGGCCGGGTCGGTGAGGGCCTGGTGGGCCTCGGTGAAGTGGCCGGCCAGAGCGCGGGCGAGCACGGCACCGCCGAGGCCGGCCGCGAGCAGGCTGAGGGTGCCGGCCGGGCGCAGCGCGTCGACGGCGTTGCGGATGCCCTCGGCCGGGTCGTCGACGTACTCCAGCACGCCGTGGCAGAGCACGGTGTCGTAGCCACCGCGCTCGACCACGTCGAACAGGCCGTGGGCGTCGCCCTGGACGGCCCGGATCCGGTCGGCGACGCCGGCCTCCGCGGCCCGGCGCTCCAGGGCGAAGAGGGCGTTGGGGCTGGGGTCGACGACCGTGACGCGGTGGCCGAGGCGGGCGACCGGCACGGCGAAGTTGCCGGTGCCGCCGCCGGTGTCGAGGACGTCCAGGGCGTCGCGCCCGGCCGCCTTGACCCGGCGCTCCAGGGCGTCCTTCAGGACGTCCCAGACCACGGCGGTACGAAGGGATGCGCGCGGGCGCAGCGGGTCAGACACGGCGGGTGGCTCCTCGGCGGGGGCATGAACATCCAGTCGTCCACCACCCTATTCCGTCCCGCGCCGTCCGCCGTCCACGGAGCCCCGCGGAGCGGGTGAGGGCCTGCTCACCCGCCCCGCCGGGCCTCGCGGCCCGTCCCTGACGCTCTTCCGCGGAGCCCCGGGCCCCGCCGCCGGCGGCGCACTCACTCCGCCGGTGCGGACCCCGGGCTTCCCTTGCGATGGCCCGCTCATTGCGGTGGCCCGCTCACCCCGCCCGCTGGGGCGGCAGCGGCGGCTGGAGGAGCAGCATCCGTTCGACCAGGCGCAGGAACATGGCGACGTCCCGCAGGAGGTCGTCGGCGTCCCGGCTGCTGGCCGCGCCGGCTATCCCGGCCTCGGCCCGGGCCCGGCGGGCGGCGCCGGAGGCGAACAGGGCGCTCCACTCGGTGAGTTCGGGCGCGACCTCGGGGAGGAGGTCCCAGGCGCTGCGGATGCTTTCCCGGCGGCCGCGCCGCGTAGCGGCCCCCGGCCTGCGGCGTAGGGTGGGCTCCGGGCGGGCGCGCGCGGCGAGGACGGCGGCTGCGGTGCGCAGCGCGGCCAGATGGGCGGTGGCGAACCGCTCGTTGGGGGCTTCCAGGGTGCGCGCTTCTTCGAGGCCCTGCTGGGCCTGGGCGAGCAGGGCCAGGGCGGCGGGTGGTGCGGCCGCCCGGCGCAGGACGGGGTGGACATCGCTCGGGGGACCGTACGCAGCGGAACTGGCCCCGGTGGGACGAGCTGCCATGACGAACCTCCTGTCGTCACATGCCGGTTCGGGGCCGAACGCTGATTCGGCCCGTCTGACCCCATCGTGCGGCAGACCACTGACAATCGGCCCTGACCTGCACATTCGCCGGCCGTACGGCGGATTTCGCGCGGAGCGGGGCAAGCGCGGGCGATTCCCGGCGCGAACCGTTTCGCCGGCCCCCCTTGCGGAGGGCGGGGTGGGATGCGGCATAGTGTTTGTACTGACCAGTCAGTACAAGGGAGGGATCGTGGACAGCACCCCGCACGGGGCGGCGGTCACGGCCGAGCGGTTCGGGGTCAAGGGCCCCCGCGGCTGGGCGTTCCGGAACGTCGACATCACGGCCGGCCCCGGCTCGCTGATCGCCGTACAGGGCCCGTCGGGCTCGGGCCGTACGTGCCTGCTGCTCGCGCTCACCGGCCGGATGAAGTCCGCCGAGGGCACCGCAGGGATCGGCGGGCTGGCACTGCCCAAGAAGAAGGCCGCGGTCCGGTCGGTCACCGCACTCGCGCATGTGCCCGGGATCGCCGATCTCGAACCTGCCCTGACCGTAGGCGAGCACCTGCGCGAACGCGCCCTGTTGCAGGGCCGGTTCGGCGGTTCGCTGCGCGCCCTGCTGCGGCCGCGCCGGGAGCGCCGGGCCGAGGCCCGCGCCCTGGTGGACGACGCGCTGGCGACGGCCGGGCTCGACCTCGCGGCGCTGCCCAAGGGGATCCGCACGTCGGTGCGCGACCTGGAGCGGCTGGAGGCGCTGCGGCTCTCCGTGGCGCTCGCGATGATCGGCCGGCCCCGGCTGCTGGCCGTCGACGACACCGACCTGAAGCTGTCCGACGAGGAGCGCACCGCCGCCTGGGAGATGCTGCGCGGCATCGCCGCGGCCGGCACGACCGTCCTCGCGGTGTGCAGCGAGCCGCCCGGGGACGGCGCGGACGTGGTGCTGGTCCGGACCGGCAACCGCCCGGTGCGGACCACCGGACAGGCCGCCGCAGGCGCGCGGGACACGGGCGCGCAGCCCCCCGCGCAGGGGTCCGAGGAGCCGGCCGCCGGGGACGGCGACGGCGAGGCGAAGGACGACGACGCGAAGGACGACGAGGAGGGGCGGCCGATGCGCTCGCCGAAGCTGGCCGCGCTTGAGCTGAAGCGGTTCGGGAGGGGGAAGCTGCCGCGCGCCGCACTGGCCGCGCTGCTGCTCCTGCCGCTGTTGTACGGCGCGCTCTACCTGTGGTCCTTCTGGGACCCGTACGGGCGGCTGGACAAGATACCGGTCGCGCTGGTCAACGAGGACAAGGGCGCCGAGGTCGGCGGGAAGCACCTCTCCGCGGGCGACAGCATCGTCGACGGCCTCGCGGACAGCCACACCTTCGACTGGCAGCCGGTGGGCGCCGCGGAGGCCGCCCGGGGCATCGAGGACGGCACGTACTACCTGTCGCTGTCCATCCCGAAGGACTTCAGCCGGCGGATCGCCTCCAGTTCGGGCGACCACCCGGAGACCGGCGCCCTCAAGGTGCGCACGAACGACGCGAACAACTACATCGTCGGGCAGATCTCCCGGACGGTGTTCTCCGAGGTGCGCGCGGCGGCCTCGAAGAAGGCGTCCCGCACGTTCCTGGACAAGATCTTCGTCTCGTTCTCGACCCTGCACGACAAGACCCAGGAGGCCGCGGACGGCGCGGGCCGCCTCCGGGACGGCATCGGGCAGGCCGAGGACGGCGCCGGCAAGCTGGCCGACGGTCTGGGCGGCGCCAAGAACGGCAGCGGCCGGCTCGTCACCGGCCTCGGTGACCTGAACGCGGGCGCCGGGCGGCTCTCCCGAGGGAGCGGCGACCTCGCCCGCGGCGCCGGTACGGCCGCCGACGGCTCGCGCCAACTGGCCGACGGCGCCGGGCAGGTAGCCGACGGGACGCAGCAACTGGCGGACACCGTCAACGGCGTCGTCGGCAAGGTGGGACCGTTCGTCCGGGCGCACGGCAAGGAGATCGGCGAGGCCGCCCAGCTCGTCGCGGACGGCTCGCAGGCGGTCCACGACCACCTGGACAAGCTGCCCGCTGCGGCCGCCACCGGGGCGAAGCTCTCCCGGGGCATCTCCGACCATCTCGCCACCTACTACCGGCTGCGCTGTGAGAGCGGGGTCACCCTCGACACCTCCTGCGCCGAACTGAAGCGCATCAAGGACCAGGCGGCCACCGCGGCGGACAAGGCCGAGGAGGTCAGCGGCTACGTCCACGACCAGAAGAACCTCGACCGGCTGGGCCGGGACCTGGAAACCCTGCACTCCCTGGCGAGCGAGCTGGCGCAGCGCGGCCCCACCCTGGGCGCCGACATGGACGCCGCGGTCAAGAAGATCAACGACCTCAACGACGGTGCGCACAAGGTGTCCGCGGGCGCCCGCAAGCTGGCCGCGGGCAATGCGCAGCTGGCCGCCGGCGCGGACCGGCTGAACGACGGCGCGCACCAGCTGCACGACGGCACGGGCCGGGCCGCGGCCGGGATGCAGGACCTCGACTCCGGGGTGGGCAAGCTCAAGGACGGCGCGCAAACCCTGGACGGCGGCATGTTCAAGCTCTCCGACGGCTCGCAGAAGCTGGCCGGCGGCCTGCACGACGGGGCGAAGCGGATCCCCGACTACGGCAAGAGGGAGCGCGACGCCCGCACCCTGGTGATGTCCGACCCGGTGCAGCTGGCCTCCGGCGCCGCCCACAAGGCGCCCAACTACGGCACCGGTTTCGCGCCGTACTTCATCCCGCTGTCGCTGTGGGTCGGCGCCATGGTGGCGTACATGCTGATCCAGCCGCTCAACAGGCGGGCGCTGGCGATGGGCGCCTCCTCCTGGCGGGTGGCGGTCTCCGGCTGGCTGCCGGTGGTCGGCGTGGGCGTACTGCAGACCGCGGCCCTGATGTCCGTACTGCACTTCGGGCTCGGCCTGCAGATGGCCAGGGCGGCCGGCACGCTCGGCTTCCTGGCGCTGGTCACGGCCTGTTTCTCGGCGATCGTGCAGTGGCTGAACGCACAGTTCGGGCCGGCCGGCCGGATCCTGGTGCTGGCGCTGCTGATGCTCCAGCTGACCTCGGCCGGCGGCACGTACCCGGTGCAGACCAGCCCCGGCTTCTTCGGCGCCATCCACCCGTATCTGCCGATGAGTTACATCGTGGAGGGGCTGCGCCGGCTCATCACCGGGGGCGACCTCACGCCCGTATGGCAGGGCAGTGCGGTACTGGCGGCCTTCACCGTCGGCGCGCTCCTGCTGACCTCGCTGACCGCCCGTGGCCGCCAGGTGGTCCGGATGAAGGACCTCCACCCGGAGCTGAGCCTGTGAGCACGCACACCCCGGAGAGCGGCACAATCCCCTCCATGGACAGCTCCAACACACGCCGCGACGCCACCCGGCGCAAGCTCTTCGAAGCCGCGGTCACACTCATCGCCGAACAGGGCTTCTCCTCCACCACGGTGGACGAGATCGCCGAACGGGCGGGGGTCGCGAAGGGCACGGTCTACTACAACTTCGCGAGCAAGAACGTTCTCTTCGAGGAGCTGCTGCGGCACGGCATAGAGCTGCTGGCGACCTCCTTGCAGGCGGCCGCCGACGAGGTCATCGACCGGGGCGGCCGCCGGATCGACGCACTGGACGCGATGATCCGGGCCGGGCTGGACTTCATCTCCCGTTACCCGGCGCTCACCCAGCTCTACGTCGCCGAGCTGTGGCGCACCAACCGCGCCTGGCAGTCGACGCTGATGGTGGTGCGGGAGCGGGCCATCACGGTCGTCGAGAACGTGCTGCGCGAGGCGGTCGACCAGGAGGAGCTGAGCGAGGAGATCGACATTCCGCTGACCGCCTCGGCACTGTTCGGGATGGTCCTGGTGGCGGCCCTGGACTGGCAGTCGTACCAGCCGGACCGGTCGATCGACGAGGTGCACGCCGCGTTGTCCCGGCTGCTCCAGGGCCGGGTCAGCGGCCGTTCCGCGGAAGGCCGGTGACGACCGGCCACAACAACAGCGGGTAGCTGCGGACCGACCGCAGAAATGGATGAGTGCGCGCCGTATTGGTCAGGTACGGCGCGCACCCCTTTGTGTTCCCCCGCGGGCCCGCACCGGAGAGTGCGCCGCCCTGGCACGGATCGTTCCCCCTCCGATCCGACCAGGGCGGCGTTTCCCCCGTGCTCCCCCGTGGAGCCCCCGTACTCCCCCGTCGTTCCCCCGTCCTCCCCCGTCACGTCCGGGAGCCGCGCCGCTCCGCCGCCCCGTGTCGGCGGTGCGGCGCCGCTTCCCTTCCGTGGCCCCCACTCTTCCGTCCGGGCGGCCGCCGGCCCATCCGCGTACCTACTCATCTGGCCGTCTGAGTACGGATACTCAAAACTGAGCACCGGGCCCCACGGGCGGCCTACGATCTGCGTCGTGTCCGTACTTCCCTTGGTTTTCACCAGTGGCTGGGCGAGCGGGATCAACGCCTACGCCGTCGTCCTGCTCCTCGGCCTGCTCGGCACGGCCGGCGTCACCGACGACGTCCCCGCCGCGCTGCAGCGCCCCGACGTGCTGATCGTGGCCGGGGTGCTCTTCCTGGTGGAGGCGATCGCCGACAAGGTCCCCTACCTCGACTCGGTCTGGGACGCGGTGCACACGGTCGTCCGGCCGGTCGCGGGCGGCGTGGTGGCGGCGCTGCTGGCCGGGCACGACGGGTCGCTGCCCCAGCTGGCGGCGGGCGCGGTGGGCGGCTCCACGGCGCTGCTGAGCCACTTGGTCAAGGCGGGCACCCGGATCGCGGTGAACACCTCGCCGGAGCCGGCCAGCAACATCGTGCTGAGCCTGCTGGAGGACCTGGGCGTGGCCGGGATCGTGGTCCTCGCGGTCTTCCATCCGCTGATCGCCGGGTCCATCGCGGCACTGCTGCTGCTCACGGGCATCGTGGTGGTGGTCCTTCTGTGGTCGCGGATCCGCCGGTACCTGCGCCGGCGGCGGGCCCGGCGCGAGGAGAAGCGACTGGCCGCGGCGGGCGCCGGGGTGCCGCCGGCGGGCTGAGCGGGCCCCGGCCGCGACCGCACCCGCCCGTTCCGGCGTTGTCGGTGGCGGCGGATAAAGTCGCAGGCATGGCACGGATTGCGGTGATCGGCGCCGGGATGGGCGCGATGGCGGCCGCTGCCCGGCTGGCCGTCGCGGGCCACCGGGTGGCGGTGTTCGAGCGTGCCGCGACGCACGGCGGCGCGGTGCGGCAGCTGGCACGGGACGGTTTCACCTTCGACACGGGCCCGGGCCTGCTGCATCTGCCCGCGGTCTACCGCGACCTGTTCATCAAAACCGGCCGCGAGCCGCTGGAGAGCTGCCTGGAGCTGTCCCAGGTCGATCCCGCGAGCCGCCATGTCTTCGCCGACGGTACGGCGGTGTCGCTGCCCAACGCCTCGCGGGCCGGGGTCCTCGCGGCGCTGGACGAGGCGCTGGGCGCGGGGGCCGGTGAGCGCTGGAGCGAGCTGGTGGGCCGCGCCCGCGAGGCCTGGGACGCCGCCCGCCGGCCGCTTCTGGAGGAGCCGCTGTGGCAGGACTGGCGGGTGCTGGGGCGCGATCCGTATCCGGCGGTGCGCCGGCGCGGGCTGTTCGGCCGGCGCGACAAGGGGCCGACGACGGCCACCCTCGCCGAGATCGCCCGCCGCGAGCTGGCCGACCCCCGGTTGGTCGCCCTCCTGGAGAGCCATGCGCTGGCGTACGGCCTGGACCCGCGCCGGGCCCCGGCGAGCGCCGCGGTGCTGCCGTACATGGAGCAGACCTTCGGCAGCTGGTACCCCCGCGGCGGTGTGCGGGCGCTGGCCGACGCGCTGTACGAGCGCTGTCTGGCCCGCAAGGTGGAGTTCACCTTCGGTGCGGAGGTGACCGGGATCGCCGAGAAGGGCGGCCGGGTGGCGGGCGTCGAGCTGGCCGACGGCCGGCGGGAGGAGGCCGCCTTCGTGGTCGCGGGCCTCGACCCGGCCCGGCTGCCCGGGCTGCTGGGCGGCCGCGAGCCGTACGACGCGGACGAGGTGCGGCCGCGGACCGGCCCGGCGGACCGTGCCCCGGGACGGCTGACGGTCTGTCTGGCGCTGCGCGGGCCCCGCGAGGCGGGCGCGGTACACCGCACGGTGGTCCATGCCCCGGACCGCGCCGCTGAGTTGGCGGGCGTGTTCGGGGACGGCAGCGGGGGTCCGCGGACGCCCTGTGCGCGGCCGACGGTGACGGTGCTGCGCCCGGACGACCCCACGACGCGGCCCGACGGGGAGCACGAGGCGGTGACGCTGTCCGCGACGGTCGCGCCGCACGGCCCGGTGGACCGGCTCGACGGTGCGGCCGTCGAGGAGGCGGCCGACCGGCTGACGACGGTGGCCGAGGCCGCGGTGCCGGGGCTGCGCGAGCGGGTGCTGTGGCGTGAGGTGCTGCCGCCGGCGGACGGGGAGGCGATACCGGCCCCCGCGTTGCCGGGCCGGGAGGGCCGCTTCCTGCGGCCCGGGAACCGCACCCGGATACCGGGGCTGTACGCGGTCGGCGGCTGGTCACACCCGGGCGGCGGTCTGGCGCACGCCGGGATGTCCGGGGCGCTCGTCGCGGGACTGATCGTGCACGGCGACGACTGGCACGGCTCCACGTAGGGCCGGGCCGGGGTGGTCGGGGGACGTCAGGGGCGGTCGGAGCGACCCGGCGGCGGGCCGGAACGAGCCTGCGGCTCTCGGCACCGTCAGTAGCGGTACGGCCGGCCGTCGTAGTCCTGCTGCTGGTACGGCGGGTAGGGCTGCTGCTCGGGCGGGAGTTCGTCACCACGCTGCTGCGGGACCCAGACCCCGCCGGGCGGGGTCTCGCCGTAGCCCTGGCCGGGGTTCTGTCCCGCCGGCTGGCCCTGGTCGCCGTACTGCTGCCCGCCGTAGGACGCCTGGCCGTAGGGGTCGGGCTGGGCGTAGGGGTCGTAGGGCGCGGCGTACTGCTGGCCGCCGTAGGGGTCGGAGTAGCCGGCCTGGCCGGAGCCGTCGCCGTAGGCCGCGTACGGGTCGCCGTAGGGGTCCTGGCCGGCCGCGGGCGTGCCGTAACTGCCGCCGTAGCCATAGCCGTTGGCGTCACCGGCGCCGCTGCCCGCGGTGCCGTCCGTGGTGGCCCCGTACGCGTCGTAGCCGCCGTAGTCGCTGTAGTCGCTGCTCTGCGGGGCTCGGGCGTCCGGGCTGTAGATGCCGTACTGGCCGGTCTCCTCGGGCATCGGCTGCGGTGCGTAGACGGTGGTGGCGTCGAAGGCCTGGGTGGCGAACACGCTCCGGTCCTGCGGGTCCTGGTACGGGTCCGGACCGCCGTAGCCGCCCGCGCCGTACCCGTCGGCCGCGGAGTCGTAGGAGTTCTGACCGGCGTAGGAGTCCTGGCCGGCGTAGGAATCCTGGCCGGCGTAGGAGTCCCGGTCCGCGTAGGCATCCTGGCCGGCGGCGTACGGGTCCTGGCCGCCGTAACCGTCCTGCCCGGGGAAGCCGGGGCTCTGGAAGCCCCCGGTGCTCTCGAAGGTGTCCGGGCCCCCGTCCGCGCCCCGGCCGGGGCCGGCCTGCGGAGCGTCGGCCGGGCCGCCACCGGGACCGTCGGCCGGCGGCACCGCCTCGACGTCGGAGACCTGCAGGGACGGTTCGGCGGCGGGCGGGCCGGACCGGCGACCGCGGCGCCGCCGGCTCTCACCGGGCTTGCCGCCCAGCGCCCAGCCCTCGGTGAAACCGCGTTTGAAGGAGAGCGTCACATTGGTCTGGCCGGTGGCGAACGCGATCAGACCGACCCCGATCACGATCACCGAGGGGATGATGACGCCGATGACGACGCCGAGGAAGCCGACGAAGGCGAGCAACCGCCAGCGCAGCCGGGCCTTGTACTGGAGCAGCACCTCGCCCAGCAGCCACAGGGCGACCAGACCGAACGCGATGTAGAGGATCGTCCAGCCCATATACGCCCCTCTTCCGCCGCTCGCCGGCCACCGTGATCAGGGCCGCTGGTGCAGCCCCAGATTCTCGTAGATTTCCAGAGTCGCCGTGGAGTGGTTGAGGGTAATGAAGTGCAACCCGGGCACGTCCTCGGCCATCAAGCGCGAACACACCTCGGTCGCGTACTCGATCCCAATGGAGCGTACCGCCGCCGGGTCGTCCTTGACGGCCAGGATGCGCTCGGCCAGTTCGGGCGGGAACGCGGCATTGCTGAGCTGCGCGAACCGCTCGATCTGACGGACGTTCGTGACCGGCATGATCTCCGGGATGATGGGTGTCTGGCAACCCGCCGCCGCGACCCGGTCGCGGAGCCGGAAGTAGTCCTCCGGGTAGAAGAACATCTGGGTGATGGCGAAGTCCGCGCCGGCCCGGCACTTGGCGACGAAGTGGGTCACGTCGGTGTCCCAGTCCGTCGAGCGCGGGTGCATCTCGGGGAAGGCGGCGACGCCGACGCAGAAGTCGCCGGACTCCTTGATCAGCCGGACCAGGTCGGCGGCGTAGGAGACGCCGTCCGGGTGCTTGATCCACTCGCCCATGGGGTCGCCGGGCGGGTCGCCGCGCAGCGCGAGCATGTTGCGGATCCCGGCGTCGGCGTACTGGCCGATGATGTTGCGCAGGTCGGCGAGGGAGTGGTTGACCGCGGTCAGATGGGCCACCGGGGTGAGGGTGGTGTCCGTGGCGATGCGCTCCGTGGCGCGCACCGTGCCGTCACGGGAGGTGCCGCCGGCGCCGTACGTGACGGAGACGAAGGTCGGGGAGACGGCCTCGATCCGGCGAATGGCGTTCCACAGGGTCCGCTCACCCTTCTCGGTCTTCGGGGCGGCGAACTCGAAGGAGTAGGACTGCTTGCCGGAAGCGAGCAGCTCACGCACGGTCCGTGCGCGATCAGTCCTGGTGGAAGCTGTACCTAGGGCCATACGGGCAGGTTAACCAGCAGCCGGTCTCACACCAACCGTCATCGGCGTTATGCCTGGTTGGTCCGGTTCATGTCCAGTGGGTGGACATTTTGCGGCCCGCCGGGGCCCGTCAGGCGTCCCAGGTCCGGATGCGCTTGGCCAGTGCGGCGGCCGCCGCGCCCGGATCGTCGGCCTCCGTGATCGCCCGGACCACCACCACCCGGCGGGCGCCGGCCGTCAGCACCTCGTCGAGGTTGCCGGCGTCGATCCCGCCGATCGCGAACCAGGGGCGCTCGGGGGCGCGCGCGGCGGTGTACCGGACCAGGTCCAGGCCGGGGGCGTGCCGGCCCGGCTTGGTGGGGGTCGGCCAGCAGGGGCCGGTGCAGAAGTAGTCCACGCCCGCTTCGGTGAGCGCGACGTCCACCTCGGCCTCGGCGTGCGTGGAGCGGCCTATCAGGACGTCGGGGCCGAGCAGGGCGCGGGCGGCCGGGACGGGCAGGTCACCCTGGCCGAGGTGCAGCACATCGCTGCCGGCGGCGTGCGCCACGTCCGCCCGGTCGTTCACGGCCAGCAGCTTGCCGTGCCGCCGGCAGGCGTCCGCGAAGACCTCCAGGTGCCGCAGCTCCTCGCCGGCCTCCATGCCCTTGTCGCGCAGCTGGACGATGTCGACACCGGAAGCGAGCACCGCGTCCAGGAACTGCGGGAGGTCGCCCTGCTTCCTGCGGGCGTCCGTGCAGAGATAGAGCCGGGCGTCGGACAGGGCCTGTCGTGCGGCGCTCATGGGCGGATTCCCCCAGGTCAGGGGCGTACGGACCGGGTCTTCCGGTCCGTACGCCCCGAAAGGTGGTTACGGATCGAGGTGGCTGCGGAGGCCGCCGCGGCTGCCGGGGGCGGCCGCGGCGGCGGCGTCAGACGGCGAGGGCCTGGGCCCGGCGCTTGACCTCCGTGCCGCGATTCTCGCGCAGCGCCTGCGCCGGGGTGCCGGGCAGGCTCTCATCCTCGGTGAACAGCCACTCCAGCATCTCCTCGTCGGTGAAGCCGTCGTCCTTGAGGAGGGTGAGGGTACCGACGAGGCCCTTGACCACCTTGTCGTCCTTGATGAAATCGGCGGGCACCTGGAGCACCCGGTTCTCGCCGCGGCGCACCGCGATCAGCTGGCCCTCCTTGACCAGCTGCCGGACACGGGTCACCTCGACGCCGAGTTGTTCGGCGATGTCGGGGAGGGTGAGCCAGGCGGGGACGAGTCCATCGATCTTTGCGTCAATCTCGGTCACAGGACAAGCCTGCCACCTCGCACTGACAGCCGGTAGCCGGGCATCCCCGTCAGGGCCGTTCCGGCACACCGGAGAGTGACCACGCGCCCTCGGCGCGCCCGCCGGTGCGCCCGCCGGCGCCCCCGATGCCCCGGCCGCCCGCCGGCTACAGCGCCGCGGCCTTCAGCGGTACCGCCGCGTTCGCCGCCCGCTCCCGGTCCAGGGCCACACCCCGCTCGATGAGCTTGCGCCCCTGGGCGAGGTCCCGCGGCCGCCCCACGGCGAGCAGGGCGACCAGCCGGCCCCCGGGGCTCCCGCCGGCCGGCGTCCCGCCCGGCCCGCCGGCGCCGCGCAGCCAGAGCACCGACCAGGCCGCGCCGGAGGGGTCGCCGCGCCACACCAGCTCGTCGGAGTCCACGTGATGGCCCACGTACTGCACGAACCGGCCGAACTGCTCGGACCAGAAGTACGGGACGGGGTCGTAGACCAGCCCCTCCGATCCGGCGCGGGCGATGTTCTCGGCGACCGTACGGGGGCCCTGGAGGGCGTTGTCCCAGTGGTGGACCAGCAGGCGGGTGCCGTAACGGGTGGACGGGAAGGAGGCGCAGTCGCCGACCGCGTAGACATCGGGGGCGGAGGTGCGCAGCCGTTCGTCGGTGAGCACCGAGCCGTCCTCGACCGAGATCTCCACGCCCGAGCCGGCAAGCCAGGCGGTGGCGGGGCGGGCGCCGATGCCGACGACCACCGCGTCGGCGGGCAGCACCGTGCCGTCGGCGAGGGTGACCGCCCCGGACGTCACGGAGGCGACCCGGGCGCCGAGCCGCAGCTCGGCGCCGGCGTCCGCGTACCAGCCGGTCATGTGGGCGGCGACCTCGGCGGGCAGCGCACCGGCCAGCGGGCGGTCGGCGGCCTCGACGACGGTGACCGCGCAGCCCGCCTCCCGGGCCGCGGTCGCGAACTCGGCGCCGATCCAGCCGGCCCCGACGACCACGATCTCGTGCTGGGCGGCGAGCACCGGCCGCAGCCGTTCGGCGTCGTCGAGGGTGCGCAGCAGGTGGACGCCGGGCAGCCCCTCGCTGCCGGGCAGCGTGATCGGGTCGGCACCGGTGGCGATCACCGCGTGGTCGTACGGCACCCGGCCCGCATCCGTCTCGACCACGCGCTCCTCCGGGACCAGGGCGGTGACCCGGCGGCCGAGGTGGAGGTCGATGTTCAGCCCGGCGAAATCGACCTCGAAGGCGGAGCCGTCGGCCTTGCCCAGCAGGACCGCCTTGGAGAGCGGGGGGCGGTCGTAGGGCTGGTGCGGCTCGTCGCCGATCAGCGTGATCGTGCCGGGCCAGCCCTGTTCCCGCAGGGCGACCGCGGTCTGCACGCCCGCGATTCCGGCGCCGACGATCACCACGCGCAGCGTGCGGTCAGGGGCCTGGGAGGACTTGCTCTGCTCGCTCACCCGATCACTCTAGGACGGGCGGCGACGCGGCTCGCAGCAGCGCGCAAGGAGATCTCTGACACACCGTCACGGACCGCCGTCCCGGTCCCCGGGGCCACCGGTGTGGCCCCGCGTTCCCTTACGGCCCGTCGCGGCCCCGTATTAGGGTGACCGATGCACGCACTCGCGGGAGCCCGGGCGTACCGGGCTGAGAGGGAGGCTGGCCGGCCTCCGACCGTACGAACCTGATCCGGGTCATGCCGGCGAAGGGAGGGGCTGGACGCCCATGCATCCACCTGCCACAGGAACCACGAAGCACCCCGATGTACTCGTCATCGGCGGCGGCATCATCGGGCTGGTCACCGCCTGGCGGGCGGCCGGCCGCGGGCTGACCGTCGCCGTGGCCGATCCCGCACCGGGCGGCGGCGCGGCACACGTCGCGGCCGGCATGCTGGCCGCGGTCACCGAGCTCCACTACGGCGAGCAGACCCTGCTGGGCCTCAACCTCGCCTCGGCCCGCCGCTATCCGCGGTTCGTCGAGGAGCTGGAGGAGGCCGGCGGGCAGCCGACCGGCTACCGGCGGTGCGGCACCCTGGCGGTCGCCCTGGACGCCGACGACCGGGCCCACCTGCGCGAACTGCACGCCCTGCAGATCCGTTCGGGGCTGGACTCCCAGTGGCTCACCGGCCGGGAGTGCCGCCGCCTGGAGCCGATGCTGGCCCCCGGCGTACGTGGCGGGCTACGGGTCGACGGCGACCACCAGGTCGATCCGCGCCGGCTGGCCCATGCGCTGCTGGTGGCCTGCGAGCGCGCCGGGGTGGTCTTCCACCGCACGCGCGCGCAGCGGCTGACGGTCGACGCCGGGCGGGCCGGCGGGGCCCAACTCGCCGACGGGACACGGCTGTCGGCCGGCCAGACCGTACTGGCGGCGGGCAGCTTCAGCGGCCGGCTGGCCGGGGTGCCCGAGGAGGTGCGGCCGCCGGTGCGGCCGGTCAAGGGACAGGTGCTGCGGCTGCGGCTGCCGGACATGCCGGCCGGCTCCCCCGCCTTCCTGTCGCGCACCGTACGGGCCGTCGTCCGCGGCAATCCGCTCTATCTGGTGCCGCGGGAGAGCGGCGAACTGGTCGTCGGCGCCACCAGCGAGGAGCTGGGCTGGGACACCACGGTCACCGCCGGCGGCGTCTACGAGCTGCTGCGGGACACGCACGAGCTGGTGCCCGGCATCACCGAGCTGCCGCTCGTGGAGAGCTGCGCCGGGCTGCGCCCCGGCTCCCCCGACAACGCCCCGCTGCTCGGCCCGACCGAACTGCCCGGCCTGCACCTGGCCACCGGCCACTTCCGCAACGGTGTCCTGCTGACGCCGGTCACCGGTGACGTGATGGCCGAACTGCTGGCCACCGGGAGCCTCCCCGACGAGGCCCGCCCCTTCAGCCCCGCGCGCTTCGCCACCACCTCGAAGGCCGCGCACCCCCGCCTCCTCCAGGAGCAGCCCGTATGAGCGCCCCCGCCCCCACCATCTCGGTGTCCGTCAACGGCGAACCCCGCGAGATCCCCGGCGGACTCACCCTCGACCGGCTCGTCGCGACCCTGTCCTCGGCGCCGTCCGGGGTGGCCGCCGCGGTCAACGAGGTCGTGGTGCCGCGCACCCGGTGGCCCGCCACCCCGCTCGGCGACGGCGACCGGGTCGAGGTCCTCACCGCGGTCCAGGGAGGCTGACCCGCCATGGCCGAAACCGACCTCTCCGCCGAGACGCGCGTCACCCCGCCCACCGACACCTCCGATCCCCTCACCATCGCCGACACCACCTTCACCTCCCGCCTGATCATGGGCACCGGCGGCGCACCCAGCCTCGACGTCCTGGAACGGGCACTGCTCGCCTCCGGTACGGAGCTGACCACGGTCGCCATGCGGCGGCTGGACCCGACCGTGCAGGGCTCGGTGCTGTCCGTCCTGAACCGGCACGGGATCCGGGTGCTGCCCAATACGGCGGGCTGCTTCACCGCGGGCGAGGCGGTGCTCACCGCCCGGCTCGCCCGGGAGGCGCTCGGCACCGACTGGGTCAAGCTGGAGGTCGTCGCGGACGAGCGCACCCTGCTGCCCGACCCGATCGAGCTGCTGGACGCCGCGGAGACCCTGGTGGACGACGGCTTCACGGTGCTGCCCTACACGAACGACGATCCGGTGCTGGCCCGCAAACTGGAGGACGTGGGCTGCGCCGCGATCATGCCGCTGGGCTCGCCGATCGGCTCCGGCCTGGGCATCCGCAACCCGCACAACTTCCAGCTGATCACCGAGCGGGCCGGCGTCCCCGTCATCCTGGACGCCGGCGCCGGCACGGCCTCCGACGCGGCCCTCGCGATGGAACTGGGCTGCGCGGCGGTCATGCTGGCCTCCGCGGTGACCCGCGCCCAAGAACCCGTCCTCATGGCACACGCGATGCGCCACGCGGTGGCGGCGGGCCGCCTGGCGCACCGCGCGGGCCGCATCCCGCAACGCCACTTCGCGGTCGCGTCCTCCCCCGGGGACGGGATGGCCGCACTCGACCCTGAACGGCCGGCGTTCTGACCCTGCCGTTGCGCGCTTTGCGGCGCCTCCCACGTACCCGTCTGCTGCGCCGCGGGTCGTCTCGCGGTTGCGCTTTGCGGCGCGCCGCACGTACCCGTCTGCTGCGCCGCGGGTCGTCTCGCCGTTGCGCTTTGCGGCGCCCCGCACGTAGCCGTCTGCTGCGCCGCGGGGCGTCTCGCCGTTGCGCTTCGCGGCGCCCCGCATGGACCTGTCTGCTGCGCCGCGGGGCTTGGTCGCCGTTGCGCTTTGCGGCGCACCGCACGTAGCCGTCTGCTGCGCCGCGGGGCTTGGTCGCCGTTGCGCTTTGCGGCGCACCGCATGTACCTGGCCGTCCCGCCGCGGGTGTGGTTCGCCGTTGCGCCTGCGGCGGGCTGGGTGGGTGTCGGGTGCGGTGACGGACCTCCGGGGCCGGTGTTTGGGACTGCTGACGCTTTACGTCCCAAACACC